>NZ_CP133777.1:2234999-2554284 GCF_034347385.1 Actimicrobium sp. CCC2.4 | reverse complement strand
CTCGATGATTTTTTTGAGATCGCCTTGCAGCTCTGTGCGGCTCTTCAGGTCGTGCATGGCAACGGTATCGTGCACAAGGATATCAATCCCTCCAATCTGATCTGGAACCCGCAATGCGGCTTGTTGCAGCTGATCGATTTTGGCATCGCCAGCGAGCTGGGACAGGAACTGGCGCGGGTCGATCATCCGGCCTCGCTCGAAGGCACCTTGCGCTACATGGCACCGGAACAGACCGGCCGGATGAACCGCCTGGTTGACTACCGCGCTGACTATTACGCGCTGGGCGCGACCTTTTACGAACTGCTGAGCGGGCAGCCGGCGTTCGCGGCCACCGATGCGATGGAACTGGTACACAGCCACATCGCGCTCGAACCCGACTGGTCGTTGCCGGCGCTGGCCGCACTGCCCGGACCCTTGCTGACGATTGTCCAGCGTCTGCTGCAAAAAAATGCCGATCAGCGTTATCAGGGATTGCCGGGACTGATCCGCGACCTGACGCAGTGCCGTAGCATCGCGCATTCAGCGCTGCCCGCCACGGCGTTCACACTGTCGGATCAGAGCGGTCATTTTTTGATACCGCAAACTTTAGTCGGACGTGAGCCGGAGACGGCGGCGCTGCTGAGCGCCTTTGCACGCGCCAGCGCCGGTCCGGCAGAACTGCTGCTGGTGGCGGGTTACTCGGGTGTCGGCAAGTCGGTACTGATCCACGAAGTGCATCAGCCCATCGTCGCGCAGGGCGGATTTTTCATTGCCGGTAAATGTGACCAGTTCCGGCGCGATGTGCCGTATGCGTCGCTGGTGCAGGCCTTCCAGGAGCTGGTGCGGCAACTGTTGTGCGAACCGGAACTGCAACTGCGCCAGTGGGCCAACGCCTTGCATGACGCACTCGGCACGCAGATCGGCGTGATCGTCGCGCTGATCCCCGAACTGGCGCTGATCGTCGGGCCGACCGACGCGGTGATTGCCTTGCCGCCGGTGGAATCGCAGCACCGGCTGAACCGGCTGTTCCGCTGTTTCGTCGGCGTGTTTTCAGCGGCAAACCGGCCGATGGTGATTTTTCTCGACGATCTGCAATGGGTCGATACGCCAACGCTGGCGATGCTGGAACTGCTGATGCGCACACCGCAGGAGCGCTATCTGTTGTGTGTGGGTGCCTACCGCGATCACGAAGTCGATGCTTTGCATCCGCTGACGGCGCTGCGCGAGCGCCTGGAAAAGGACGGCTTTCCAGTGGACGTGCTGACGCTGATGCCGCTCGACGGGATTCAGGTCGGACGGGTGGTGACCGACACCTTGCGGGTGATGCCGGATCACGGCGCGGCATTGATCACGCTGTGTTTTCAGAAAACCCGGGGCAATCCGTTTTTCCTGAACCAGTTCCTGCACGCGATCCATGACGCCGGCCACCTGCATTATCGCCACGAGACCAATAGCTGGGATTGGGATCAGGCCGCCATTGCCAATGCCGATTACACCGATAACGTGATCGATCTGATGCTGGAGCGGATCCGCCGCCTGCCGCTGCCGGCGCGGCATTTGCTGGAGTTGGCAGCCTGCATCGGCAACCAGTTCGACCTCGATACGCTGGCGGTGGTCAGCGCGCAGTCGGGCTGGCAGACGCAGCAGGATCTGTGGCCGGCCTTGCAGGCGGGTCTGGTGCACCCGCTGGGCCAGCAGTACAAGAGCGTCAACCGGGAGGAGGGCGACACGCAGGTGCGCTATCGATTCCTGCATGATCGGGTGCAGCAGGCCGCCTATGCCAGCGCCGATAGTGCCGCACGCGCGGCCAGTCATTTGCAGATCGGCCGGGAGCTGCTGCGCCACACGACCGACGCCGATCTCGACACGCGCCTGTTCGCCATCGTCGCCCAGCTCAATGCCGGACGCGACGGCATCCTCGATGCGTCCGAATCGTTGCACCTGGCCGGACTCAATTACCGCGCCGGCATCAAGGCGCGCGGTGCAGCGGCTTTCGAGGCCGCCTCCCGCCACATGGATATCGGCATCACGCTGCTGCCCGACCATGCCTGGCAACGCCATCCCGCATTAATGCTTGACCTGCAGCTCGGCGCCGCCGAAACCGCCTGCCTGTGCAACCAGTTCGCGCAGGCCGAAGCGATCTATCCGCTGGTGCGGGCCCACTGCACCGATGCATTACAGGCCATTCGTTGCATCACCCAGCAGGCCGGCCAGTACCAGCTGCAGGGACGCCTGTCCGAAGCAATCGACCTGCTGCGCGAAGGACTGGCTTTGCTCGGCCTGACATTCGGGGACGACAGTATCTTGCTCAAAGCCGGTATCGCCGACATTGTTGCCGATATCAAGAAGCACTTCGGCGACAGCGATGTGAACGCGCTGCTTGATGCCGGCGCGATGGACGATCCGCGCGCACGCGCCACGATGCAGCTGATGCAGCGCCTGTGGCAAGCCAGTTATTACGCCGGCCAGCAGGATCTGAGCATGACGATGGTGGTGTCGATGACGCGCCTGTCGCACCAGAAGGGCAATAGCGAGTTCACGCCGGTGGCGTATGTCGCGTTTGCTTTTTTTCTGGCCGATGCCTATCACGACGAGCGCAGTTATCGCTTCGGCGCGATGGCGATGGAACTGGCCAATCGCGGCACCAACATGCAGGCGCGCGTGCTGACCGGCCTGATGTTCGGCGCGATGATCAGTCATTGGACGCGGCCGCTGGCCCGTTCGATCGGGCTCTACGATGACGCCTTCCGCGATGCCCGCGACAGCGGCGACTTCGTCAATGTCGGCGTGGTGGCGGCGGTGCGGGCCACCGACCGGCTCATCCTCGGCCACTATTTGCCCGACCTGCTGCAAGCCAGCACAAGGGATCTGGCCATCATGCGCAGCAACGGCCAGCTTGACATGGTCGAGTGCACGATTGCCGGTGCGCTGCAGCCCGCGCGGTGCCTGATGGGCCTGACCCGCCGCGCCGACAGTTACGACGATGGCGATTTCAGCGAGGCTGGATTCCTCGAACGCTATGGCAGTTCGCGCTTGTACCAGGCTTATTTTTACCAGGGCAAAATCCGCAATGCCTACCTGTTCGATACGACGGACGCCGAAGAGCTGGCCGGACAGATGGGCCTGGTCGTGCAGATTTTGCGTGGCCAGGCCAAGGTGCCGGAAACTACTTTCTATGTCGCGTTGATCTGGCTGCGTGCGTTGCAGCGGCAGCCGCAGCGCGCCGATGCCGACGCCTTGCTGGTCCGGATCAGCGCGCATCATCTGCTACTGGCCGGCTGGGCACAGCTCAACCCGGCCAACCATGGTGCCAATGACTCGCTGGTGCAGGCCGAACTGGCGCGCTACCGGCATGACATGCCGCTGGCACTGCGCTGTTACCGGCAAGCGATCGACGCGGCGCATGCTAGCGGGTATCTTCATATCGAGGCGCTGGCCAACGAACTGTGCGCTCAGTTCTGGCTCGAGCAGGACCAGCCCCGTGTGGCCGTCACGTTCCTGCAGGATGCGGTGGCGCTGTACCGGCGCTGGGGTGCCGATGGCAAGGTGGCGCATTTGCTGGAGCAGCACGGCAATCTGATGCATGCCGGCGTGCCGGCCGCGATCCCGGCATCGAACCCGGTGACCGCCACGACCGGCATGATGGGCAATGCCGCGCTCGACCTGGCATCGATCATCAAGGCCTCGCAAGCGCTGGCTGACGAAGTCGGCTTGCGCAACGTGCTGCAGCACCTGATTGCCATCGTGCGCGAAAATTCCGGCGCGCAGGTCGCGCGTCTGCTGCTGTTCGATGCCGGCGCGTGGCGCGTCGAAGCCGAGATGGATGGCAGTCAGCTGACCGTCTTGCAGTCACGTAGCGTGGCGCTCGATGGCAGCGCGGATCCGCAATTTCCGCTGACGCTGCTGCGTTATGTGGTGCGTACCGGCGAGGCGCTGATCGACGACAACCTGACGCTGTCGCCGCGCTTTTCAAGCGATCCGTATGTGCAGCGCCAGCAACCACGCTCGGTGCTGTGCCTGCCGATCCGGCAGGGCGGACGGGTGGCGTGCGTGCTCTACCTCGAAAACAACCTGACCGAATCATCCTTTACCGCCGAGCGCGCCGAGTTCCTGCGCACGCTGGGCGGGCAGGCGATGATTTCGATTGCCCATGCCCGCATGGTCGACAGCCTGGAATTGCGCGTGGCCGAGCGCACCGCCCAGCTTGAAGATGCCAACGACAAACTGGCCACGCTGTCAGCCACCGATGGCCTCACGGGACTGGCCAACCGGCGTCATTTCGACGAGATCCTGGCCAGTGAATGGGGCCGCGCCAGCCGCACCGGCATGCCGCTGGCAGTGCTGATGATCGACGTCGATCACTTTAAAAAATTCAATGATTGCTACGGTCATCAGGCCGGTGACGCCTGCCTGCGCCGCATCGCTGCGGCGCTGCAGGCGGGCACGCGGCGCAGCACTGATCTGGCGGCGCGCTATGGCGGCGAGGAATTTTCTATCGTGCTGCCCAACACCGATGGCAGCACCGCATGGCAACTGGCAGATCTCGTCCGCCTTTCCATCGAACAGCTTGCGATGCCGCATGCGCGCGCCTCGTCAGGCTTGGTGACGATCAGTATCGGTGTGGCGATTTGCGAGGCCGGCAATCACGGCAGTATGGCCGGGCTGCTGCGCGCAGCAGACGATGCGCTGTATCTCGCCAAGGATGCAGGGCGGAACCGGGTGCATCTTGCTGCAGCTTGAGCCACCTTGCCCATTTTTCTGGTAATGCGTGCAACTACACTGTTCGGTAACACAGATCGGTATCGAGCGGGGTAATACTCACTGGTATAGAGTAAATACTGAAGTGTATATTTTTCGAACTACTGTTCCGTCTGACGACCGGTATCGATTGCACGCTGCACGATGCCGATGTGCTTTTCCATTTTTTCCGGGACACCCATCATGACTTCGCTCACCATTAACGGACGTGCTCATACCGTCACCGTACCGCAAGACACCCCCATCCTCTGGACCCTGCGCGACGAGTTGGGCCTGACCGGTACCAAGTTCGGTTGCGGCATGGGCCTGTGCGGCTCCTGCACCATTCACCTTGATGGCGTCGCCATCCGTTCCTGTATCACGCCCATTTCTGCTGCTGTCGGCAAGCAGATCACCACCATCGAACAAGTCGAGAACGACAAGCTGGGCGCGGCGTTGCAGGCGGCCTGGATCGACGCCGGCGTGCCGCAATGCGGGTATTGCCAGGGCGGACAAATCATGTCGGCCATTGCTTTGCTCAAGCGCACGCCGAAGCCGGCCGACAGCGACATCGATGACGCCATGAGCGGCAACCTGTGCCGCTGCGGCACCTACACCCGTATTCGCGCCGCCATCAAGACGGTGGCCGCACAAGGAGTAAAAGCATGACAAATAACGACAATGCACTCGGCCCGCTGGGCGATCCGGCACGCCGTCGCCTGCTCAAGAGCGCCGGTGTCACCGGCTTCCTGATCGCCGTGACGCAGTCCGGCAATCTGTTTGCGCAGACCATGACACAGCCACCTGCGGCCAAAAAATTTGGTGGTGATGGCATGCCGGGCGGGCTGGTCGACAATCCGCTGGTGTTTGTTTCGATCGCTGCCGATGGCGTGGTGTCGGTGATTTGTCACCGGTCCGAGATGGGGCAGGGCGTACGCACCAGTTTTCCGCTGGTGGTGGCCGAAGAACTCGAGGCCGATCTCAAGCAGGTCCGGGTCGTGCAGGCGCAGGCCAACGAGGCGCTCTACGGCAACCAGAATACCGATGGCTCACGCAGCCTGCGCCATTCGCTGGCGCCGTTGCGCCGCGTCGGCGCCGCCGCGCGGATGATGCTCGAAGCCGCCGCCGCTGCCGAATGGAAGGTGCCGGTCAGCGAAGTGCAGGCCCGTAATCACGAACTGATCCACATCCCGACCGGCCGCAAAATCGGTTTCGGCAAGGTTGCTGCGGCGGCTGCCGCATTGCCGATTCCCGCTACCGGGACGCTGAAACTGAAAGCCCCGGCGCAATTTCGCTACATCGGCAAGAGCACGACCAAGCTCATCGATGCGGCTGATATTGTTCATGGCCGCGCCAGGTTCGGCATCGATGTGCGGCTCGACGGCATGGTCTACGCCGTGGTCGCGCGTCCGCCGGTGCTGGGCGGCAAAGTCGTCAGTTTCGATGCCGCCAAAGCATTGGCGTTGCCAGGCGTGCTGCGCGTGGTCGAAATCAAGGGCACGCCAGGACCGGTACTCTTCAATCCATTGGGCGGCGTGGCCGTCATTGCGACTAATACCTGGGCCGCCATGCAGGGCCGGCAAGCGCTGACCATCGTCTGGGAAGATGGTCCGAATGCAAGCTACGATTCGGTGGAATTTCGCAAGACCATGGAAGTCGCCGCGCGCACACCAGCCAAAGCCGTGCGCGATGAAGGCAAGACCATGGACGTGCTGGCCGCCTCCAAAAAAACCATCAGCGCCGAATACTATTTGCCACATCTGGCCCACGCAACGATGGAGCCACCGGTGGCCACCGCGCGCATTGTCGATGGCAAATGCGACATATGGGCACCGGTGCAGGCACCTCAAGCCACCGTCGATATCGTCGCCAAACACCTGGGCATCAAGCCAGAAATGGTGACGGTCAACATTACGCTGCTCGGTGGCGGCTTCGGTCGCAAATCCAAGCCTGACTTTGCGGCCGAGGCAGCGCTGCTGTCGAAAGCCATGGACGGTAAGCCGGTCAAGCTGCAATGGACCCGCGAAGACGATATTCATCATGACTACCTGCATGCGGTATCGGTCGAACATTTCGAGGCGGCGCTCGACGCTACCGGCAAGCCGACGGTCTGGCTGCATCGTTCGGCAGCACCGACCATCCGCTCGACCTTTGTACCCGGTGCGATGGCACTCGGCGTCAACGAGATGAGCCATACGGCGATCAATATTCCGTACGCGATTCCGAACATCCGCATCGAGACGCCGGAAGTCGCGGCCCATGCGCGTATCGGCTGGTTCCGTTCGGTCTACAACATTCCGCATGCGTTTGGCGTGCAGTCATTCATCGCCGAGCTGGCCGCTGCAGCCAAGCGCGATCCGAAAGACTATCTGCTCGAACTGATCGGCCCGGCGCGCAAACTGAATCCGACCGCGATGGGCGACACCAGCAACTACGGCGAATCACCTGAAATTTATCCGATCGATACCGGCCGCATGCGTGGTGTGGTCGAACTGGCGGCGGGCAAGGCACGCTGGGGCCGCAAGCTGCCCAAAGGGCACGGACTGGGCATTGCGATGGCCTATTCGTTCATGAGTTACACGGCTGCCGTGATCGAAGTGGCGGTCGACGACAAGGGCGTGATGCAAGTCGTCGGCGTCGACATGGCGATCGATTGCGGCCCGCAAGTCAATCCGGAACGTATCCGCTCGCAAGTCGAGGGAGCCGTGGTCATGGGCATGACGCTGGCGATGAAGGGCGAAATCTCGTTCAAGGCCGGACGGGTCGAACAATCGAACTTCCATAACTTCGAGCTGTTGCGGCAAAACGAAGTGCCACGTGAAATCCGCGTGCACATGGTCGCGCCCGACTATACGCTGGCCCCCGGTGGTGTCGGCGAACCGCCGCTGCCACCGGTCGCGCCGGCACTGTGCAATGCGATCTTTGCGGCGACCGGCAAGCGAATCCGGAATTTGCCGATCCGCAATCAGTTGATTGCGACGTGATGTTGCGGCACTTCAGGCATCAGGGGATACCAGCATGACCACGAGCACATTGGTGAGCCCGCAGAAAGAGGCAAAACCCCCGGCACAAAACCGTGTCGTTATCGCCGCGCTGGCAGCGATGCTGCTGCTCGCGGCGGTCATCAGTCAGACCGTCTCGACCAGAATGGCATTGCTGTTTGCCACCGGTAGCGCGCTGGGTATCGTGCTGTATCACGCGATGTTCGGTTTCACATCGGCCTTTCGCGTGTTGCTGGCCGATGGCCGCAGTGCCGGTTTCCGGGCGCAGATGGTGATGCTGGGCGTGGCCTGCCTGCTGATTTTTCCGGCGCTGGCCAATGGCTCGCTGTTTGGTCAGGCAGTCACCGGCTTTGTTTCGCCATTGAGCGTGTCGGTGGCCGTGGGTGCCTTTCTGTTTGGCGTCGGCATGCAGATGGGCGGCGGCTGCGCGTCGGGAACGCTGTTCGCGGCGGGTGGCGGTAATACACGGATGTTCGTGACCTTGCTGTTTTTTATTGTGGGCTCGGTCATCGGCATCACGCACCTGGGCTGGTGGCAAACACTGCCGGCTCATGCACCGGTGTCGCTAGTCCAGTCATTCGGCTGGCCGCTTGCGCTGGCGATGAACATCGCCGTCTTTGTCATTGCGTATCGGGTCGTGGCGCGCATCGAGCGCGCACGTCATGGCGCGGTCGCACCGGTTTTGACAATCCGTGGTGCCTCGTGGCTGCGTGGTCCATGGCCATTACTGGCCGGTGCCATCGGCCTTGCCGTGCTCAACTTCGTGACCTTGTATCTGGCTGGTCGGCCATGGGGCATCACGTCGGCATTCGGTCTGTGGGGCGGGATGGCATTGCAGGCAATGCAGGTGCCGGTCGAGACCTGGTCGGGCTATTCGTCGCCGGCGATGCAACAGGCACTGGCAGCGCCGGTTCTTGCGGATACGACGTCGGTAATGGATGTTGGCATCATGCTGGGCGCGCTGCTGGCGGCTGGTCTGGCCTGTAAATTTAAACCTGAATGGTCGATCTCGGGAAAGCATTTGCTGGCATCGGCGATTGGCGGTCTGCTGCTGGGATATGGCGCGCGATTGGCCTATGGCTGCAACATCGGCGCATTTTTTAGTGGAATTGCCTCGGGCAGTTTGCACGGCTGGATGTGGATTGTGTTTGCCTTGATCGGCAATTGGGCGGGGCTGTATCTGCGGCCGCTATTCAATTTGCCGGTACCGGTACGCGCCAGCGCTTGCTAAGTCCGGCGCTACCGCTTGCCTAAAAAAAATCCACCACCCGGGCATACCGGATGGCGGATTTTTTTATGGTTTTCAATCAGGCCGTGAACGTCGGCGTGCGCTTGGTGCGACGACCGATTGCCATACCGATCAAGCCCAGACCACCAATCATCATGCCCCAGGTTTCCGGTTCCGGAACGGCACTGACGTTGACATTGCCGCCATAACTGCCGCCGTCGCCCAGGACTTTACCGGTGACTTCCAACGTGTAATTTCCAGGCAGTAGGTTTGGTGCGGTGATCAGCCATGCATCGACATAGCCGCTCGAAAAAGCCAGGCCGGTGATGGTGGCACCGACGGTGGGGATCAAATTGAATCCGGTAATGTTAAGGTCCGTGCTCAAGCCCTTGATCGAGATAACAGCACCGGTCAGACTTGATGCGGCGCTGGTACTGAAGGTGTAGTCGTTGGTAAATGTGTTGCCCTTGGTGTTGGCAGCAAAGGTTTTGCCAAAGGCGGTCGTGCCGTGGGTCAGGACCAGCGGTTCGCTGCTTGACGTGGCAATTGCATTGGCTAACGGAGCGAAAGCGATACCAGCGAGCAGTAGGGTGCCGGTCAGGATATGGTTGATCATAGGAAGCCTCATGGATAAAAGATGGAAGGACGAGTGATGTCGGTCGCAACAGACACAAAACGTGAATCAGGAATGACCGTTGCAACCGAAAGTTATCATCAATGGCATTTAAATAACTTTGTAGTACCGCTCTTTTTATCCAGTTCTTCATCCAAAACTACGCATCCAAATGCAATCCAAAATTTAACACTGCGCGGAAGCAAAAATATGTTGTCATAAGCAATTGCCAACCAGCTCAGTCGTACAGCGGCTATCGACTTAAGCTGCGACAGGGCAGGGCACACCCGTCCATGATTTCCATCACAAGGAGACACCCGATGAAATTGTATCTATCCCCGAGAGCCCCGAACCCGCGCCGCGTAACGATGTTCATTGCCGAAAAAGGCATCGCCGGTATCGAGGAAGTCACGGTCAATTTGTCCGCCAACGAACACAAGGGCGCGGCCTATCTCGAGAGGAATCCGCTTGCCGGTGTGCCGGCACTGGAACTTGATGATGGTCGGGTATTGAGTGAAAGCAGGGCGATTTGCACCTACCTCGAAGGTTTGCATCCGGAGCCCAACCTGATGGGAAGCACGTTTGAAGAGCGCGCATTCATCGAGATGGCCGACAGGCGCATGGAGTTGTCACTGTTCGGTACCATCGCCAATTGCATCCGTCATACCCATCCCGGATTAATGGCGCTGGAGCAACCGCAGTTTCAGGACTTCGGTCATTCGCAGGGCGAAAAAATGCTGGTCGTCGCGCGTTGGCTGGACCAGCATCTGGCGGATACCGACTATGTTGCCGGTGCCCGCTTTACGATCGCCGATATCACGGCATTCTGTGCACTTGAATTCGCCCGCGGCTTGATGAAATTCAATCCGGGCGAGCAGGGACTGGTGCATTTGCAAGCCTACCGTGACCGGATAGCGCAGCGCCCAAGTGCCTGAATTGAGCTTATCTGGACTTGGCGGCGTGGGTCGCAATGACATCCATCAGTGCGGGTGACAGGCAGTCATACGGCGGCAAATCAAGTTCTACGAGACGACCACGAACGGTTTCCATCTGATCGGGAGCGGCACCGGACTCGATAATCGACGAGACAAAGGCGGCGAAGCCTGGGGCGGCCCAACCGGTTTCGGGTGAGCGTTCCGTATGCACAAAATCCAGACCGAAAAACGCATGGGCGGTATTTTCGATGCGACCGATCATGTGCACGCCGCAACCTTTACAGGCATGGCGCTGGATGGTCATCGAAGAGTCAATGATCTCCAGCTTGTCGGCATTGGCAGTCACGGAGACCGCGTCACGCGACACAACGGCGATCTGTGCGAACAGCGAACCGTCCGGCTTCCAGCATTTGGAGCATCCGCAGACGTGGTTATGGGCGGTTTGCGAGGTGATGGTGACCTCGACCGGATGATCGACGCAAGCGCACACCAGCTTGCCACCGGAAAACCCCGCGAGTGCAGGCTTGATGCCGTGATCTACGGCGGGGTGGATTTGAACAGACATTGATTGCTCCTGCAGGAGTGACGGGAGTTCGAGTCTAGGCGGATCCGGAGTAATCGTCTGTTAGTTGCTGCGCGTACTGATGTGAATATCTGGGATATCGTATTTTACATAACGATAATTATACGAAATTTAATTGCTACAACTTGCGATCGAGGATATCGAGAAAGCCTTGGCATCGCTGTATAAACCAGTCCAAGTTTTACGCAGCACCCCCAACCTAGGCATTTGGATCTAGCCTTAACAGAACTGTGTTCGGCGAAGCAATCGTGCCACTGCACCTCAATCCCCAAACTCGATGTTTGCAAAAGAGGAATTTTTATTGCATCCGTGCCAACCGTCAAGTTACGGAGAAAGACGTTGTTATTTAGCCTTCTTGTGGTCTTCCACAACGGTGTCAATGATGAAACGGAGGAATGAGCGCGCTATGTCCTCCCGCAGTCCTGCTCTCTTCGCGATCTCTAGCAGTCTTTTTTCTTGCTCGGCCTCTCGCTGTGGGTCAACCGGAGGTAGTTTTTCCGCTTTTTTTAGCGCCCCAACCTTATCCGTTATTTGAAATCGCATCGCAAGGGCGCTAAAAAGCGCATCGTCGATTCGGTCTATTTCTTCACGATATTTTTTCAACTATTCCATCTCGCTCCACGATTGCCGTATTTTATTGAGGCGATGTCTACTTCTGGCTGAAAGCCATCTTTGCTACTAGCGTGCAGAGACTCCAAGAAGTTCATCAGCTAACTTGCTGTATTTGCCGTAGCGGATTCATGCAATTGTTGCCCGCCCATTACAGCTAGATGCGATTCCCGATCGGATCGACCAAGCGTGCTTCCCTCCACAGCCATGGTTAATCAAGGAGTGGTTGTGTGAACGACAACACCCCTGGATCGCAGCTTAGCAACTGTCTGATCAAGGCATCTTGCATGACCAGATTGCATTCCGTATCGGGAAACCTGTCGCCCTCCGTCTTCGAGCGGAAAATGACAGCAAAAAAACCTATCGCTGTGTCTGAATTTACTTGACCACTATACTTTGAGCCAGTTGCGCCAACCTACGACGACTTTATTGTGGCCTCTATGGGATACATCAGAAAATTTTAGAGACAACAATTACGCTGACGCCGGGGGCTATCGCCAGCACGACATCATCCAGCGACTTTGAAATAGCCTCCTATGCGCTTGACATAGGTCAACAAGTCCATAAAAAACGGATGGCGACAGAGCGTGGAAGAGTCGCCGACCAGCAACAGCTTGCGCCGTGCGCGGGTCATGCCCACGTTCATGCGGCGGATGTCGGAGAGGAAGCCGATCTCGCCCTGGGTATTGCTGCGTGTCAATGAAATGGCAATGATGTCGCGCTCCTGGCCCTGAAACGAATCGACGGTGCCCACGCTGAGCCTGCGTTGCAGCAGCAAATCATTGAGCGCGGCGTTGTCTTCGATAGCGTCCTTCAAGTAGTTGATTTGGGCGCGGTACGGTGCAATCACGCCGATGGTGAGCGGGGTCTGTTGGGGTTCAGTTGCGGCGTAGGGTTCAAGCAGTTGCGCAAGGCGCTGCAGCAGCAAGTCGGCTTCTTTGGGGTTGGCCGTTGAACGGCTTTCGGGAATAGTGACCTCCAGAAAGCCATAACCGGCCGTGTCGATGAATTCCATCGGCAGGTCGGGTGCAAAACGCGGGTCGTAAGCGGCTAAACCTGCATGGCGTACGGTCGGGTGCGGCACCAGTTGGCTTCCGTAGAACTTCTCCGAGCTGAAGCCCATGATCTGCTCGTGCATGCGGTATTGCACGGTGAGCATGCGGGCCGTCTGCGGCTGTCGCTGGATACACTTTTCAAACAAGGTTTCGCGCAAGCCTTCGCGGGCGGCTTTTTCGCTTTTCACCGTGGGCGGTAGCTGGTGGTGATCGCCTGCCAAAACAATGCGCTGGCCCCTGGCAATGGGAATCCAGCAACCCGGCTCCAGGGCCTGGGCGGCTTCGTCAATGAAGACGGTTTCAAAGATCAGGTGGCGAAAGTGGCGGTTGCTGGCACCGACCAGCGTGCAGGTAATCACTTGCACCGATTCGAGCACGTCCTCGGTGATAAAGCGCTCCAAATCGTCGGCGGCTTGGCGCAGCGTGCGCGCTTCTTCCCTCAGCCATTGGCGATGCTGACGCTCCTCGACACCAAAGTGGCGTACGTGTTCGTTGGCAGTTTGGCGGTGCTGCTCAGCTGTTTGGCGCATCGCATGCATCTTGCTGTAGCTGGCATGGGCCATCACGCGTGCATCGAGGGTGTGCTGGAGCAGCAAGTCCGACACGCGGCTGGGGTTGCCAATGCGGATCACGTTGACACCGCGCTCGGCCAACTTTTCGGTCAGCAGGTCCACGGCAGTGTTGGAAGAGGCGCTCACCAGCACGCGCCGCTCGCGCCGGATGGTTTCCAGAATGGCTTGTACCAGCGTGGTGGTTTTCCCCGTGCCGGGCGGGCCATGGATGATGGCCACGTCTTGGGCCGAAACCACATGGCGCACAGCCGCCAGCTGCGAGTCATTGAGCGCACTGGGGTAAAAAAGGTCGTCGGCTTTGTGCTCGCGAAAGCTGGCCGGCCTGGCACCCAGCAGCACGTCGCGCAGTACGGCTAGGCGGTTGCCGTGGGCAAGCATGACCGCGCTCAGGGCCTGGTTCATCTCGCGGTAGCTCACCTCGTCAAAGGTGAGGTCAATGCCCAGTGTGCTGCCGTCCAATGCCCAGTCGGGCAGCACTTCTTTGGTGGTGGCCAGCAGCAGCTTGTTGCGCCGCACGCCCGTCACGACGCCGCTCAGTACTGGTCGGTCATGCCCTGAGTTGCCTGGCGCGTCACTGAACAACGAAGCATTTTTGCCTACCTGAAACAAGTGCAGGTCTTGCCGATGCGCAGGGCGCTCTAGCTCCAGGACCACTTTGCCACCAAAACCGATGTCTTCCCGGGTGATGGTGACGGGGTACCAGGTCAAGCCACGCCGACGGCGTTCCTTGATGGTTGCACTGGCATTGTTCAGTTTGAACTGTGCTTGGTCTTCCTTTTGTTCAAGTTGTAAGAGTGCACGCACATGGCGTAACTCATGTTGAACAGCGCAGGGGGCGGAGGGGGTGGGGTCTTGGTCAGCCAAAGGAAAGGGGGAAAGGACAAAGGCAAGGAGCGGGGATTCAAGCGCTCGCAGTTTTGGTAATAAGCAAGAGTTTAACTCAGGCAGCTGAGGCTTCATCAATCAGGGAGATGTCGTGACTTGCTTTGACGTGGGGTGACGATCAGTGCCGCTTGTTGGCCTTCCACGTGCCGCCATAGCGGTAGCTGGGGTGTCGCTCCACTTGGGTCCGGCATGCTTGGCAAATCAGGGTCCAAACAGCGGTGTCGTCTTGCACCACCCGGTAAAGAGTTGAACTTACGGCTTTGCAGGTTTCGCAAGCTTTGATACGGGATCGAACAGGTGTGGGCATGGTGATCAAAAATTAGTCTATCGCGTCACGCGAGGGTGCCACCCGTCGGGGATTGGCAAGCCAGTTTTACTCGAAATGCACCGGGCTGATAGAGGCCAGCGTCGAATGCACCCGAGCCCGGTGATACCAAAGCAGCTACGCAATAGTCTCATCCTTGGCAGCACGCCAAGGTTTGCGTCTCAGCCCTACATGTAGCGACCTGCAATTTTAGAACTGCATCGACCTGCATTCAATCTCAGCCGACCCTCTGGTTTATACGACATCACGAAACGGCGTAATCCTGCCGTTGGGCACCCGCTTACCTGACATCGTCCGATGTCAGAGTGTTTTTTTATGCGTTGGGAGACCGGTGCTTCGCATTACGGTTTTGTAATGCCGCCGTCACTTTGGTGTGCGGGCCCGGAGACTAAACTTTGCTCCATGGTCAGGCAGACGGAGAAGTTTGCCAGGCAAGCACCGATCAATTTAATTTCTGGAGAAACCTGATGAACACCAAAAAATTCGTAATGACAATCGCCCTGGGTACCCTGATGACCGCCGCTTCGGTCGGCGCTATGGCTGCCAATACGGGCTTCGATGAAACCGGTTCGCAATGGCTGAAAGAAGTCAGGAACACCCCATCGACCGTGACCCGCGCAGAAATAAAAAACCAGGTTCTCATGGCCCGCCAGCAAGGCACGCTCGCCATCAGCAATACGACTTACCCTGTGAGGGCGGCATCGAACGCAACGCCGCGGACCCGTTCTGCTGTTCACGCCGAAGCAATTCAGTCGGTACAGAACGGCCAAACTTCTGACCTCTACACTGGTGGCTAATAGCGAGACCGGCTTAACGCGTAGCTGAGGTGGGAATGAAGGGCCAGGTCAAGAGTGCCGACAAATAAAACCGGATCGTCTTTCAGGGTGTATTACGCCCTGCATCCGTTCTTCATGGGCACCAATACAAAACTACTACAATGCAAAGCACCGAAAAGGAACGCACCATGAAACCAATTTCCCTGCTCGCCGCCGCGCTGCTGATGTCACTGACAGTCCCTTTTGCGTTAGCACAAACGTCCACCGGCGCCAGCACAACCTCCGCTACTGCCGCTGTTGCCGCCAAACCGACGCCGGACACCAACCCTATGACTCAGGGAGAAGTTCAAAAAATCGATAAAAATACCGGAAGAATTACTATCAAGCATGGGCCGTTGTTAAATCTTGGCATGCCGGGCATGACGATGGTGTTTCGGGTCAAGGATCCGGCCATGTTGGATAAAGTCAAACCCACCGATAAAATTCGTTTTAGCGCAGAAAAAATGAACGGTGCTTTGACCGTCGTGGCGATTGAAACTAGCTTACCGAAGTAATAAGTCGCGCAATAAACTTGCCGTCGCCCTGCTCTGCCCTTCCTGCTTCTCAGGGCCGTAGCTATGCGCCAGATCATCAAATAGCTGATCTGTCAGCAACATCAATCAACCGCGCCCGGGCGTGGGCTGTGCCATTTGGGTCTGATACCTTTAGCAGGGGTATAGAGTGCAATGGAGCAGTTGCATTCCGCTGAGCATAACCGTTGTACTGCACCGCAAGTCCGTAACACGGAATTAACGCCACACGATATATGTCTTCTTCAAACACGCTGTATTAAACGACCTGGTGCCTCGTAGGGGCGCAATATCAGTGAAAGAAAAAAACGGATAATTTCCGCATTCCGATGGAGATCTATGTCGTTTTTTTAAAAATTTCCTTAAGAAGGCGCTGATTTAATCAGCGCTCTCTTCGCAACAAATTTCAAAAAAGAACAGTAAGGCGGGCAAACATGATGAATGGACAAAGCTGGGCCGGTATGGGAGCAGGAATGGGTATCGGCATGATCGGGATGGCGATTTTCTGTATGTTGATTATTGTCTTGATCGTCGTGCTGGTAGCACGAATGCTCGGTTTCGGTGGCAGAGCCGACAAGAAGCCGCAGAAAACTGCGCTGGACATCCTTCAGGATCGCTACGCCGCCGGCGAAATTCAACGTGACGAATATGAGCAGAAAAAAAGCAGTCTTGACAACTGAGGCCGACGGATCGCGGAAAGAGATTTCCGTCCGATTTGCCGTCTCCGGCACTAAAAACTAAACAACCACGACTTCAGTGTTCATTCTCACAGGATCGCGATGAGACGGATTAACCAGCGAAACGCATACGCAGACACGCAAGCCTGAATGCCTCACCTCATCTGCAAACGCTAACTGAATCTTCGCGCCAATCCGGTCAGTGATTGCCTTGACGATGGCAAGACCCAGACCTGATCCAGCTTGATCACTCCCGAGTGTGCGATAGAACGGGTCAAATACCCGTTGTCGCTCGGCGGCTTGAATGCCTGGCCCCGAATCCTGGATGCGCAAGATAGCCTGGCCGTCTTCAGTGGTGACAGAAAGATCGACTGTTCCGCCCTCTGGCGTGTAGCGAATGGCGTTATCGACTAAATTCCTGATCACGGCAATCAGATCTGGCTCGCTGACCCAGACTGTGGCGTCTTGCTCGCCGTCGACACAGATATCGATATGCCTGGCTTCTGCCAATGGCAGGATGTCTTCCAGCACACGGCGGTAGACGTGCTGCACCGATACCGGCGCTTCGGGTGCAGTGGAAACAGTCTGTGCCCTGGCCAAGCTGAGGAGTTGATCCAGCAGGTTGCGACCGCGCTCTATGCCTAGACGCAGGGTGACTAAGCGCTCATGTGCCTGCTCGGACATTTCCGCCCGGGCCAGTCGCTCTGATTGCAGCGACAACGCGGTCATTGGAGAGCGTAGCTCATGGGCGGCATCCGCGACAAACCGGCGCTGCGTTTCCATCGATTGCTCAACGCGTACGAGCAGGCGGTTGATCGCCACCACGAACGGGCGTACTTCGGCGGGAAGATGGATTTCTTCGATGGGATGTAATTCCTGTTCGGATCGCCGGTCAATTTCTGCAGACAACGCAGCGATCGGTAAAAACAGCTTACGCACCAGGTCAGCCACGATCAGCAGCAGGATGGGCACCAGAATCAACAGCGGCATCAGGGTATGCACGGCACTGGCGCGTGCAATCTCATCGCGGATACCCGTTTCCTGCGCGACGGCGATCCGTTCGTGATTGGACGTCGTTTTGACCAGCACACGAAACGTCTCGCCGCTGACGTCCAGCGTATGCAAGCCGTCGGAGAGAGTTGCCGGCAAAGGTAGCGGTGCGCCAATGTCTCCTGTGGCGGCAGCCTTGCTGCCATCGTCAAGATATTGAACGATGACACGGGACTCCTCATCGCTGTCTTTGGCGCGGCCATCGTCCCCGAGATGGGCCAGCGGGAGGTGTTGCCGGTCGAAGAGTGCCGCAACCTGCCGCAGCATGTCGTCTTGCAACTCATGCGCTTCGTCAAATGCCGACACGAAGGAAAATGATCCCGCCAGTATCGCAATGACCAAAATAGCCAGCGATAGCGAAAAGGACAGCTTGAACTGAACCGATTCGTTCAGACGTTTTTTGAAACCATCCATCCGACTCCCCTGACATTTTTAATGACGTCGCTGCCTAGCTTGCGTCGCAACGCATGGATCAGGAATTCGACGGCGTTGCTCTCAACCTCTTCCCCCCAGCCGTACAGACGGTCTTCCAGATCACGGCGGGAGAGGATTGCGCCGGGGCGTATCAGCAAGGCTTGCAGCAAGCCAAATTCACGATTGGATAGTTGTACCGGTTCACCGTCGTTGACAGCGACCTCACGGGTTGCCGGATCGAGTGACACGACACCATTGCCGAGCATCGTTGTTGCGCTGCCCCCCTTGCGCCGAAGTACGGCACGCATGCGTGCCAGCAGTTCGGCGATCTCGAAGGGCTTGAGCAAGTAGTCATCGGCACCCCCATCCAGACCCCGCACGCGATCATCAAGGCCGTCGCGGGCGGTGATGATGAGAAGTGGGACCGGATTGCCGCTGGCACGAATGCTGGTCAGTACCTCCAGACCATCCTTGCCGGGAAGTCCAAGGTCGAGTAACACCAGGTCATAGTGCTGGCAAGCCAGCGTCGTGAGGGCTGTTTGACCATTCGTGACCCAGTCGGCCGCGTACGACGCGTCTTTCAGCGCGCCCTGAATGGCTTCCCCAATCATGATGTCGTCTTCGACCAGTAACACGCGCATGCCTACTCCATCAAATAACGATCGATCAATGCGCCGTTCTGGCCGCGTTTTGCTTGAATAGCAGAATGCTGATCAGGATAAAAGCAAACAAGGCCGCCGATGCCGAATAACGACTCAGTGCCAGACCACCGGCGTTGAGTGGCTTGTCCAGAAAATCCCCTACTACGGCACCGAGAGGACGCGTCAGGATGAACGCCGCCCAAAATAGCAGAGTGCGCGACACCGTGGTCCAGTAGTAGAGGGCAACGACCAGCGCCAGCAACGCGCCAAATACGATGGCAGCACCGGTATACCCCAGTCCGGCGGTGCCGGCAGTCCAATCACCCAGTGCCGTTCCCAGCGTCTGGGAAAACATGATGGTCACCCAGTAAAACAGCTCGGCTTTCGGTGAACTGACCGTACTGACCGAGACCGAGCCGAGTGTCCTGTGCCAGAGAAGCAAGGAGCCAAACAATAAAGCCATTAACAAGGCCGAGCCACCCGCGTAGCCGATGCCAAGGGAGCGGTCAGCAAAATCCGCGAGTGTCGTGCCGACGGTGGTAGTGGCGATGATGGTGGTCCAATACAGCAAGGGCTGGAAGGTCCTGGCCCTGATTTGGGCAAACACTGCCAGCAAAAATACTGCCAGGAAAATGATCGTCCCAACGAGATAGCCCAGATTCATTGACATCGACACGGCATCGCCGCCGGTTTCGCCCAATGTGGTGGCGGCAATTTTGATTACCCAGAAGACGAGCGTGACTTCCGGCACTTTGGCCAGGGATTTTGCTAGTGATGCATTCATGGTGGTTCCTGTCCGCAGGTCAGCGCGTTGCTTGAAAGATGGTGGCGTTATTCGGAAACTCGTGCACTCCGGCGGCTGCCGGTGCCAATCTGCGCGACGGCGACCAGCATCACAATGACGCTCAGAAACAAGGCACTGGTCCACATGGTGCCCATGCCTAGCCCGCCATCGGTCCTGGCCTGCGTCAGCAGGTCACCGAGTGCAGCACCGAACGGGCGAGTCAGGATGTAGCCAATCCAGAAGGTGAGCACGGCATTGCCGCCGAGACGCCATGTGGCATAGGTGATCAGGATGAGCATGCCGAACGACACGACGCCGCGGGCGAAACCAAGTCCGACGGCTTCGGTTGCCAAATCACCGGCGGCCGTGCCCAAGGCAAACGTGCAGAGGATGGCTGCCCAGTAAAACAATTCCCTGCGACGGCTCACGATGTCGTGCATGGACAAGCTGCGTTCGACCCGGAACCAGGTCGCAAAAATCACCGCAAGCAGCACGGTAAAGGCAGACGTACTGACAGTGAGGCTGACGCCCAGTCCATCGGTGAGCAGATCGGTAATCTGGGTACCGACTATGCTGACCAGAACAACGGTGAGCCAGTAAGTCCAGGGAGTATGACGTCGTGTCCGTAATTGTAAGAACAGTGCAATTGCCAGTAGTACGGCCATCATCACGCGCGTGACACCATGGCCGAGACCCGCGTCAACTGCCAGATAATCGGCACCGGTTTCGCCGACTGTGGTGGACAGTATTTTGATGACCCAGAAAGCGAGCGTCACTTGCGGGACCTTACTGAGCCAGTGTGCGGTGGATGAGTTGGAAGTGCTGGTCAGCGTGGACATGGCGTTTTCTCCGTTCGGAATCTATTGGTGTTGGCACCAGTATTGCCGGACAAACTTAGCCCAGTCATAGGGACGATCGTTCCTCGACAGTATCGTAGGATGGGCACAGGATCATCCTGCCCACGCGGTGCAGTTGCCAAACCGGTTATCGCTCCCCATCGCCAAGCCGGCATCGTCGCGCGGATCCGGTGCGCCAACCCCGGCGCTTAGTCGTCCTGTTCGCCGTACCGCGCTTGCTGATTTCGCTACGACCCCGTCATGACCAAACTCGTAGGATGCAATAACCGGGGGGCATTGCGCCCGACGACTGGATGGCTTTGATGGCAAGCGCACCGGCAGCAAGTTGGCGGGGATCGCACAGTGCTCGGTGGATACGGCGCTGCGCGATATCAGCGACTTACTCGGGCGTGGTGTCTTGAAATGGTCAGAGGCAGGTTGGCTCAGCACCGGCAAAATACGCATAGTGCACCTCATCACTTACCGCCCCCTTGAACCGGTCCGCGTTCGGCACATGCCGCATATACGTAAATCCCAACCGTTCAACCAGTGCAATCGAGGCAGCGTTGCGGGTATCGATCTCGGCATCCACATGCGCCAGCCGGAAATGCGCGATCACTTCAGACAGTGCGGCAGCCACGGCTTCGCGTGCGATCCCTTGCTGGCGATGCGCGGCAAACACGAAGTACGCCACCAGTGCGCGTTGCGCGTAAGGCTGCACCGTGAACTGCACGTAACCGCACAGGCCGGGCGTACCGGCAATACCGATCACCCAGTTCAGCCACACTTCCCTGCCATCCGGCGAGCAGCGGCGCTCCAGCCTTGCGTAACGGGCCGCCAGTGCAGCGACATCTTCAAACGGCTCGTCCGGCAGAAACGCATAGCTGCTGGCGTCATGCAATCCTTCGAACATCGGCACCGCGTGTGCGACCGTCAGCGGGGTCAGGATCAGGCGATCTGTAGCGATGATTTTTTCAGCGAACGTTGGCAAGGGTACTGTGCCTGCCATCACATCGCCGCCGTCCGCATCACCACCACGCTCACCGCCAGCACTGCACCGACAATGCCGGAAGCCAGACACAGCCAGCGCGCCTTGCGCCAGTTCGCATCGACCCGGCGCATCAGCTGTTCGTTCTGTTCGGCCAGATCGCGGATCAGCACCGACGAGGCCAGCATCTGTTCGTTGAGGGCAACGACCGCGATTTCGGTTGCAGACAGGCGGGCATCGACCAGCGCCGCCGGCGTCAGACCGGTAGTCGTGGTCGCGCTTGCGGTGACAGGCGGCGCGGATTTCTTGCCGACCGACTTCCATAATTTTTTGGCGCCTTCGGCGACCTTGGGTGCGTTGCTGATCACATCTGCCCACGGAACTGCCTGAAGTACGGTGAACCAGCCGATGGCCATACGAGGATTCCTTGCGTCATTGAGTTAGCCGAGACCGTACCACAAGCGCATGCGCAACAAGATCACGTGCAAGTCGATCGCGTACAAGCTAATCGCGCTACCAAGTCGTATAGACGTCACGATGAGGTCATATTGCCTCCCTACACTCCGAAGCTCCGGTGTCTCCATGACGCTAAACCTTCTGGAGTATGAAATGCAGATCCGCCCGCTATTGAAGACCTTGCCCGCCCTGCTCTGCCTGTTCAGTGCCAGCGCCTTTGCCGAATCCACATTGACTGTCTATACCGCCCTCGAAGCCGACCAGCTCAAGGCCTATCAGACCAAATTCGAAACCGAATATCCGGATATCAAATTGCGCTGGGTGCGCGATTCGACCGGCATCATCACCGCCAAATTGCTGGCTGAAAAAGCCGCCCCGCAAGCCGACGTCGTCATGGGCGTTGCCGCCACCTCGCTGCTGGTACTCGAAAAAGAAGGCATGCTGCAAGCCTACGCACCGAAGGGCGTCGAGAAACTCAACCAGCGTTTTGTCGACGACACCAAGCCGCCAAGCTGGGTCGGCATGGATGTCTGGGGTGCGACGATCTGCTTCAATACCGTCGAAGCCGCCAAGCAGGGCCTGACCAAACCGGAGAGCTGGAAAGACCTGCTTAAGGCCGAATACAAAGGCAAGATCGTGATGCCCAATCCCGCCTCCAGCGGCACCGGCTACTTCGATGTCAGCGGCTGGCTGAGCACCTTCGGCGAGAAAGACGGCTGGGCCTACATGGATCAGCTGCACAACAATATCGCCCAGTACACCCACTCCGGATCCAAGCCGTGCAAGCAAGCCGCCGCCGGTGAATTTCCGATCGGCATCGCCTTTGAATACCGTGCTGCCAAGCTCAAGGAAGCCGGCGCACCGATCGACCTGGTGTTCCCGAAAGAAGGCCTGGGCTGGGATGTCGAAGCCACTGCCATCATGAAAGGCACCAAGAACCTCGAGGCCGCCCGCAAGCTGGCCGACTGGTCCGCCTCGAAGTCCGGCAACGAACAGTTTGCCAATAACTTCGCCATCGTCGCCTATCCGGGCGTGGCCAAACCGAACCCGCTGATCCCGGCCAATTACGAGCAGCTGCTGATCAAGCAGGACCTGAAATGGGCCGCCACCAATCGTGACCGCATTCTGGCCGAATGGACCCGTCGCTACGACGGAAAGTCAGAGCCAAAGCCGGCCAAGTAAGTCAGGAAACCAAGCATGACGATGCGCCTCACGCTCACGCATATCGCGGCCCTGTTCGACCAGGCCGGTGCCAGTCTCTACGGCGGCGAGGCCATCACCCAGCGCGACCATGCACTGCAAAGTGCCTGGCTGGCCGAACAGGCAGGCGATGACGATGCCCTCATCATCGCCTGCCTGCTGCATGACCTCGGCCACATGCTGTTCGAACAAAATGATCAGGACCTTGCCGACGGCAAGGACGACCTGCATCAGGTCAAGATCGTGCCTTTCCTGCGCGGCCTGATGCCAGCCGACGTGATCGATGCGATCCGGCTGCATGTCGATGCCAAGCGCTATTTATGTTTCACCGAAGCCCCCTATTTTGCGGCGTTGTCCGACGCGTCCCGCCTGAGCCTGGCGCTGCAAGGCGGCGTGATGGACACTGCCGCCGCTGCGCGTTTTATCAGTCATCCGCATGCCGCGCGCGCCATCGCGCTGCGCCGGCATGACGACGCGGCCAAGATCGCCGACCTCGTGGTGCCGCCCTTTGCGCACTACCTGCCCCGCCTCATAGCCCAGTCCGAAAGAGCAACCGCCTCATGACCACACCACCCGACGACTACTGGCTGCGCATCGCCGGTGTCGGCAAACAGTTCGGCGCTTTCACGGCGCTGCAAGACATCGCCCTCGATGTCCGCAAAGGCGAATTCGTCTGCCTGCTCGGACCCTCCGGCTGCGGCAAGACCACGCTGTTGCGCATCATCGCCGGCCTCGAACAACAGGATCGCGGCAGCCTGCTGATGGCAGGTCGCGACATCGGCCGCTTGCCGCCGGCGCAACGCAATTACGGCATCGTGTTCCAGTCGTATGCGTTGTTCCCGAACCTGACCGTGGCGCAAAACATCGGCTATGCCTTGCGCACCGGCCGCGCCGAAAAAATCCGCCGCGTCGATGAATTGCTCGATCTGGTCGGCCTCTCCGGCACCGAAGATCGCTATCCGGCGCAGCTGTCCGGTGGCCAGCAACAGCGTGTCGCACTGGCGCGCGCATTGGCAACATCGCCGAGCTTGCTACTGCTCGACGAGCCGCTGTCGGCGCTGGACGCCAAGGTGCGCGAGCGGCTGCGCCAGGAGCTGCGCAATCTGCAACGCAAGCTCGGTATTACCACCATCATGGTCACGCACGATCAGGACGAAGCGATGGAAATCGCCGATACCGTCGTCGTCATGAGCCAGGGCCGCATCGAACAGCGCGGCAGCGCCGAGCAGATTTATCGCCATCCGGCGTCGCGCTTCGTGGCCGATTTTGTCGGTCGCGCCAACTGGCTGACGCTGCAGCGCGATGCGGACGGTCGCGCCACGCTATCCGGTTTGCCGCTCGACATGTCGCTGCCATCCGAACAGGCCATGCTGTTCTGCCGTCCCGAAGATGTTCGCATCGAAACGCAATGGCATGCCGGTGCAACCTCGATGATGGCCGTGGTCGACGCCGTCGAATTCCATCGCGGCATCCGGCGCGCCACGCTGTCGCTGTGCGTCGACCGGGCCTTGTCCATCTTCGCCGATGTCGGCCCGAACGACGCCGGCTACGACTCGCTCGAAGCCGGCCGGCGCGTGCCGCTGACGCTGCTACCGGACAAGGTGCGCCTGTTCGCCCAGCCGGCACGATGAGCGCTTTGCGCAGTCGCGACGACCGGGTCGCACTCGGCCTGACCATCGCCATCGGCCTGCTGATGCTGGCCTTTCTGGCGTGGCCATTACTGAGCCTGTTCGGCATGACCACCGAGGCGCGCGACGGCAGTTATGTCGGACTGGCCAACTGGACCGCCCTGCTATCCGAACCGCGCCTGCATGTCGCTACCGCTAATAGCCTGATGGTTGCGCTCGGCACGGTCGCCATCGTGCTGCCGCTGGCATTGGCCTTTGCGTTTGCACTGACCCGCACCCGCCTGCCCGGCCGGCGCGTGCTGCGCGTCATCGCCTTAGCACCGATGCTGGCACCGTCGCTGATGCCGGCGATCTCGCTGGTCTACCTGTTCGGCAATCAGGGCTTGCTGAAAAGCTGGCTCGGCGAGGCCTCGATCTACGGCCCGATCGGCATCGTGCTGGGCGAAGTGTTCTACACCTTTCCGCATGCGTTGCTGATCCTCGTGGCCGCACTGAGCGTGGCCGATGCGCGGCTCTACGAAGCCGCCGAAACACTGGGCGCAAGCAAGCTGCGCCGCTTCATGACCGTGACCCTGCCGAACGCGCGCTACGGCGTGGTGGCCGCGGCAATGGTGGTGTTCACGCTGGTGGTGACCGACTTCGGGATTCCGAAAGTCATCGGCGGGCAAACCAATGTGCTGGCACTCGAAGCCTACAAGCAGGTCATCGGCCAACAAAATTTCAGCAAGGGCGCGATCATCGGCGTGCTGTTGCTGCTGCCGGCGGTGCTCAGCTTCATGGTCGAACGCTGGCTGTCCAAACGCCAGAGCGGCCAGCTCAGTGGTCGCTCGGTGGTTTATCAGGCCGGTCGCAATGCGTGGCGCGATGGCCTGCTCGGGCTGCTGTGCGCTGCCACCTCGGTATTCCTGCTGGCGCTGCTCGGCGTCGGCTGCTTCGCGGCCTTCATCAAGATGTGGCCGTACAACATGAGCCTGACGCTGGCGCATTTCGATTTTCAGCATCTCGATGGCGGTGGCTGGCAATCCTTCCGCAACAGTGCGCGCATGGCAGCGCTGGTCACTGTATTCGGCACCAGCTTCATTTTCCTGACCGCCTACCTGCTTGAAAAATCGCCCGTGCCGCGCGCGCTCGGTGCCACCATCCGCAGCCTCGCGCTGTTGCCGATGGCGGTCCCGGGACTGGTGCTGGGCCTGGGCTATGTGCTGTTTTTTAATGCACCCGGCAATCCGCTCAATGGTTTGTACGGCACGATGAGTTTGCTGG
This sequence comes from Actimicrobium sp. CCC2.4, assembly GCF_034347385.1. Lineage (NCBI taxonomy): Bacteria > Pseudomonadati > Pseudomonadota > Betaproteobacteria > Burkholderiales > Oxalobacteraceae > Actimicrobium > Actimicrobium sp. CCC2.4. Next base: position 2,528,479 of record NZ_CP133777.1, on the reverse strand, counting down.
TAATTGCCACCATCGCGCATTTTTATACGACCGCGCATCTGACGCTGACCACCTCGCTGCGCCAGCTCGATACCGAAATCGAAGCGGTCGCGCGCAGCCTGCAGCGACCGTGGTGGCACACCTTCCGGCGCGTGACCTTGCCGATCAATTTGCCGGCCTTGCTGGATGTGGCGCGCTATCTGTTCGTGTCATCCATGACCACCGTGAGCTGCGTGATTTTTCTGTACACGCCCGATACCGAGCTGGCTGCCGTTGCCATCCTGAACATGGACGACGCCGGCGATACCGCAGCTGCGGCGGCGATGGCGACCTTGATTGTTGCCTCGTCGCTGGCCGTCACCTTGCTGATGAACGCCGCCGGCTGGTGGCTGAACCGGCGCGCGCAAGCCTGGCGCGCCCCCTGAATTTTGTTGACAGACCAAGGAACCCGATGCGCGATCCCCTGCTACTTACTCCCGGCCCGCTGACCACCAGCCTGGCCACCAAGACCGCGATGCTGCATGACTGGGGCTCGTGGGACAGCAGCTTTAACATCCTCACCGCCGATGTGCGACGCCGCCTGCTGGCCATCGTCGACGGTGCCGCTGACTTTAGCTGCGTGCCGCTGCAAGGCTCCGGCACCTTCGCCGTCGAAGCAGCGATCGGCACCCTGCTGCCGCGTGACGGCAAACTGCTGTGCCTGATCAATGGCGCGTACGGCAAGCGCATCGCCCAGCTGACTGAAGTGATGGGCCGGCAAGTCAGTGTGCTGGACTTCGGCGAGTCCGCGCCGGTCGATCCGGTGATGCTGGAAAGCGCCCTCGCGCGTGATCCGGCGATCACTCATGTCGCCGTCGTGTATTGCGAAACCAGCACCGGCATCCTCAATCCGATGGTCGCCATCTCGGACATCGTGGCCGCCGCCGGCAAGTCGCTGATCATCGATGCGATGAGCGCTTTCGGCGCGCTGCCGATGCCGGTGCAAATGCTGACCTACGATGCCGTCATTGCCTCCGGCAACAAGTGCCTCGAAGGCGTGCCCGGCATGGGTTTTGCGATCATCCGTACCACCGTATTGGAGCAATGCGCCGGCCGCGCCCATTCGCTGTCGCTGGACCTGTATGCGCAATGGCGCTACATGGAACAGACCGGCCAGTGGCGCTACACGCCACCGACGCACGTGATGGCTGCGTTGGCAGTCGCGCTCGATCAGTTCGAGCGCGAAGGCGGCCAGCCGGCCCGGCTTGCGCGCTACGAAGACAACTGTCGCACACTGGTCAGCGGTCTGGAAGCGCTCGGCCTGCGGGTGTTCCTGACACCGGACATCCAGGCGCCCATCATCGTCACGGTCCATGCGCCTGCCCATCCGAACTGGAACTTCAGCACCTTCTACGCACTGGCCAAGGCACGCGGCGTGGTGCTGTATCCGGGCAAGCTGACCCACGCTGAGACCTTCCGCGTCGGCTGCATCGGTGCCATCGGCAGTGCCGATCTGCTGATCGCCGTCGAGGTCATTGCCGACGCGCTGCGCCAGATGGAAATCACGCCGCAGCCGGCCGCGCCACAACCTTATCGGGGCCAGGTACAAGCAGTCGTCTTCGACTGGGCCGGCACGCTGGTCGACTTCGGTTCGTTCGCACCGACCCAGGTGCTGATCGACGCTTTTGCCGGCTTCGGCATCACGGTGTCGATGGCCGAAGCGCGCCTGCCGATGGGACTGGCCAAGTGGGATCACATCCAGGCGCTGGGCCGGCAGGACGGTGTCGCGCGACGCTGGCAACAGCAGCACGGCCGCGCCATGTCGGACGCCGATGTCGATACGCTATACGCCACTTTCCTGCCGCTGCAGATCGAACGGGTCGCGGCGTATTCCGATCCGATTCCAGGAGCGATCGAGGTACTGGCCACGCTGCGTGCGCGCACAATCCGCATCGGTTCGTGCTCCGGTTATCCGCGCGTGGTGATGGACAAATTGCTGCCACATGCGGTGTCGCAAGGCATACGCGTCGACCATGCCGTCGCCACCGATGACCTCGCCGCCGGTGGCCGGCCGGGACCGTGGATGGCACTGGCCAATGTGCTCGAACTGGGCATCACCGATGTGCGCGCCTGTATCAAGATCGACGATACCGTACCCGGCATCACCGAAGGCCTCGCGGCGGGCATGTGGACTGTCGGGCTGTCCTTGTCGGGCAATGAAACCGGTTTGTCGCTGGCGGAACTGGCGGCCTTGTCGCCTGCCGAAACCGCTGTATTCCGTGATCGCGCAGCAGCCAAACTGAACGCGGCCGGTGCCCATTACGTGATCGATACCATCGCCGGATTGCCGGCCATTGTTGATGCCATTGAAGCGCGCCTGGCACGCGGCGAACAGCCATGACGAGCGGCCATCGCACTGCCGTCATCGGTGCCGGCATCGTCGGTCTGGCCCATGCCTGGGCGGCCAGTTTGCGCGGCGATAGCGTCACTGTCTACGAACGCGACACGCAGGCCAGCGGTGCATCGGTGCGCAACTTCGGACTCGGGCTGGTGCTCGGTCAACCGGCCGGCGAACTGGTCGAACTGGCGCAGCAATCGCGCGCGATGTGGCTGGATTTTTTTGCCGATACGGGTTGCTGGCACAAGGCCGAAGGCAGTCTGGTGGTGGCTCGTAGCGCCACCGAACTGCGCGTGCTCGAAGCCTTCCAGGAAGCCCGCGGCGCGCAATACGGCACCCGTCTGCTCGTTCGCGACGAGGTCGCGGCACAGCAGGTCAGCGGCTTCGGTGCCTTGTTCAGTCCGTCCGAAATCGCCATGGATGCGCGCCAGGTCATCGCCGTGCTGACGCGCTGGCTGGCCGAGCGCCACGGTGTCACCTTCGAGTTCAGCGTGCAGGTCAACGCCATCGACCTGCCCCGGCTCGATACCAGCCGCGGCCAGCGCAGTGCCGACGAAGTCGTGCTGTGTTCCGGTCATGATGTGCAGTCGCTGTACCCGCAGCATTTTGCCGCGCTCGGCATCCGTCGCTGCGCCTTGCAAATGCAGCGCCTGGCCAACCCCGGCGTGCGACTCGGACCGACGATGATGACCGGCCTGTCGACATTGCATTACGGCGCCTTTACTGAATGCGCGGCACTGGCCGGGCCGCTGGCGGCGCTGCGCGATGAAGTCGCGCAGCAGCAACCGGCGCTACTCGAACATGGCATCCACCTGATCGTCCAGCAGGTCGGCGACGAGGGCGACCTGATCATCGGCGACTCGCACGCCATCGGCGAGACCGTCGCGCCGTTTAACGATGAGAGCGTCGACACGCTGATCCTCGACCTGGCGCAACGCCTGCTGCAGCGGCCCCTGCAGGTGCGCGAACGCTGGCAAGGCATTTACGCCAGCGGCCGGCGCGCGCTTGAAGTGCTGTACCCGGCGCCGCAGGTGCAGGCCGTGGTGATCACCAGCGGCATCGGTATGAGCATCGCGTTTGCGCTGGCCCGACGCCAGCTGGCGCAATGACCGCACAGCATCCGCCGCTGGACCGTCGCACCGGCATCACGATCTGGCGACAGATCGAACAGGCCTTGCGCGCCGACATCCTGTCCGGCCAGTTGCAGCACCGCTTGCCCAACGAGACCGCACTGGCCGAACGCTTCAGCGTGAACCGGCATACGGTACGACAGGCGGTCAAGGCGCTGGCCGATCACGGCCTGGTCGATATCCGGCATGGCAGCGGCACCTTCGTGCGCGACGACATGATCGACTACCAGGTCGGCCGTCGCAGCCGGCTGGCGCACAGCGTCGCGCATGCGCAGCGGCTGGGCACCAGCCGCGTGCTGTCGTGGCAGGCCGAACCGGCCACGCCGGAGATCGCCCGCTTGCTCGATCTGCGTGCCGGTGATCAGGTGCTCTGCATCGAATCGCTCGATATCGTCGACAGCAAAATCATCGGCGTGTGCAGCCAGTATTTTCCGTTGCCACGATTCGCCGGTCTGGGCGAACTGTATGCGCAGACGGGCGTGACGCATCTGGCGCTGGCACAGTTCGGCGTACTGCAATTCCAGCGGCGCATGAGCCGGGTCACGGCGCGTTTGCCCGACAAACAGCTGGCCGGGCAACTGGGCCAACCGGTCAGCCTGCCTATCCTGCATGTGGCTAGCGTGTATGTCGATGGCGACGGGATTGCCATCGAATATGGGATTTCGCAGTTTTGCAGTGCGGCGGTGCAGGTGGTGATTGCGCCGGATTAGGGGCGGTGTCCAGCGTCGCCCGTAGGGACCGCGAGAAGTGATTCTTCAACAGGCATAAAAAAACGGAAAGTATTCCGGCCGGCGTTCTTTGCCTCGTACATGGCCAGGTCGGCGTTCTTGAGCAAGGTCGTTGCCTTCGCGCCGTCGTCCGGATACACGGCAATACCGACCGACGTACCGACCCGCGCCGTTTTGTCCTGAGACACCATCGGTTCATTGACGACGGCAATGATGAGCTGGACGACGCGCTCGATCTCGATCCGGTTGACCGGATTGTCCAGCAGGACGACGAATTCATCGCCGCCCAGCCGCGCCACGGTGTCCGCTTCCCGCAGCAGCCCCTGTAATCTGCGTGCAACCGTAACGAGCAGTTCGTCACCGGCCGCGTGTCCGAAGTCATCGTTGATTACCTTGAAGCGATCGAGGTCCAGGAACAGGACCGCCAGACCACGCGCGCGGCGTCCTGCAGCGACGATGTGCCGTTCGATGCGTTCCATCAGCAAGCGCCGGTTTGGCAGATTGGTCAATCCGTCATGAAACGCCAGTTGCCGGATGTGTTCATTTTTTTCCCAGGTAGCGGTGATGTCTTGAAATACCGCTACATAGCGATCTTCGTCGGCGTGGGCGCCAGCAATCCGCGTGGTCGTTTGCCTCTCCAGAAAAAGTTCTCCTGATTTTTTCCGGCTCCATATTTCGCCCTGCCACAGCCCCGTGTCCCTGATCTGACCTTGCTTGGCGGCGTAAAACTGCGCCGACTGACGCGGGGAGCGCAACAAGCCCGGGGTTTGCCCGACGGCTTCCTGCGCGCTGTAACCGGTGATACCGGTAAAAGCCGGATTGACCGACAAAATCACGTCTTTGCTATCGGTGACCATGATGGCTTCCGAGATGCAGGCAAACACTTTGGCGGCCAGCTTGAGTTCGCTTTCTGCCATTTTGATGGCCTTGATGTCGGCTACCACGATAATAAAGCCGAGTATCCGACCGTCCGCATCGATGTCGGGGATGTAGTTGGCCAGGACATGACCGACACTGCCGTCCGGCCGCGTCAGGAAGCGCTCGAACTGTTGATGTTGTCCTGCGAGGGCTGCGCTGACGAGACGCTCGTTGGCCGCGAACAGGGTCGCTCCCAGTAATGACTGGAGGGATTGACCAAGGATGGATTGCGCCGGTTGTTGATACCACGCCTGATACGCTTTGTTGGCGAATTGGCAGCGCAGGTCGAGGTCAAAGTAGGCCACGAGGCCAGGCATCGCATCCGTAATGGTGCGGATAAACCGCTCGCTGCTGGCGGAGCGCTGTGCATGCAGGCGCCCGGCTTCTCTCGCAGCGACCATACGGACAAACTCGCGTTGACGCCGTCCATGGAACAGGATGGCCACTGCCCCGAGAAAAATCAACACACCGAGCGAACCCGATTTAACGAGCGCCCGATGACGCCATGACGCATAAAGGATCTGGTGCGCCCGGCTAATAATGATCACCAATGGCTTGTCCATCGATACGGAAGCCGCTCCGACCGTGCGCACGACTGCCAGTCGCTCGTCCTGCGTTGTGGTCGCGATGCCGGAAAAAACGCTGATCGTCCGGCCACTGTCCAGATGCCGGTTGAAGAACGCGGCGGGCTGACCGTGCAGATCGGTTTTAACCGTATCGAGCGAGGCGTTAGTCGAAAAAATCACCTTGCCATCGCCGTGTATCACCGAAGCCCGCATGTCATCGGAATAGCGTACCGAATTCATCAGGATATCGAAAAACTCAGGGTCGATAATGGCCAGAATCGCACCCGCAAACCGGCCTTTGTCATCCACCATTTTTTTACCGACACCAATCGCATACACCCCCAGCGGCGTCCTGAATGGTGACGAGATCACGAGCCTGGCCGGATCACTCTCCTGACGAATCGCACGAAAGCGCTCCCCCTCCTGAAAATTCTGTCCGATCAGCGCGCTCTGATTGCTGGCAATGACTGCGCCATCTGCATTCATGATGAGCAAGGTCCGTGCACCGATCAGAACATTGACCAGCGACTGCAAGCGGTTGTTCACCAGGAGACTGCCATCGTGTTGGCCCAACATCCATGGCAAGTCATGGTCGAGCGTATCGATGGCCGCTTTGACCGACAGCAGGCTACGGGTCAGATTTTGATCGACCACTGTCGCTTGCGTCGTCAGTTGCTTGCGCTCCTCGGTGTCGATCTGCGCATGTTCCGCAACGATATCCGCGCCAAGCAGGCAGACCAGTGCAAGCATACCTACAAAAAAAGCTTGCCAGAGCGAACGCAGATTCAGTGCTTGCATGCTGGCTTGTTGATCTGCGGGTACTGGTATTTTCATCGGTGGTTCGGCGGTGCCTAAAAAATGTGTGGGCTATCGTGCTGACACACCGTCACTTTGCGCCGTGCGTCAACAGGGCGTAACCGCGTCAATAAAACAATCTTTCGTAATACATGGCGTAGCGATTCATGATTCCGGAAAGCCGGTGATAAGCCGTCACCGGGAATTTTTTGAAAAACGGGTGCCTTCACGATGAGGTTTCGTTGCAGAAATATTCTTGGCAGGAGCTTAATCTACTTAGGGTTGGCATGGAAAACAAAATAATGGTTTACCAACTGATGGCTTGGGTGCGTCAACTTGTCTGTTGGCGGACCGATGCCATCCGTCTGTTTCGTAGACGTTTAATCCGGACATGGCGAATGACAATGGCAAACCCAAAGACAATTAACGCCATCAACCGTAAGTAACAACAAATGGTCGTCGTAAAAAAGATCTACTTAATGTAAGATAAAGTTTCCCGCAGGTAACAATTGATGCGGTTGCACTTGAACCTTCATTTGATAGGCGGGGCCATGATTCGTTTCGCAGAATCGCTCAATGAAACGGGCTTTCGCATCAAGCAGGACATCAGCTACATGGCCTTGGATGTCAGCCATTGTGGCGTCCTGATTTTATCGAATGTCGCCGAAAACTATCGCGTCCTGTACGCCAATACGGCCTTTTTAAGCATGACCGGCTACACCGAAGTGGAACTGGCCGGTCGCATTGACTGGTACGTTCAGGGCGATGCAGGCGACGAGCCACAACGGAAAAAATTACGGGCGGCCTTGAGTGCCGCCCAACCCATATCGATAGAAATGCGCAATTATCGCAAGGACGGTTCCTTGCGCTGGTGCGAACTGGGCATCACGCCATTTCGTAATCATGAAGGCTACGTTTCGCATTTCATCGGCATGCTGTCCGACATCACAACGCGCAAGAATGACGAAGAGTTATCGTCGCAGCCATCCCGTCATGCAAGTTTGACCGGATTGACCGACCACCTTGGATTCTGCGACACCCTCGACAAAACGATACTAGCGTCCACCTTCAGTCCGGGAACACTGTACGTGGCCGCCATCGATATTGACCAGCATCAGCACGCGTCCGGCTCGATGGACGGTCATTCGCAAAATTTTCTGGTGCAGGTGGCTGCAGAGCGACTCGGGACTTGTCTGCAGACCGATGAAATCCTGAGTCATGACGGCAATGGCAGCTATGCATTCATGCTGCGTGCCGACTCGCGCAGCGATGCGGTAATGCGCTGTCAGGCGATCCAGCGTTCGCTGGCACAAGCCATCCCGCTGGCCGATCAACATATTCATTTGACCTGTGCGTTCGGATTGGCGAGGTTTCCGGACGATAGCCGCACGGCGCGGTCCTTACTCCATTGCGCTGGCATGGCCTTGTCACATGCGCGGGAAACCAGTCGCAACACCATCCTTTTCTACTTCGAGGCGATGTCGGTGCGACTGCACGAAGAGATTACCCTGGAGTCGGCACTGCGCAACGCAATGTTGAACAGCGAACTGGAAGTCCATTATCAAGCGCAGGTCAATTTACAAACCAGGCAGGTTATTGGCGTCGAAGCACTGGCGCGCTGGAATCATCCTGAACTGGGTCAGATAGCGCCGGATCGTTTTATTCCGTTGGCTGAAAAAAATGGCTTGATCGACGATATCGGCCTGTGGGTAATTGAACAGGTGTGCACTGACATGGCGGCCTGGCGCGAAGACGGCCTGCCGGTCGTTCCGGTGGCCGTGAATGTATCGGCGGCACAGTTTCGCAATCCGCTGCTGGGCGATCAGATCATGATGCTGCTCAATGTATCGGGATGTGATCCATCCATGCTGACGCTCGAAATTACCGAAGCGGTCCTGATGGACGACACCAACACGGCACGCGCGACGCTGAATCAATTGCATCACGCGGGCATTGGTTTTTCGCTTGACGACTTCGGTACCGGTTATTCGTCCATCAGTTATCTGAAGCGCTTCCCCTTCAAAAAAGTCATCATCGATCGTTCCTTCGTCAAGGACCTGGTCGACAATTCGGACGATGCGGCGATCATCAAGGCGATCATTTCGATGGCGCACACGCTCGGACTCAGGGTGCTGGCCGAGGGTGTCGAAACCGAAGAGCAATGCCGGTTTTTGAGCCACAACCTGTGTGATGAAATGCAGGGCTTTCTGTTTTCAAAGCCGGTGGCATCCAGCGCATTCGTTGAGCTCTTGCAGGCTGGAACGACATTGCCACCCTCGTTGCTGACCGCCAAAAAAGCCAGGCGCACCTTGCTGCTGGTCGACGACGAAGTCAATATCGTCGCATCCTTGAAACGCCTGTTGCGGCGCGACGATCTCCATATTCTGACTGCCCATAGCGGCGCCGAAGGTCTTGCGCTACTGGCACAACATCCGGTGGATGTCATCTTGTCCGACCAGCGCATGCCGGGCATGACAGGCGTCGAATTCCTGAGTATTGCAAAAACCCGTTTTCCGGAAACAGTCCGCATTGTGCTGTCCGGCTACACCGAATTGCAGTCGGTGACGGACGCCGTCAATGAAGGCGATATCTACAAATTTTTGACCAAGCCCTGGGACGATACCAAATTGCGTGGCCATATCGACGAGGCGTTTCAGCGCAAGGAACTGGCCGATGAAAACCATCGCCTGACGCGTGCGGTCTATGCCACCAATCTTGAGCTGGCAGGGGCAATCCGCCAGCTTAAATATCAGCAGCAGCACCACCACCATGTCGGTTCACAACCCTGAGCACCACCATGCCATTACTGCCCAAATCTACGTGTGATTGTTCCCTCAGTTCGAGCGCCGTCGAACAGAGCGACTTCTTCAACGGTGTCGGTCACCTGACGGATTCGCCGATTCCGGCGTACGCGATCGATACGGATCACGTCATCACGCAGTGGAACCGGGCGTGCGCAATCCTGACGGGGATGCCGGCGTCGACGATGCTCGGCACGCGAAATCAATGGCAACCTTTTTACGATAGGCAGCGGCCGGTCCTGGCTGATCTGGTTGTTGATGGCGGTTTATGCGGGCCGATCCAGCACTATTACCCGGGCAAGGTCATTTGCTCATTGCAGATGCCCGGCACTTTTGTCGGGGAAGATTTTTTTCCGCGCATGATTCATGGCGGTAAGTGGATTCAGTTCTCCGCAGGGCCGATGTACGACAGGTCAGGCAAGGTGGTTGGTGCGATTGCGATGCTGCAGGATATGAGCGCGCAAAAACACGCCGAGGAAGCGCTTCAAAAAGGCCGCGCCGATCTTGAGCAATTGGTCATCGAACGCACCGCCGAGCTGATGCGACGCAATGTTGAACTGACGCTGGCCAATGAGCAGCTGACAAGCCTGCAACAACAACTGGTGCAAGCCGAAAAACTCTCCTCGATCGGTCTGCTTGCCGCGGGTGTAGCGCACGAAATCAACAATCCGATTGGCTATATTTTTTCCAATTTCGGCACGCTGGGTCAGTACTTGTCGCAATTGATGGAGATGCTGGACGCCTTTGAAAAAGCCGAGCCGCTGATTAGCCAGGCAGTGGTCCGCCATGATCTGGGTGCGCTGCGCGAGCGCATCGAGCTCGATTACCTGAAGGCCGATATCCCTGTGCTGATGCGCGAGTCGCTGGAGGGCATAGTCCGGGTGCGCCAGATCGTGCAGGATCTGAAAGATTTTTCACGGGTCGACAATGCGATGCAATGGCAGCTCGTTGACCTGCACCCGGGGATCCATTCGACGCTCAATATTGTCAATAATGAAGTGCGTTACAAAGCCGATGTGATCCTCGTTTTCGGCGTCCTGCCGGATGTCGAATGCCTGCCCTCGCAAATCAATCAGGTGGTCATGAACCTCATCATCAATGCCGTCCAGGCGATGGGTGCGGTACGCGGCACCATCACGATCCGCACCGGTTGCACGTCACAGACCGCCTGGATCGAGGTAGCCGACGATGGTTGCGGCATCAGTGCAGAAAACACCGCGCGCATTTTTGATCCTTTTTATACTACCAAGCCGATCGGCACCGGTACGGGTCTGGGTCTGTCGATGTCGTATGGCATCGTCAGCAAGCACCATGGCCGGATCGATGTCGATAGCACGGTCGGCGTCGGCACCACGTTCCGCATCACCCTGCCGCTGCGACAACCCCTTTAACGAGAGTCCCGATATGCCCCTGATTTTGCTGGTTGATGACGAGCCCAACATTCTGTCCGCGTTGTGTCGTCTGTTTCGCAAAGAACATGTCGAGATACTGGTCGCTGAGAGCGGTGCCGCCGGTCTCGAGATCATGGCGCAACATCCGGTCGATCTGGTGATCTCCGACATGCGCATGCCCGGGATGAGTGGCGCGCAATTTCTGGAAGAGGTACGTAGCAGATGGCCTGATACGGTGCGTCTGCTGCTGACCGGTCATGCCGATATTGCCACCATCCTCGATGCCATCAACCGGGGTGAAATCTATCGCTACATCACGAAGCCATGGGACGATAACGACATCGTCCTGACGGTGCGCCATGCCCTCGAACGCCACGTGCTGGAGCAGGAGCGCAAGCGACTGGAAGCGCTGACGCTGTCACAGAATGCCGAGCTGGCCGCGCTCAATGCCAGCCTCGAAAACAAGGTGCGCGAACGAACTGCCGAACTGGAACAGGCGCGCGATGGCCTGGTTGAACTCAATGGCCAGCTCAAAACCAACTTCCTGCTTTCGATCAAGGTCTTCTCCAATCTGATTGAGATGCGTGGCGGTAATCTGGCCGGTCATTCGCTACGCGTCGCCGATCTGTCCCGCAAGCTGGCAGTGCAACTAGGCTGCGACGAGGCGAGTACGACGGATATTTTTCTGGCGGCGATGATGCACGACATCGGCAAGATCGGACTGAGCGATGACATGCTCAAGGTGCCGCGGGCGGTCATGAGCCGCGAACAAAGTGCCGCCTACCGCAAGGTGCCGACCGAAGGCGAGCAATTGCTGATGCCGATCGCCGAGCTGCGCAATGCGGCCAAGCTGGTGCGCGCGCATCAGGAACGCTTTGACGGCAATGGCTATCCGGATCAGCTCAATGGGGCCGGGATCCCGCTGGGCGCGCGCATCCTGGCGCTGGTCAGCGATTACGACAACCTGCAAAACGGCATGATCCTGCCGCGCAAGATCTGGCCGGAAGAAGTCCGGGAGATGCTGTTGCAGGACCGTGGCAAGCAGTACGATCCGGAGCTCGTCACGGCCTTGTTCCGGCTGCTCGATGGCCTTGCCGGCACGGCGTCCCCGGAACGCATCGTCGTGCAAATCGCTGCCGCCATGGTCCAGCCGGGCGTCACGCTGGCCTGTGATCTGCTCTTGCCGAACGGATCGCTGTTGCTGTCGGCCGGTCACTTCATCGACAGCGGCATGTGCCGGCAGATCATCCATTTCGATACGACGCTGGCCCAGCCGCTGATGCTGAGTGTGTACGGCGATGCGTCGCCGGGTTGACGCGTCATCCGGCAAATAGCCGGTAAAAACAGCGCCTGCTCACGCTTCTGTTTTCATCGCAGAACACGCATCATCCCGAGTCATGGCTCCAAACCCTGGAGCAGGCTTTCCGGACAACTGCACACGTGACCCTAGACCCCGACAACTGGCAAGACTTCAGAGCACAAAGCCATCGCATGCTCGATGACATGCTCGACTATCAGCAGCACCTGCGCGAGCGGCCGGTCTGGCAACCGATTCCGGCCAGCGCACGCGAGGCGTTCAAGGCGGCGCTGCCGCATGCTCCCGGAACGCTGGCCGATGCGCATGCGACCTTCCTGCAATCCATATTGCCGTATGGTCCGGGGAATTCCCATCCGGGATTTTTTGGATGGGTACAAGGCGGCGGCACACCGGTCGGGATGATGGCCGAGCTGCTGGCAGCGGGGCTCAATGCCAACCTCGGCGGGCGCGACCAGATGCCGATCGTGGTCGAGCAGCAGGTGCTGCAATGGGTGCGCGAGCTGTTCGGTTTTCCGGCCGATGCCAGCGGTCTGTTTGTCACCGGTGCCTCGATGGCGAACATGATTGCATTGCTGGTGGCGCGCACGCGGGCGCTGGGCGCCCCGGTGCGCGAGCGCGGCGTCCACGGACACCGACTCGTTGCTTACACCTCGGCCGGCGCGCACGGCTGCATCGCGCAGGCCATGGATCTGACGGGCATCGGCTTCGATGCGCTGCGCCGCATTCCCGAAAACGCCAACTTCGAGATGGATATCGCGCTCCTCGAACGCGCCATCGACGCCGACATCGCCGCCGGCCTGCAACCGTTTTTTATTGCCGGGACCGCCGGGACCGTCGATGTCGGCGCAGTCGATGACCTGGCGGCGATTGCCGGTATCGCTGCCCGGCACGGCATCTGGTTTCATGTCGATGGCGCATATGGCGCACTCGGCATGTTGTCGCCGGAGATCGCGCCGCAACTGGCCGGTATCGAGCTGGCCGATTCGATTGCCTTTGATTTTCACAAGTGGGGACAAGTGCCTTACGACGCCGGCTTTGTCATCGTGCGCGATGGCCGGCAGCATCTCGATACCTTTGCGTCGCCGGCCGCCTATTTGCGCCGCGAGACCCGTGGCATGGCGGCCGGTTCACCGTGGCCGTGCGATTTCGGACCGGACCTGTCGCGCGGATTCCGGGCGCTCAAGACCTGGTTCACGCTGACCGTCTACGGCAGCGACCAGCTCGGTCGCATGATCGCCGATACCTGCGCGCTGGCGCGCTATCTGGTGCAGCAAATCGCCTTGCATCCGGTACTCGAACTGATGGCGCCGGTGGCGCTGAACATCGTCTGCTTCCGCTATCGCTGCGCCGATCCGGACCGGATCAATGCCGCCATCGCGGTCGACCTGCAGGAGTCCGGCATTGCCGCGCCGTCGATCACGACAGTGCATGGCCAGCTGGTGCTGCGCGCCGCGATCGTCAATCACCGCACCACCGCCGCCGATGTCGATGCTCTGATCCACGCCACCGTGTCGTTCGGTGCCGCCCGTTGTACCTCCTCTGAAAGCTGAACCGCCATGCCCACTTCCGCACCCGGTTTGCCGCCACTGATTGGTGTTGCCCCCCTGATGCGTCGCGCGTTTGCCGGCGACAGTCTGGCGCAGGAGGGCCAGGATTTACTGCTCCGCGCCCAGCAGAATCCGGCCGACGCGCATGCGTACCTGGATTTTTCGACGGTGCTGCAACTGACCGGCAACCGTGCCGACGCGCTGGCCGTGCAAGGCGAAGCAATCGCCATCCGGCAGCTGTATCACTTGCCGGCGCGCGGACCCGGACCCGGCATCCGCCTGCTGGTGATCATGGGACCGGGCGATCTGATGGCCAATACGCCGGTCGAATTTTTGATCGAGGACAGCGATGTAGCGCTGACGATGCTGTACATGACGACCGAATCGGACTGGCCGCTGACGATTCCCGAGCATGATGTGCTGCTGGTCGGGGTGGCTGAGTCCGACCGGAACCAGCGGCTGTTGCAGCGTCTGGCCGACGACTTGCAGGACTGGCCGCGCCCTGTCATCAACCGTCCCGAACGGATCGCCGTGCTGTCGCGCGATGGAGCCTGCGCGGCGCTGGCAGGGATAGCCGGCGTCGAGATGCCGGCCACGGTGCGCATTGACCGGGCACAGCTGCAGGCGATCGGCGACAGAACGCTGGCGGCAACGGCACTGCTGCCGGATGGCGATTTTCCGGTCATCGTGCGGCCCACCGGATCGCATGCCGGACAACATCTCGACAAGCTGATGACGCCTGCCGACGTGGCCGGCTATCTCGAGCGCGTCGATGCGGCGCGCTTTTATCTGTCGCGCTTTGTCGATTACCGCAATACCGATGGCCAGTTCCGCAAATACCGGATCACGCTGGTTGATGGCGAGCCGTTCATTTGCCACTACGCGATTTCATCGCACTGGATGATCCATTACCTCAACGCCGGCATGACGGAAAGCCAGGCCAAGCGCGATGAAGAAGCCGACTGCATGGCGCACTTCGACACGCAGTTTGCGCTGCGCCATGCAGCGGCGATACAGACCATCTTCACGCGTCTCGGGCTGGCCTATGTCGGCATCGATTGCGCCGAAACGCCGGATGGCAAGCTGCTGATCTTTGAAGTCGACAACGCGATGATCGTGCATGACATGGACCCCGAGGGCATGTTCCCGTACAAAAAACCAGTGATGCACAAGGTCTTCGCCGCCTTCCGCAGCTTGCTGGAAAAGACCCGCGCAACGAACTGACATGCTGCCTGCCCTGCAGGATGTGCTGTTGTCCGGTGGTGATGACCGGCAGCTCCTCGACGCCGGCGGGCGTTCCCGCTACGGCTGCCCGCCCTGCCCCGATCCCACGCTGGTGGCCTTGGGATCCTCGACGGCATCGGTGATTTCGGTACCTGGCTACGCGGCAGCCGGGGCATTGCATGCGCGCTGCAATACGCTCTTGCGCCGGCAACCGGCCGCAGCGGTTTACGCCAGCGAAGCCGGGCGCGTACGCGATGCACTGGTCGCGCTGTGCGGCTGGCCCGATACCGGCGCGGTGCTGGGGGCCTCCGGCACCGACCTGCATTTGCTGGCCGGCCACTGGCTGCAACCGGATTGCGTCGTCATGATAGACGGCGCCGAAACCGGCAGCGGACTGCCTGCTGCCTTGCGCGGCCATCACTACAGCAGTTGCGCCGCCCATAGCACGCTGGTTCCGGCCGGCGCGCCATTGAGTGACTGGCAACCGGCGCTGGTAATGCTCTCGCCACGTACCACTGATGGCCGCTTGCGCGATCCGGAACAGGTCGATGCCGATTGCGTGGCGGCCGTCACGCAGGCGGCCGAAGCCGGCCAGCGCGTGTTGCTGGTCCTGACCGATCTCAGCAAGACCGGTTTGCTGGTGCCCGGTCGCGCGACCGTGCTGGCGCTGCAGCAACGCTGGCCGGCACTGGTCACGGTGCTGGTCGATGCCTGCCAGTTCAGGTTGTCGGCGACGAGTGTGCGCGACTATCTGGCCTGCGGATTTCTGGTTGCGCTGACCGGCTCCAAATTCGCTGGCGGTCCGACTTTTTGCGGCGTGCTGCTGGTGCCCGGCGTGCTGGCCGAACGTTACCGGAATCGTCGATTGAGCGCGGCGCTCGGTGCCTATTCGTGCGCGGCAGACTGGCCTGCACAGTGGCACTGCGGGCAGTCATTGCCGGTGTCGACCAACTTCGGACTGCTGCTGCGCTGGCAGGCAGCGCTGCCCGGATTACAGCAATTTCATCGCTTGCCGGCTGCACAGGTCAGCGCCCTGCTGACGACGTTTGGCCGCGCGGTCCAGGCACGTATCGCCTCAGATCCGCTGCTGGAAGCCTTGCCGGTGGCATCGCTGAGCCGGGCCGATGCCGGATGGGATAGCTTGCAAACGGTGTTCCCGTTCCTGCTTCGTCATGCCGACGGCAGCTACTTTACTGCGGTGCAAACACGCGCGGTGCATCGGGCATTGATGCACGGAGAGCACCGCTATCAGCTGGGGCAAGCGGTGGCGTGTGGCGAGCGCGACGGCAGGCCGGTGATGGCGTTGCGGCTGTGTGCCAGCGCGCCGATGGTGAACGCGGGAGCGGCCGGGACGAGCATGACGGAGGATGTGTTGGCGGCGCTTGAGGTTATCGCGGCGCACAGGCGGACAGTCGAAGCAGTCGGATGAAGCAGGGATGCCCACGAAAATACGAGCGCGTTGGGCATTCACAAGATGCATAAACGTATTGCATGGTAAATACCACTGGCAACCGGCTTGTGTCGCATCAATCGAAGCAGCAGCGCATCAAGGAGCAAACGAATGGAACCGCAACACATGACAGCAACCGCAGCAACGGAACTGACCGCCCCGACAAATGACCTCGTCTGCGACATCCGCATTCTGATCGGGGACGCGCGGACGGGGCTGGCGGCTACGGTCAATTCGGCATTGACGCTGCTGTACTGGCGCATCGGTAGGCGCATACGCAGCGATGTACTTCAGGGGGTGCGCGCCGGTTACGGTGAGCAGATCGTCGCTGCGGTGGCAGGCCAACTGGAAGCCGAACATGGTCGTGGCTTTGGCACCAAGAACCTGCGTCACATGCTGCGCTTTGGCGAGGTGTTCGGGAGCGAGGACATTGTCTACGCACTGAGTAGACAATTGAGCTGGACCCATTTGCGGTGCCTGATCTACATCGACGATCCGCTCAAGCGGGAGTTTTATCTGGAAATGTGTCGCAGCGAGGGCTGGAGTACCCGTACCTTGCAGGGGCGGCTCGACTCAATGCTGTTTGAGCGCACGGCATTGTCGCGCAAACCGGATGAATTGCTGACAAGCGAACTGGCGACCTTACGCGATGAGGGAGTGCTCGGACCAAGTCTCGTGCTGAAGGATCCCTACATCCTGGATTTTCTGGGATTGCAGGACCGCTATCTTGAGAAAGACCTGGAAGACGCCATCCTGCGTGAACTAGAAAATTTCCTGCTAGAGCTGGGGGCCGGCTTCAGCTTTGTCGCCCGCCAGAAACGGCTGCAAATTGACAATGACGATTTCTATATCGACTTGCTGTTCTACAACCGTCGCTTGCGGCGCCTGGTGGCGATTGAACTGAAGCTGGGTGAATTCAAGGCGGCCTACAAAGGCCAGATGGAGCTGTATCTTCGCTGGCTTGCCAAGCACGAGCAGGAACCGGGCGAAGCACCGCCGCTGGGGATAATCCTTTGCACCGGCAAGAACAGTGAGCAGATCTAACTGCTAGAACTGGGCCAGAGCGGCATTCACGTTGCCGAGTACCTGACCGGTTTGCCGTCCCGGCAATTGCTGGAGCAAAAACTGCACGAGGCAGTCACGCTCTCGAAAGCGCGTCTCGACAATCGGCCCGGATCAACTAGCACTGAGCGATTTTATTCAAAAGACGGAGGCTGATCCGGCATAAATTGTCTGTCCAGTCACGACGATCTGCGCTAGTATCCGGCCACTCTTTGGGGAGTAGCCTGCTGTTGTCGACAGACAATAGCGCTCACGTCAACATACTCGGTACTCCTACCGTGGCGTGCGCACCTTTCGGTTGGCGAGACCAGAGACATTTCCGCGTTGGGGTTGGGCGCGCGGTGATGTCTTTGATCCTGCGCCCGGCCTGAAGAAAAAATCTCACATGAATGTTATTGCCATCGTTTTTCTCGCACTTGCCATGTCAACAGACGCGTTTGCTGCTGCGGTCGGCAAAGGTGCTGCGCTTGGAAAAATCCGCTTCATGCAGGCGTTCAGAATCGGCATGTTGTTCGGCATTATCGAGACCATCACCCCCCTCATCGGTTGGACCGTTGGTTCATTGGCAGCTGATGTGAGCTGGTTTTCCGAATGGGATCACTGGATT
Organism: Actimicrobium sp. CCC2.4; assembly: GCF_034347385.1. NCBI lineage: Bacteria > Pseudomonadati > Pseudomonadota > Betaproteobacteria > Burkholderiales > Oxalobacteraceae > Actimicrobium > Actimicrobium sp. CCC2.4. The sequence continues at coordinate 2,510,586 of NZ_CP133777.1, read as the reverse complement.
GCTTTCGGCTTGCTGCTGGTGCTGGGTGGCCGGATGATCGTCGTCGGACTGAAAGACAGCGACACCGAAGTACCTGAGCCGCCCAAAAGCAAGTCCGTCCTGATGCTTGCGCTGACGGCGGTGGCGACCAGCATCGATGCGCTCGTGATTGGTATTGGCTTGGCTTTTATTGATATCAATATCTGGGTGGTTGCTGCAGCAATCGGAACGGCGACCACCGTCATGGTGACGATGGGTGTGCTGATCGGCCGCCGCCTGGGTGATGCGATCGGCAAGCGCGCAGAGGTGCTCGGTGGCGTCGTGCTGATCGTCGTCGGTGCAACAATTCTGGTCGAACATCTGGCGAAGTAAGCGCCTGACGGGAATACGCAGAGACTAAGCCTGAGGTCTTGTCCCTGCGACGGTGAAACGTGCCGTATCAGTTACCCGGCACATCCCGGCCCGGTCCACGCTGCGACGCGGCGACCAGCTCCTTGCGCAACTCAGCCAGCTTGACATCTAACCGTCGCTGATGCTGCGACCCCATGCGCAACATGATTTTCTGGCCGGACGACAGCGCTCTCAGTTCCGGATCGGTGAACTCGTAACGTACCCACGGCCGCAGCGACGGGATAGGTCCCTTCACTTCCAGCAGGCTGACCGACAGCTCGCCTGTCGGTTTGGGTGTCGCCAACAGCTGATCGATGACGGCCACGAGCCGGTCATTAAAATAGCGCTTCGGAAAACCGAGGTCGACATACGCCTGCTGGAATAACGGATACAAGCGCACGTAGACGGCCACGGCCTTGCGGCTATCAACCGCTTCGACGAACGAAACAAAAGCACTGTAGCGCGCACCGTTATCGGCAGCGATGGCCTCGCCGGTTGCCGTGGTGACGGTGGTGAATTTACCTGGTGCCGGATGCACCGGCCAGACCGCCTTCGGTGCTTGCGCCCGGCCGAGGTTATCGACAGTCGCCACCACATGGCGCACAAAACTCGCAGGAATCACCCAGGTCACGAAGTCCTTGCGCTGGAAAAGTCCTTGCAATTCCTTGCTCACCAGCGGGTCGGAATCAGCCAGTGTGGGCAATGCCTGAGCCGGCACCGCTGCGGGCGCTGCTGTTGCTGCGACCTCGGGGGGCGTCAGTGGAAATTTGACGAGGGGCTCGACCGGCTTGGCCGCATCAGCCGCCTCCGGCGGCGCGGGTGCAGTGCTGGACAGCGGCGGGATAGGCGGCGGTGCGGGCACTTCCTGTACGGTGTCGACACGACGGCTTTGGGTCCAGAGGTATAACGCGCCGGCGCCAACAGCAACGACGATCAGCGCAATGAGTAGCCGGGAGGGTTTTTTCTTCATGGATTCTTCTCTATACGGGTGAGTAGAGCGATCTACCTTACCATCTGATGCGTGATGGCGCGGATTTGCGGCTGCCGTACCGGTGACTGTCGCGCAGTTTCCCGCCGCGTCGATGTGAATTCCCGTGCGGCCTGTCGATACTGTGCGCGGCAGCACGCATCCGGTTTTTCGCAAGTCGGTGGATAATGGCGCGCTCGCCATTCCCGCACCTTAAGGATTCCATGACCTCGCTTCTTCTTGCACGCTCAGCCACCCCGATGCGCACCGTACTGACGACACTTGCCCGGCTATTTTTTGTGCTGGTGGCGACCGGCGCCACTGTGACGCACGCCACCGAACTGAAACTCGGCCTGGCCGCCGATGTGTCCTCGCTGGATCCCCACTACCTCAACATCGCCCCGAACATCGCGCTGTCGTCGCATCTGTTCGATGCGCTGGTCAATGTCGATGCCAGCGGCAAGTTGATCCCGGGACTGGCGCTGTCGTGGCGCGCGGTCAATGCCACCACCTGGGAATTCAAGCTGCGTCCCGGCGTGAAGTTCCATGACGGCTCGCCCTTCACGGCCGAGGATGTGATTTTTTCCCTCGACCGCCCGGCAACGCTGACCAACAGCCCCGGCCCTTTCACGACTTACACCCGCCAGATCGTCGACAAGCAGGCGGTCGATCCACTGACCTTGCGCCTGACGACGGCGGCACCGTATGGCCCGTTGCCGCTGGACATGTCGACCATTTTCATCGTCTCGAAAAAAGCTGCACAGAACGCCAGCACCGATGACTTCAACAGCGGCCGCGCGGTGGTCGGCACCGGACCGTTCAAGTTCGTGAGCTTCCTGCGTGGCGACCGCATCGAGCTGGCGCGCAACGCCGATTACTGGGGTGAAAAGGCGACCTGGGACAAGGTCACGCTGCGCGTGATTGCCAACAACGCCTCGCGCACGGCCGCCCTGCTGGCCGGCGACGTCGATGCCATCGAAGCCGTCCCGACGGCCGATATTGCCCGCATCAAGGGCAACGCCGATTTCCGGCTCGAGCAGCGCGTGTCGTGGCGGACGATTTTCTGGACCCTGGATCAGGCCGAGCATTCGTCACCGTTCATCACTGACCTGTCCGGCAAGCCACTGGCAAAAAACCCGCTGCGCGACCCCCGCGTCCGGCTGGCCATCTCGAAGTCCATCAATCGTCCGGCACTGGTCTCACGCATCATGGAAGGCCTGGCGCAACCGGCCTCGAACCTGGTCGCTCCCGGCATCCTCGGCTACAACGACGACCTCAAAGTCGAGGGCTACGATCCCGCCGGTGCCAAAAAATTACTGGCCGAAGCCGGTTACCCGAACGGCTTCGCTCTGACCCTGCACGGCCCGAACAACCGCTACATCAATGACGAACAAATCATCCAGACCGTCGCGCAATTCCTGAGCCGTATCGGCATCCGCGCCAAGGTCCAGACCCTGCCGCTGGCCGTCTATTTCGGTCGCGCCAAAGCCAGCGAATTCAGCATGGCACTGCTGGGCTGGGGCACGCTGGCCGGAGATTTTGGCCTGCGCTCGCTGGTGGGGACGACCAATCCGCAAACGGGCTGGGGCTCGTGGAACTGGGGTAACTACAGCAATCCAAAAGTCGACACGCTGATCCGCTCATCGCTATCGGCAGTTGAGCCGGCAGAACGCGAGAACTATGCGCGGCAGGCGGCTGGTATTGCGCTGCAGGACAATGCGGTGATTCCTATGCATCATCAAATTGCTACGTGGGCAATGCGCCGGGGATTGAAGTATGCAGCGCGGGTGGATGAGTTTACGTTTGCGCAGCAGTTCAGGGCGGAGTGATACGGGATTCTATTATTCGTCTATTAATTCAATAACGATATTTACTTTGAATCCGATTGATGGTCGGATTTATTTGATAATTTTTTAACACGTAGGGCGCAATAACCGAAGGGCATTGCACCGCATGCAGACGGTGCAATGCCCTTCGGTTGTTGCACCTTACGCGCTGCGGTATGCAGAACCGGTGAATGTGTTCACTTTTACGCAGCAATTGAGTACGTAGTGATTGGAGATTCTTTTACTCCTAGATTATTTCAATAACGGTAACTCCTCTAAATCCTGCCTGATGACCGGATTTATTTTGCACTCCATCAGAACAGAAAAATCGTCGGAGCCGTTATGTAATCCATGCGAAGCAATAAAATTCTCAGTATTATCAAAATAAATACGTAGTCCCAGCTCACTTGGTAATTCATTTTCGGCTACTGACATGTTTTTACTTTTGATAATTGAAAATCCGATCAAAGTGTGCTGGTAAAATTTACCCCACGATGGTTCCGAATAATCATGATCGCTAGCGCGAATCGGAAATAGCTCAGGATCCTCGCTCAGCATCTGAGTCGTATTGGTTCGGTCGCCAGATTGATCTAACCAAACAATTACGCTATTGATTCTAGGATCACTAGCAACACCTAAAATACTGCCGTCCTCGAAGACAACAGCAAGTGGTCCAGCGGTAAGAGAAAATGACTGCTCTTTTTTTATTTGGCACTCATTGGGTACTTTTTCTTTTTCCACCAGCTGTAGCGTATTAAGTCAACTATTCTTTTACCAATGAATTGGCTGAAAATATATTTTGATATTGATGGACAAGTAGGCTGATTTTTTTTGATTCCATCATAATTTTCCATTGTTTTCTGCAGCCTTAATAAGCAGGTAGGGTGCAATAACCGAAGGGCATTGCACCGCATGCAGATGGTGCAATGCCCTTCGGTTATTGCACCCTACGCGCTGCATGCGGTGCAATGCCCTTTTTTTATTGCGCCCTACGTGCTAATTAAATCAAGCGCGTATCTGGTGATTATCCTGACATAAACTAGATCTGAAATATCACCTCGTATTCTGCGCCAAGCTCTTTCCTGAGCTGTTTTGCTAATTCCAGCGCTTGTTGACTGAATTCAATCTCCTCCATTTCACTTTTGAACCCTGAGTCAGGTGGATAATTCTGGTTGAGAGTCTGGTCGAATGTGCGAGTCCAGTTTGCAAGAAGTTGTTTCAATTCAGGCGAAAGTGGTAAGTCGTTTGGATTGATATCCCCAACTTCATCTGAACCAACTGACCAAAGTGGGAAACATCCATAATCAGCCATAAGTTCGATTTTTTCATTTTCCACTACCCCTAGGATTTGCTCCGACCACGTATCCGTTATCAGAAACTGTCATTGCAATCTTCTGCGGCTAGCCTTTAATTAAAATTTCGTAGATTGGGCGACCCGTACCTGCTCCTTGATACCCTACGACTTTTCCTTGACTAAGAGCTTGCATAACAACAGCAAGTAGGGTGTGATAACCGGAGGGCATTGCACCGTCTGTATGCGGTGCAATGCCCTTCGGTTATTGCACCCTACGCGCTAACGTTTTCAAGAGCTTCTGGCAAAAATTTCTCTGCCCTCTTCAAAATTTCATTCCATTGCCCCATTTCAAGAGTAATACTTACTTCGTTTTTATATATAAAAAATTCTACTAGATTTTTATTGTTAATAGTTATATCCATAAATGGATTAGCATGCCCCTTTAAATAAACACATAAATATGGATAAATATTATTTATATCCCCTACTTTTTCAAAAATTAACTCGCTCATTTATTTTATCACTCCACGAAATCCAATAAAATCACCAGATACGCTCCAACTTGCTGCACTCCCATCCGGCAAGCTATAAGTTATCCAACCATTTGGATACCTGCCGCCTGCCCCTGTAGTCCTGATCCCTTTTTCCAAAATTTCCCGAACTGCATTTGATGCTAAATTATTCAGCTGTGCGTCAGTGCTATATACCTGCCGAAGCGCTTGAGTTGATTGGAAGCCAAAGTATTCCGGGTGCTTGGTTGCGGCTCTCCCTGCGTTGGTAATTGTTTGACCTTTGAACGGTAATTGCGATGCTGCGAGAGGTCAACGGCAGTAAATCCTACTCCTGTTGCTGTAATGTCGGACTTAAAAACCCGGTTAATTAACCCCTGCACCCTCTCCGTCCGCAACGCCTGCGCCGCCCCCGACAACTGCGGAGTACCTGCCAACGCCGCCCCGGCCCCAAGTGCAGTCACCAACCCATTGGCCAGCGTATCTCCAGCCTTTTGCAAATCTGCTTCACATTTTGCACTTGCCGTTAACATCGCGGCTTTAAATATTTCCTTGGCTGCGATGACCGCACCGGTGCCGGCGATAAAGTAGCCGGCAATGACGATGGCACCATCAACAAACGGGCCTGCGGGAGTCAATTGCGAACCTGCCCATATCCCAAACACCACCGCCGTCGTCGCCAATGAAGCCGGACTGACCAACTCCCGCAGCGCGTCCCCAATCACGCCCGGTATCTGCCCACCCGCCCGCAAAAGCACGTACTCAACCCGCCGCTGCATATCCCAATCAGAGATGTCCCCCGCCGGCTTGGCCTGTAATCCGAGCGGATCAATGTTGGCGATCGGATTATTCGCGGCGAATGCATACAGGTTCAAGCCACCAGCAATACCGCTCGGGTCGGTGCTGAGGTAGCGATGGTGGTTGTACTGCAGCTGCGTTTCGGCATCGTAGTACTGGTGCGAGCCGCGCAGGTTGAGGGTCACCGTGCTGCTGGTGTCCGGCAGCAAGTAGGATGCAATAACCGCAGGGCATTGCACCGCATGCAGACGGTGCAATGCGCTTCGGGGTAGGCAGGAGCAATCACCGTCTCAAGTTTAGTCGAAGTTACAACTTGCTCCATGTCCGCCAGAAACTGCTCGCGACGCGTAATGCGCTCCCTCGCGGCAAATTCAGTACTCGAAAAACTTGTTTTCTTCAGGGCTATTGCTGTCTCGTTAAAATTGAATGCCAGCAAAATTTTAACGCCGACAAATAGACGAATAAATCAGCGGTTCACTAATCTTTAACCCTGTTTTGATAGTAATATCAACAAATAGCAATGTTTTACAACTATGATAAGATTTTCAAAAATTATTCTCTTTTGCCGTTTAATTTTAGCTCATCGATTTATAAAAAAAATTCACTTTAATTATAAGGACTCGCTTATATGGCACTTTCGGACCGTTCCGAGATTTTCGACTGGACTAAAGTCAATTTAAATCAAAGCGAACAAGATCAACTTTATAAATGGCAAATAAGCGGTCACCCAATAGGAAGTGCCTCCATATCAGATTGGCCAGAACTGCCTAATGTTATAGCTAGACTTAATCCACTGTGTGCTAGAGAGCTTGAAACATTTGGGGGCGTTGCAGCTGAAGACGATGCTGTTCTTGAATATTTTCTCAAAACCCCAGCCGTACAGGAGATATTGGACGGAAAAGTACTTTTGGTTTCAGGTAGGAAAGGGTCCGGAAAAACTGCATTGGTTCGTCATTTTACCGAAGGTAGTAATCGAGTCAATGCGCGCGCAGTTTCACTTGGGCAATATCCATGGAAGTTACATGAACGAAAATCTGATCCATCTGTAAATGATGTCGAATCTTTCATTGAATCATGGCGTTATTTAATTGCAATGCAAGTTGCCTCTTTTGTATTGACTAGTTCTAATACTGATCTTGTGTCACAAGATGCTTTAGCTTTATCTGAGTTTTTCCTTACTAATTATGGAGGATTTACCCCGGACTTAGGCGATATTGTGCGACCGAAAAAGCTTGAACTATCTAAAGCATCTTTTGAACCTCAAGTCATGGGAAACAAACTTGGAAGCGTTACGTTTGAAAATGAAAACCCTCAAGTTGGAAGAGAATTAAAAGCTATAACAAATTCAATATTTGAAAAAGTCTATTCTCTAGCTTCTAAAGCTGGTATAAAAAATATTTATTTGCATTTCGACGAACTTGACCGAGGACTTGTATCATTAGATAAGCCACGTAAGAATTTACTTATAGGCCTTGTGCTGGCATCTCTTGATGTTTCGAGATCTTCTGTGAATCAATCTATGCGATGCATACCGATTGTTTACTTGCGAACTGATTTATGGGACGAATTGAAATTTTCAGATAAAAATAAAATTACTCAAGGAAAAACTCTTAACCTTGAATGGAATGCCACGTCGCTGAATGATTTAGTAAACGAGCGCATTAAGGCTGCATTAGGGACGGAGGCAAGTTGGGGCACAATTTCTTCTCCTAATCTCATGCGAGGGTCTCAATCGAAATGGGCTCATATTCTTGCCCGAACATTTTTGCGACCAAGAGACGTTATCAGTTACTTAAACGTTGCACTAGGGATTGCTAAACGCCGTGATGCTGTGAGTAATGAACCATTAATAATTGAAAATCGAGATACTGTCGAGGCGCGCGAGAAATATTCATCCTATTTGAAAAAGGAATTAGAAGACGAGATTGGACCGCACTGGCTGCACTGGACTGATGCGTTAAAAGCCTTGTCAAAACTTGCTCAAGTAACATTCAAACTTGAGCATTTCAAAACGGCTTATGAACAATTAAAATCATCTGAAAATCTGGTTGACGCTGACGATGCATTGAAAAAGTTATATGAGTTTTCAGTTATAGGCTATGAGCGGCGAAGTGGTTATGGAGGCTCATCATGGATCTTTCATTATACGCATCCGGATTCTGGGTGGGACAGTAATTCAACAGGCTTCAAAGTTCATGCAGGACTAAAAGAAGTTGCTAAGTTGCAAGAAAAAAGAAGATCCGGATTATTAGTAAGTGAATCAATAATAGATATAGTTTAATCAGCGCCCCCCCCTAATTGATTATTTCACCCCAAATTTACTTCAACTGCTTTATGAAAGTTCAGATCTAATTGATTTTCATAACTCAGGTGCAGGGATATCCTAACCCAATATCAATTAATTTTACCGTTGCCAAAGTGAATACATCTTGATCACCCAAGTAGGCCTCAATTTCATAAGCGGCATGTTGGCAATCCTTTTCGTACACAAAGACTATTGTTGCGACAGTGCCCGCCGGCAAAACAACCTTACGGCCTTCGCCAATAACTTCTGCCAAGACTGGCCTGGTAATGGCCACACAATCATTTTCTTTAAATAAATTCATTTTTTTGTTGGTATCCCTGTGACCAATCGTACTATACCGTCATCATTTTTAATGAATACAAATCTCGTATTGATTATTTTTCCGTTAGCACCAGTAATTGGAATTGTTTGTTCGAAAGTTTTACCAAATTGATTAGCCTTTGTTAAAACTGCTGTATTTTCATCAAATTTCAATTGTGCGGCCAAGTCTTTCCAGTTGTTCCTATTAAAACCCAACGCTTGCTGAAACCAATTTGCCTTAGTTTGGTTTTGGGGGTGGTCAGGATTGAGTAAATATCCTTCTAGTTTATTTTGCAAATTAGAAGTCTCAAAACCAAGTTTTTCTGTTGAAGTTGGGCTGGCACGGCTTCTTTTAAAAACTCGATTGATTAACCCCTGCACCCGCTCCGTCCGCAACGCCTGCGCCGCCCCCGACAACTGCGGAGTACCTGCCAACGCCGCTCCAGCCCCAAGCGCAGTCACCAACCCATTGGCCAGCGTATCTCCAGCCTTTTGCAAATCTGCTTCACATTTTGCACTCGCCATTAAAAGCGCGACTTTAAATATTTCCTTGGCTGCGATGACCGCACCGGTGCCGGCGATAAAGTAGCCGGCAATGACGATGGCACCATCAACAAACGGGCCTGCGGGAGTCAATTGCGAACCTGCCCATATCCCAAACACCACCGCCGTCGTCGCCAATGAAGCCGGACTGACCAACTCCCGCAGCGCGTCCCCAATCACGCCCGGTATCTGCCCACCCGCCCGCAAAAGCACGTACTCAACCCGCCGCTGCATATCCCAATCAGAGATGTCCCCCGCCGGCTTGGCCTGTAATCCGAGCGGATCAATGTTGGCGATCGGATTATTCGCGGCGAATGCATACAGGTTCAGCCCGCCGGCGACTCCGCTCGGGTCGGTACTCAGGTAGCGGCCACTACGCGGGTCGAGGTAGCGATGGTGGTTGTAGTGCAGCTGCGTTTCGGCATCGTAGTACTGGTGCGAGCCGCGCAGGTTGAGGGTCATCAGGTTGCTGGCGTCGGGGAGTAGTTCGCCAAAGCCGGTGACGCTGGCGCGCCAGACCACTTGTTTGCGTTCATCGACCAGCGCCCGAGGCGCGCCGGTGTGGTCAGCGATCAGGGCGAAGACGTCGTTGCGGCTGGCCTGGCCAGCAGCGCGCGTAGTGTCGGTCGGGATGCTGGCTAGGGTTTTGGCGGCGATGGACTTGATGCCGCTGTCGCGGGCCTGGAGCATCGCGATGGGACGGCTGCCGCCCTGGTCATTGAGCCAGACGTACTGGCGCGTGATGCTGGCGTTACCCCCGTCTTTGGCGCTGGCGTGCGCTTCGGCGACGAGCTCGCTGCCGTCGTAGAAGTAGTAGGTGACCTTGCTCTGGTTGCCGGCGTAGCTGATTTTTTTGATGCGCTCGCCGAAGGCGTTGTAGGCGTAATCGGCGACCGGCTGGTCGCGTTGGCTGACGCGGATCAGGCGTTGCTGGCTGTCCCACGCATAGGCGGTGTCGCCGATGCGGGTGACGCTGCCGGCGGCGTTGTAGGCGTAGTTGATGCGCCGGTCACCGGCCTGTGCGGAAGTAATCCGGTTGCTGGCCGGGTCGATGGTGTAGCCGGTGGATAGCTGGCCGCGCTGGTCGGCCAGCAAGTTACCGGTCGGGTCGTAGCGGTAGCTATGATCGCCACCGGCTTGCAGGATGGCGGTCATGCGGCCGGCATCGTCGTAGTTGTAGCGGGTGTTTTTCAGGCCGGTCGGAGTCGTCGTGTTGCGTTGCGTGAGCTGGCCGATGGCGTCGCGCTGGTGGTTTTCTTCCCAGTAGCCGGTGCTGCCGAGGCGTGTGATGTGGCCGCGCTGATCGAGCTGGCGCTGGTAGCCGACGCCGTTGGCCAGCTGGAAGTGCTGGTTTGCATAGCCGTCGGCGGCGTCGTTGAGGCCGTCGAGCAGGACGGTATTGCCGAACAGATCTTCGCGCGTGATGGCAGCGAGCAAACCGGCTTTCGGGTGGACCGCACCGTGGTAGCGGTAATGCAGGATCTGGCCGTCGGGCAGGATTTTTTTGCTGAGCTGGCCGCGGCTGTCGTAGGCGGTGCGCGTCGTGATGCGCTGGCCGTCGATCAGGCGGACATGGCTGGTCAGGCGCGCGGCCTGGTCGTAGCTGAAGTGTTCTTCACCGGCCGGATAGCTGATCCGCACCGGCCGTCCCTGCTGGCCGTAGACGATGCGGGTCTCGCCTTCGCGGGTGCTCTGGCCGGTCAGGCGACCGGCGATGTCGTGGCGGTACAGCACGGTGCTGCCCTGCCCGCTGGTCTTGCTGACCAGATGGTCGGCGGCATCGTAAGCCAGCACGGTGACGCCGCCATCGGGACTGTCGACCCGGACCAGGCGACCAAAGTCATCGTGCAACTGGCCGGTCTGGTGGTGGCGGGCATCGGTGATGCGGGCCAGCCGAGCCTCTTGCTCGTACTGAAACCGCGTGACGGCATCGCCGACGGCAAAGAGGATCTCGGGTACGGCATCGGTCTTGCGGTCGGTATCGATATCAAGCAGCGACAAGCTGGTTTGCTGCGCGATGCTGCCATCGGGATTGAGCAGACTGCGCGCGCTCAACGTGCCTTCGGTATCGCGCTGCATGCGGATGCGGTTGCCCTGCGCATCCGACAACTCGGCAATGCGGCCATCAGGGCCGTAACGCATCGCCAGTCGCTGGCCGCTCGCGCGGACCACGCCGGACAACTGGCCGAGGGCGTTGCAGCTGAAAAATTCGCTACTACCGGCGCTGGTGACGCGGGTGGCATGGCCGGCCGGATCGTAGTCAACCCCGAGCACGTTGCCGGTAGCGGTGACGATTTTTTGCGGACGACCGGACAGGTCGCGCCCGATGACGCGCGTGACCTGATTGCCCGGTGCGACGACTTCGACCAGATAATCGCCGCGACCATCGTGACGAAACCGGGTGATGTCCGAATCCGCCGGCGTGCCGGTCCGACCGTTCGGCAGCGGACCGTCGATTTCTGCCAGCAGGCTGCGGCCGTTGATGCGGCTGTAGCGGTAGCGAGTCGTGCGTTCGATGGCGGTGGCGGGGTCGGTGGCCGGCGACCAGCCGCTTTCGGTCAGCGTGAGCGCTTGCCCGACCGCGTTGTAGGTGACCCGGGTCAGGTGGTCCTTGCCGGCAACGATGCTCGGACGGGCGATCAATGTCGGACCAGCGCCGGTACCAACGGCAGCGGCATATTCATAACGCAGTTGCCATTGCGCCGCACCGGGCTTGCCATCCTGATAGCGCTGCTGGCTGATCATCAGCGGCCGGCCGATGTCATCGCGTTCGGTGAGGATGGTCTCGACGGGATTGCCGTGGTCATCGAGCCGGGTGCGCGTGACTTCGCGCCCGCGCGTGTCGTAGCCGTAGCGCAGGTTGCTGGCACTGCACAACGCGCAACCGGGACCACGGGCTTCGAGCAGGCGATTCTCGCGGGCGATGTCGGCGTGGCGGTAAGTGGTGACCTGGCCGAGGCTGTTAGTCAGTACCGTGACGCCGCCAGGCTGATAAGACAGCGTGACTTTGTCGACGCCGTCGGCATGGGTCGACAGGATCGCCTTGCCATCGGCCTGATAGCCAAACGTGGAAATACGCTGGGCGGTGGTTGCACCTTCACGCAGGCTGATGCCGGTCAGCAGCGTCGGATGCAGCGGATCTTCGTAGTGGTACTGGCGTTCGGCCTTGGTCGGCAGGCGTACCCGGATCAGATTGGCCAGCAGCGACGACGGCGTGATGCCGGCACCGGCCGGCGCGGTGCTGCCGTAGTCGTACTCGAACCGTCCGGCCGGGCTGTCGATGGCGCGCACGCCATTAAAACTGGTGCCGCTACGCGCGCTCTTGCGGTCCGGATAGATCAGGTGCAGTTGCCGGCCCTGTGGATCGGTGACCTGCATCAGCAAGCCCGTGTTGTCGTAAATCAGGCTGACGAATTCGCCGGTCGGCGCGACGATTTGTTCGAGCTTGCGCTGGGCGTTGAAGCGCCAGACCTGACCGTCGGTGCGTTGCCAGGCGTATTCATCGCCGCGCGCGCTGCGCAGTATTTCAAGGGTGCCGTTGGCCGGATCGGTGGTGCTGCACAGCGCGCGATTCAGCGGATTACGGTTGAAAATGATCCGGTGACCGTCGGCTTCGATCAGCTGTAGCGTGTTGCCGACGGCGATCAGTTCGACTTCATACGACAAGCGCCAGCCGCGGCCGACCAGGCCATTGGGGACGGCGGGTACGCTAAAAACGCTGTTGTAATGGCGGACGATTTCAAGGCCGAGCACGCCGGGCAAAGCGGCCATATCGGTATCGCGCTGGTACTTGTTACCGGTGATCAGATTGATCGGGTTGCCGGCGCAGGCGTTGCCGGGATTGCCGGCGGCGGGGGCGGTGCAGGCCGGTTTGCTTTGAAGGAGTGGGGTCTGGGCATGGGCCGGTAGGGCTGACAGCAGTGCCACCGTCAGCAGCATGCGCAGCAGATTAAAAATCGAAGTCATGGCAGTCGTCATCAGGGATTGAGGGTCACGTCAACCCGACGGTTTGGCGCAAGGCAGGTTTGTAGCGCCGCCCCGGTGCTGCCGGCGCATTGCGCCAGTTCGACTTTCAGGCTGGTGGCGCCATGTCCGGCGGCACGGACCGGCAAAGCCGACAAGCCATGGGCGAGCAGGTAATCACGGATGGTCGTGGCCCGTGCCGTCGAGAGCGCGAGGTTGACCTTGTCGCTGCCGATCTGGTCGGTATAGCCATCGACACTGACCGAGCCATAGCCACCTGCGTTGGCGGCGGTAATGAGCATGTCGAGCTGCGTCTTGCCGGCGGCTGTCAGCGTTGCTTGTCCGAAGGCGAACGTGATGTCGCCGGGGACCACCACCGTGACCGGCACCGGATCCGGGCAGGCCGGACAGATGCCGCCGGTACAGATGCCACCCGGCTCGGTCGGGCCCGGCTTGCCCGGTGCCGGCGTGGCACAAGGCGGGTTGGCGCACGCCGCTGGCTGTCCGGACCCGGTAGCCGGATTGCCGGTATCGCCTGGATTGCCGCCGTTTCCTTGTCCCGGAACCGAGACGTTGTTGTCTTCGATGGCGTCCGATTGCATCTGCACCGTGGCTTCGGTCACGACCGGAATCCGGCCGTCGCGCAGCATCGCGGTGCGACGGTCGTTCGTGCCGTCGTCTTGCAGTTTCAGGTAGCCGAGAAAGAGCGATCCGGCCAGCGGCACTTGCGGCCGGTAGCCGGTCGTGATGCGCAGCTTGAGCAGGTTGGCATCCTGGATGCTCTGGCCGGATTGCGGCCCGACTGCCGATGAACGCGCTTGCTGGCCGCTGTTCGGAATGACGCGCTTGCCATTGCCAACGGTCTGCTGCAAGGCGGGGACATTGAAGTCGTCGAAGCTTTCGGTGGTGGGATTGCGCAGTTCGATCTGGCCGTGAGCGCGGATGTCGTTCAGTGCCCGGTCGGTCGAGGCGGCAACCGCTGCCGGGTTGGTGCCACCGCCATAGATCGGTGCGAGTGTCGTGGCATAAGCTTGTTCGATGGTGTCCCGGCTGGCGTGGCCGGTGCTGCCGGCGCGCGCTGCCATGAAACTGGCGTGGTTGTAGTGGTTTTTGGCGAAGTACAGCAGGCCGTACTGGAGTAATGCCAGACCGATCAGTGTGAGGATGGGGCCGATCACAACAAATTCGATCATGGCGGAACCGCGATGGGATGTCAGGAGTGTCATGGGTCTGGACGAATGTCACGCCAGCGGGCGCGGGATGTTTTGGTAGCCGACGGCGTCAACTATTAGTCGTTGAATGCTACCGGTGTCACTGCCAATCCGGCACCTTGACCGATGAATTGTCGACGCGGTGTAATCCGGTGCACAACACTGCGTACCGGATAGCCAAGTAACGGCTGCTGCGGGATGCAATTCACCGCTGTGGCTGAGCGACACCTGGCATTTTTCCAGCCGGTATCCTTGCTACAATCGGCCGCCGGCGATGCACACCCATTTCGTGCCAGACCGCCCTGCCCGCCCCGACGCGACGGGTGAGCCACGACACCATCATCAGGATCTGCATGACATTCCCGGGACGTTCCGCATTGATCGACCAGTTGCGCTACTTCGGCAAGTGGCTGTTGCTCGCTTGCGCAGTGGCGGTACTTGCCGGCTCCGCCTCGGCATTTTTTCTGTTCCTGATGCAGTGGGCGACCGCGACGCGGGTCACCTATCGCTGGTTGATCTGGTTGCTGCCGGTGGCCGGTTTCGTGGTCGGCTGGCTCTATCTGCGCTTTGGCCAAAGCGTCGAAGCCGGCAACAACTTGCTGATCGATGAAATTCACGATCCCCGCAAAATCATCCCCTTACGCATGGTGCCGCTGGTTCTTGGCGGTACCGTGGTGTCGCATCTGTTCGGCGCTTCGGTCGGCCGCGAAGGCACAGCCGTGCAGATGGGGGGCGCGCTCGCCGACCAGCTCACACGCGTGTTCAAGTTGCAGCCGGGAGACCGCCGCATCATCCTGATGGCAGGTATCAGCGCCGGCTTTGCATCGGTCTTCGGCACGCCGCTGGCCGGTGCCATCTTCGGACTGGAAGTGCTGGCCATCGGACGGTTGCGCTACGACGCGCTGCTGCCGTGCGTGGTGGCCGCGATCGTCGCTGACGAGGTCAGCAAACTGTTGGGTGCACACCATCTGCACTACGTCATTCCGTTTATCCCGCCGGTGACCGTCTGGACCCTGAGCGCCGTCGTCATTGCCGGTGCACTGTTCGGCGTGACCGGCATGCTGTTTGCCGATGCCACCCATGCACTCGCCGCCCGCATGAAAAAATGGTTTCGCTATGCCCCGCTGCGCCCTTTCGTTGGCGGGATCGCCATTGCTTCAGCCGCCTGGTTTCTCGGTGCCGACCGGTATATCGGACTGGGGCTGCCGACCATCATGGCTGCGTTCGAGCAACCGCTGCCGGCCTATGACTTCCTGGCCAAGATAGCCTTCACGGTGGCCTCCCTCGGCAGCGGCTTCAAGGGCGGCGAAGTCACGCCGCTGTTCTATATCGGTGCCACGCTGGGCAATGCGCTGGCACCGCTACTCCATTTGCCGATGCCGATGCTGGCCGGGATCGGCCTGGTAGCCGTCTTCGCCGGGGCCGCCAATACGCCAATCGCGTCGACACTGATGGCCATGGAAATGTTTGGTGCCGAAGTCGGCATCTATGCGGCGCTGGCCTGCGTGGTCAGCTATCTGTTTTCCGGGCATACCGGGATTTATCGCTCGCAGCGGATGGGCAACGGCAAGCACGACGAGGCACCGGAAGACCTGCGCCTGGGCGATCTGGCGGCGTATCGCAAGGCGCATCCGGCAGCGGACAGCGACAGCGACAGGCGCTAAACCACCCGGTTAGCGTTTCTGGCGCAACAACGCTCCCGCTGCATTGCCCTCGAAGCGCCCTGCCTCTTCGATGTAACCCTGCACCGTGCCGTCATGGCGCCAGCCGCCTTGCCGTTTGATGTCCTGGAAATCCGCTCCGGCGCGATGCGCACTGGTGGCCATGCCGCGGCGCAAGCTGTGGCTGCTCAGGTCAGGAACGCTGCTTAATCCGGCCGCTGTCGCGCACTGCGCAAGAATGGTGTTGACACTGCTGGCGTGCAGCGCACCGGCACCGACAGCCTGCCATTTGCTAATCGGCCGAAATAGCGGACCCGTCGTGATACCGGCCTGCGCCAGCCAGTCGCGCAGCGCACTGGCCGGGCAACAGGTGCCGTCTCCGTATGGAATCGCCTTGATGATGCCCTCGCCCTGCTGGTCGGTCTTCGAGCGTACCAGCGTCAGCACCAACCCTTGCGGTTCCCAGGCCAGGTCTTCCACCCGCAAGCTGACCAGCTCGCTGCGGCGATACCCCCCGAAAAACCCGAGTTGCAAGAGAGCGCTGTCGCGCCGCGCTACCAGCGATGCCACGCTGGCTAACTGCCGGACGATGCGTTCGAGGTCTTCCAGCGACAAGGCTTTGGCTTTTTGTTTTGGTGTGCCGTGCAGGCGGGTGATGCCGGTCAGCGTCTTGCGCACCGTTGGCGTCGACGCTGCATCCGGAAAACCCTGATGCCGGTGCCATTGCGACAAGGCGGTGATGCGCAACGCCAGCGTGCGGGCATTGAGCGTACCGGCATAGGCCAGCAAATAGCGAATCACGATGGCCTCGTCGGCTGGCAGCACGCCGCCCCACAGCAGGAAATGCCGGATCGCTGCGCGATACGCACGCCGCGTGTTGTCGGAGGTCGCTGCAGCTAGAAAAACCCGATGCCGTGCGGCTAATTCGGCCTCCACGGTCTCGGTACTGCGCAGCGGTACAAGCGACCCGGTTTGCTGGGAATCAGGGTGAGCGGCGGGAATCATGTCAGGCATGGATCAACAATCGAGGTGTAACGGGAATATCGCAGGATATCACCCCGTACCAGCTTATGACATTCGATAAGTCATCTTATCGTAGGTCATTTTGCAAATAATCAGTGTCGCTTTATATCGTAATTTAAATCGTAATTACGTATCATGTAATACATTATTAAATTCACTGGAGTCATCATGGCACGCGCAGGCATCCTGTATTCCGATCTGGCTAACGCCGCCGCCCGGCTGGTCGCCGAGGGCAAGAATCCGACCGTCGACAGCGTCCGCGTCGCACTTGGTAGCACTGGTAGCAAAAGTACGATTGCGCCGCTGCTCAAGCGCTGGAAGGTCGAACATCAGGACGCGGTTGTCGATATCGCGCAGGGACTCGGATTACCTGGGCCGCTGTTGCAGGCGATGAAGGGGATCCACGAAAAACTGCAGGATGACGTGCAGCAGCAGCTGGAGCAGGCACGCGACGCGCATCACGTGGCATTGCTGGCCGCTCACGATGCGACGCAGCAGGCTGAAGACGAGAAGCGTGTTTTGCAGGAGGGCAAGGCGGCGTTATCGACCGAGCTGGATCAGGTTCGGGAAAGCCGCACCAAGCTGGACGCGCAATATCAGGCTATGGCTATCCGGCAGGCAGCTTTGCAGGCGGAGCAGGATGGTACGCAACAGCGTCTTCTTGATCGCGCTGCCGAAGTCACCGCGTTGAACGATCAGCTAACCCAGGCGCGGACGCAATTCGACCACTATCTCGACGCTGCCGCCGAACAGCGCGCGCAAGAACGACAGGCTGCCGAGCAACGCGTTCTGCGTGTGGAGCAAGAGCTGGCCGGATTGCGACAGCAGCATCTCCAGCAGCAAGTTGCCCTTTCGCGGTACGAGACTCGCATTTCGCAACTGCAAGACAACAATAGCCAGCTGAGTTTGCAACTGCAGGATGCGGAAAAATCACGTGAAGCATGCCGCACGGAGCGTGATCTGCTGGCTTATCAGCTTGCTGATATGTCAGCTGATCGACCGGTACTGTTACAGAAAGTGGTGCAGGCGCAGGAGGCGGTAACGCAATTACGCATTGCGATGGCATCCCAAGCGGGACAAATGGAAGTGGTGACCGGACAGCTGGCACGGAGCGATAGCAATCTCGAAGAATCGGACCAGTTGCACTTGAAGCTGATCGAGGAGCGGGCGGGATTGCAGGCACGGTTGGCGCACTGCGAGCAACGGGAGCAAGCAAAGCAGGATGGTTCTGTACAAACTTGATGTGTCAATCCAAGCGCATTATCTGCACCACAAACATAAGAACATGCCCGGGATAAATCAGCCGATCAAGGAAAATAACCGGCGATTTACGCCTGAATATGAAAACGGCAAGATAATAGTATTCCGTTTGGCATGCCAGCCCGGGATTATTCGCAAAATCAATACTGGTAATTCAGTGACACCTTGACCAGATTACCTTTGGCACGACCGCTAATGGATTGATCAACACCTGGCTGATCTCCTGCCGTGAACGAATCAGGCTTTGTGGCATATGACATTTTTCCTAAATCGTAATGAGACAATCCCAGTCCCAGTGAGATGTTTTTCTCCAGGGCGATGTCCGTGCCGGTGCCGATGATATAACCCGTCATTGTTTTTGCGCTGCTGCCTGACCAGACATCGGAAGGTGGATTTCCGGTATTGGTAATCGTCGCGACGGTACTCGAACGAGCCCGGCCAAACGCAAGTCCAGCATCGACATACACCAGCACATTACCGACGGCGTACCCTGCTTTACCTTTAATCGCCGACAAATAACTCAGGCAACTTTTATTGCTGACGGTAGAAGAATAATCCGGGAACGGTGCTTTGGTAGGGTCGTTCAACGAGGCATTGCCGGACGCGCTGCGGTTGCAATTACCGGCCATCAATTCGGCCTCGACGCCATATACCAAGCTATCTTTTTGCAAAAGATAGCCGGCATGTATCCCGCCAATGGCGATGTTTTTTGCTGACTTGACGTTGCCTGCCAACAGCGCCGCCTGATCCGCATTCGCGCCTTGTCCGCTGAGCGATTGCTGCGGATCATTGACAGTCAGCGCCTGATTCGCCGCGCGGGTTTGAACGCCCAGATCGATCCCAAGGTGATAGCCCGCCCATGCGTGCACCGCCGTTGTTGGCGACGTTTCCGTACCGGCTGCCTGTGCACTGGCAAAAGACAATAACAATACCGTCAGCAAAACGCTCCTGCTGTTTAACTTATCGATCATTTTTTTCTTTCAAAATTAAAAATTAAACTGGGATGTAATAATCAACAATTACTTTATAACTGAATGCTTTACGCCACTATTGACTTTCTTGAATCTGGCGTAGTTAAGCTTATCAGAGAACAAATAATTTTGTTTTTACCGGCCTGGTATCTCAGTAATGTAGTTTTTAATATTCAGAAAGACACAACATAATCACCACATTCAATTTCCAGTAAGGAATCAGAAATAAACCGCGATATGCACACTTTAAAACCGAGAGGGAATGGCGGATCGACTTTTCAATATTTAATATGCCATTAATAAATCAGAGTTATTCAATCCCTGGGAAGTCAAAACCCCAGCGTCATCTGCCCCGTATCGACCGCCGTCTTGCCGTCCGTCTTATCCCTGCCCCGCCGCCGCGAACCGTGTTTCTCGACAATCGCGGCTTGTCCGTCCCGCACTGCCGGTTGCGCCCGCAGCCCGAACAGCTTGTCCTTGGCCAAACGCGTCGCCTGCTCCAGATCGACCAGTGGCATCGCGATATCGTGTCCGACCACGACTCCGTAGCGCGCTTGCAGCTCAGCCGGCATGCGCCACGGTTCGAACAGCCAGGCATCCGGCACCTTGCGCATCGCCGGCAGCCAGCGCCTTACAAAATGCCCGTGCGGATCATGGTCATGCGCTTGCTTGATCGGGTTATAGATGCGTGGAACATTGATGCCGGTGGTGCCGGATTGCATTTGTAGCTGGCTCCAGTGGATGCCGGGTTCGTAATCCAGGAACTGACGCGCCAGCCACAGGCCGACCGGACGCCAGTGCAACCAGAGCGGATAAGCTGCCACCGACACCAGCATGGCGCGCATCCGGAAATTGAGCCAGCCGGTCTGACGCAGCATTTCGACGCAGGCGTCCACCAGCGGCCAACCGGTGCGACCCGCCATCAGCGCATCGAAATGCTGCTGGTTCCAGTCGCCTTCGCGCAAGCCGTCATAGCCCCGATGCAGGTTGCGATACTCCAGCGCCGGTTCGCTTTCGAGCTTCTGGATGAAGTGACAATGCCAGTACAGGCGGCTGGTGAAGCCGGTCAATCCCGCCTTGCGGCGACTCTCTGTTGCCGGCATCGTGGCCAATTGCTTGCGCGTCGCGTGAACGATTTCACGCATGCTCAGTGAACCCATTGCCAGATACGGCGAGAGTCGGGAACAGGCCGTCGGCGCAGACAGCGGCGACGATATCCCGCCACGGTATTTGCCACTCCGGTCCAGCAAAAAACTTTGTAGCACCGCGATACCTTGCCGGCGACCACCGCGCTGACGTTGTGGCGGATCGTGCGGCGTCAGTCCGAGGCATTCCCACGTGGGCGCTCGCGATTGCTGCAAGGGCCACGCGGCAAACTCCAACTGCGGTACGGGCAGACATGGCAGGCGCACGTGCTCCTCCCATTGGCGCTGCCACTTGTTGCGGCTCGATAACCGCCGTACGACGCCGAATTGTCGACTCTCATGCCATGTCACACCGTGTTCCCTGCACCATTTTCCGACGGCCAGGTCACGCTGATAGGTCACGTTGTTTCCTGTTTCCTCATGGGAATACATATGGGTAAGCGGACTATGTTCAAACAGTTCACCGAGGATAGCGGTGACCTCGCCAAAAGCAATATGCAGGCGTCCTCCCCGCCGTTGCAACGCTGCATCCAGTTCGGTCAGGCTTTCCAGCAAGAACTGATAGTGCTGGTTGGCGGCGTCCTCTGCGGCCCAGACATCAGGTTCGATCACGTAGAGGCAAAGTACGGGACCTTGCGCGGCGGCATACGTGAGCGCGGCATGATCGTGCAGTCGTAAGTCGCGTTTGAACCAGACCAGGCTGGGTGTCATCGTGGGTATTCGCGGTGGTGGATGGGCATTCAGTTTGACAGGCTTTCAGAAATCCATTTTGGCAAGCCATGTCGATTGTATTTTCGTCACAGCAGCAAACAGACAGGGAGGCAATGTCGCACTGCCGCTCAGATTTCTCTACCCAGTCCTGTTTTCCAGCCGGATGGGCTGACCAAAACACGCTTTGTCACTTGCTGTTGTGGGATCTGTAATTCGGATCGGCGCAACTGAGGCAACAGCATGGCAGTCGGTCGTAAGGCTTTTTGACTGAACCCCGTAAATGTTGCCATCCTCGGTTGCCGGAAGCGCAAACGTCGGACGCGTCCACTGTGGTGGGAAAAGCAATAACAGCGAAGGCGCTTCGGTGCCCACGAACGAACAAACAAAGTAGTGTCATCGCGCAGAGCAATGCCATCGCGAATGCAGGGATGGCATCAACCAGCCAGCGACCCGGCATACCCCCGGCCATAGGTACAAGCAAAACCGGCATGACTGCCGCCGTTTCGCACGGCAATCCTACCTACAACCTATCCATGCATGACCGCATGAACCTGTTCATGGTGAGTGCGCGCGTGCTTATTGCTGACACTGACCACGGCGCATGTGCAGAATAATTTGAAGGCGTTGATGTATCGCACTAACAAGGCTTGTCGCCTGCCTATCATTAACAGAGTTGGTTACTTGCGGATGAATCGCGAGCAGGCCAACCTGTTCTTCCAGGTGATCGCGGCGCTGTACGAACGTGGCAGCCTGATCGTCACTAGTAGCTAGTCATTTCGACAATGGGATACGACGTTTGCGCAGGACACGACCTTGACGGCAGCAATGCTGGATCGGCTACGCCATCGTGCTCATATCGTACCCATCGACGGCGACAACTATCGGCTCGAACATCAGCGTCATGTCGGGGTAGCGCAGCGGGACAGAAACGATGGTGCAGAGTAATTGACATCAATGGAGAAGCAGCAAACCCGGTTACCGCCGTACCACTGGGTGAGTCGAATTTATATCGCTGGCGGCATCAAAACCGTATCACTTTTAAGTCGTTGTTGACAATTTCCATTGGCTCAGAGCTACCAGCAGGTGGACGCTCTATTTTGAAAAGGTAGCACCATGCATTTCAACCGCCACCCCGAACTAGCCCTCACGTTGCTTACAACGGCCTTGCTCCTCTCCGGGTGCGGGGGCGAACGGTCTGGCGACATCGCCAGCAAGCCTACGTCTACAGCGGTCAATAGCGAGCTTTCTATTACAGCGGTCAATAGCGAGCCTTCTTCTACAACGGTCAACAATGATTGGAGTAACCCGGCAACTTGGGGCGGCACCGTGCCTTCGGCGAACACTGCGGTGGAAATACCGGCCGGTAAAACCGTGGTGTTGGACACCAAAGTGAAAGTCAAAAGCTTGATGGTGAAGGGCACCTTGGTTTGTGGTGGAACCGATATTGCCATCGAAGCGGATTGGGCCATGGTGGTGGGGGCGCAGTCCAAACTGTCGTGCGGCACCAAAGCGCAACCTTACATGGGCAAGTTCGATATGACGCTGAGCGGCCCGCAGACCGACGACATCATGGGCATGGGCGCTCGCGTACTCGGCGCCATGGACGGCGGCACCGTCGAGATGTTTGGAGAGCCGCGCGCCGGATGGACCAAACTCAATGCCACCGCCCTCAAAGGCAGCACTACGCTGACGCTTGCAGACAGCCCGAAGAACTGGCGTGCCGGCATGGACATCGTGATCGGCTCGAGCAGCGAAGACCCGCACGAAGCCGAGGTCAGGCGCATCCTGAGCATCAGCGGCACATCGATCACGCTCAACGCAGCCCTGACCTACGACCATTTCGGCCTCCAGCAAAGCTACAACAACGGCAGCAAAACCTTCACGGCCGACACGCGTGCGGCGGTGGGACTGCTCAGCCGCAACATTACTTTGCGAGGCGGCGGCGACAGCCAGGCCACGCAATTCGGTGCACACATGATGACCATGGCCGGAGCCAAAGCGTACGTCTCGGACATCGGTTTTAACCGCGTGGGCCAGAAGAGCCGGCTCGGCCGGTATCCCTTCCATTGGCACTTGGCTGGTGATGTGCGCGGCCAGTTCATCAGCAATAGCTCGATCTGGGAAAGCTACAACCGCTGCGTCACCGTGCATGGCACCGACAACACAGTGGTCGAGGGCAACGTTTGCTATGACCACCTCGGCCATGGTTATTTCCTGGAAGACGGCACCGAGCAAGGCAACACCATCCAAAACAACTTGGGTGTGTTGACCGTTCGGCCGAAGCCTGGTGAAGGCGTGCTGGAATCCGACTCGAAAATTGACGCGGCCTCAATAGGACCGGCCACCTTCTGGATCTCCAACCCCAATAACACCGTCGTGGGCAACCATGCGGTGGGCAGCGATGGCTCGGGCTTTTGGTACAACTTGGATGACCGGCTCATTTCCCGGATCGGTGGAACGGCGGTCAATCCACGTGTCTCCCACTTCGAGCGGTTCGAGAACAACACCGCCAGCAGCATGCTGCTCGGTTTTTCGACCTGCCAAGGCGGGGGAGAAAAGGGGATGGAAACTCCGAATGAGCCCACTTGGACCAACTTGACGGTGTTCCAAACCCGTAACACCGCTGTCTGGCCCTGTGGGCTCAGGCGTCAGACCTTCAACAACCTGCGGGTGTTGGATGTTGGGGGAATCGGGCAAGGCGCGGCGCTCACCGCTCCGACGCCCATGCTCGTCGAAGAGTCCCTGTTCGTCGCCAACAGCGCGATGAGTGCAATAGGCAACCGAACCAAGGTCGGGCGCGTGGCCATCGGCTTCTACGATCAAGGTTTCAACATCAAAAACACGCATTTCGTCGGCTACACCAAAACCGACGCAAGTTCGTGGATGGCCCACGGCGGCGGCGCCGTGAAAAAGACTTGGAATTACGTGGAGGGCGTGACCTTCTCGCCCGCCAAATTTGCCGCCTTTTTTGACGATGCCGGGGGCGCAGGAGGAATCGATGTCAATGTGGGGGCGGTCGTGTTTGACATCGATGGCAGCTTGGGTGCCGGTCCGAACATGACCCTCGTGACCACTGCGCCCATCCACGCGGGATTGGACTGCGCCAATTCGGGCAGGATTGAAGCCGGCTCCTTCGGAATACTTTGCAAGACGCGCATCATCCGAACCCGCATCGATGGAGGCGTCCCATTCATTGGCGCTTCGTACACCATGTTTCGAACCGGACCCAACGGGGAAGTCACCCAGCACTTCAGCCCTGCCCACCCGGCCTTCAACTTCTTCCAAGCGTTTTCTGCGCCAAACCAGCCTTACCACTACGGTGCTCAGTTTGAGACCGACCCCGGGACCGATTTCGGCATCTTGTTCGGAGGGTACTGGCCCAACGACACCATGCGCTATGAGCTGCGTGGAATGCGTGCCAATGCGTCGGTAAGCAGCGCCAATTTCAGTCAAGTGGGCACTGCCACTGAATTTGACAGCGCCAGTGGTTCCGTTTGGTTCCGCTCCGGCGACAGATTGCACATCAAATTCACGGCACCGGCGACCATTCCACAATGGCAAGGTGTGAGCTGGGTGCAGATCGTCAACAAGTGAGGCTCGAAAGCCAATTATTTCCGCGGTCTGCTCCCGCGGTGTCCGTAATGTTCAAGCGGCGGTCCGCAAGCCCGCGGCGCACCCGGGAAACAACCAAGTACCGGCACTAATCCGCAGACGCACTTCCTTCGGGCCGGGTCTGGCCCACGCTTAATATTGGATCTGCGCCTAGCGGCTCGTGCGACTGTTGCTTCAACTTCTCCGGATAGGTCCCCAACCCAGCAAGATGTTCTGCCCTGTCAAATACCCCGCCTGAACACTGCCGGGGTAACGACAGAAGTCAGAAAAAACGTAGCGATTCCAGGATCACTCCCTGTTTTTGAACAATAAAGGTTCATACCAAAAACTCAGTTAGTAGCTTATAATTCGACAATTATCGAATGATCGAAATTTTGTTCGACTGGCGCAGTCTACGATGCCGGCTGGAGGCCGCGCAGATAGATTTTGTCATCACCGTCGGCGACAACGCTGATTGCGAAGTTAGACCGCACTGACGCAGTCAACCGGTGAGCTGTCATTTGGCGGCGGGGTACCACACCCACACCGGGCCATAGCCGCTGCAAGAGCAAGATCCGGCCTGCAGCAAGCGATAGTGGCAATGGACCCGACACAGACCCTAACCCGTTATCCAATTAAGGAATTCCCCATGTCCGCACAATGTGAAGTCACCGCCAAACGTGCCGCAGCCGCACCGATGTCATTTTTCGAGCGCTACCTCAGCGTGTGGGTCGGTCTGTGCATTGTGGTGGGCATTGCGCTGGGCCAGTGGCTGCCAGGCGTCTTCAGGGCCATCGGTGCGATGGAAGTCGCCAAGGTTAATTTGCCGGTCGGTCTGTTGATCTGGGTGATGGTGATTCCGATGCTGCTGAAGATCGACTTCAGCGCAATGAGTCAGGTTCGTGGCCACCTGCGCGGCATCGGTGTGACGCTGTTCATCAACTGGCTGGTCAAGCCGTTCTCGATGGCATTGCTCGGCTACGTATTCATCCGCGTACTGTTCGCCCCGCTACTGCCGGCCGACCAGCTCGACAGTTACATCGGCGGCCTGATCCTGCTCGCTGCCGCACCCTGCACGGCGATGGTGTTCGTCTGGAGCCGGCTGACTGGCGGCGATCCGTATTTCACCTTGTCGCAAGTGGCGATGAACGACCTGATCATGGTGTTTGCGTTTGCGCCACTGGTGGCGTTTTTGCTGGGGGTATCGAGCATCACGGTGCCGTGGGATACGCTGGTTACCTCGGTCGTGCTGTACATCCTGGTGCCGGTGGTGATCGCGCAGGTTCTGCGCAAGCTGATGCTGGTGCGCGGGCAGGACAGCTTTGATGCGCTGATGGACAAGCTCCAGCCGCTGTCGATCGCCGCACTGCTCGCCACGCTGGTCTTGCTGTTTGCGTTCCAGGGCGACGCCATCATCGGCCAGCCGCTGGTGATCCTGTTGCTGGCCGTGCCGATCCTGATCCAGGTGCTATTCACGTCCTCGCTGGCCTATTGGCTCAATCGCAAGCTAGGCGAAAAGCATTCGGTGGCGTGCCCGTCGGCACTGATAGGGGCATCCAATTTTTTCGAGCTGGCGGTGGCGGCGGCGATCAGTATTTTCGGTTTTGAATCCGGCGCGGCGCTGGCAACGGTGGTCGGGGTATTGATCGAAGTACCGGTGATGTTGCTGGTAGTGAAAGTGGTGAATGCGAGCAAGCCCTGGTACGAGGCGGGTTTGCGGAAGTCGGCTTAACCGCCAGCCGGAGCGTTGCACGCCACCTGTTAAGCTTCGCGATTCTTCAAATCCGCAGGATCCCGGTGATGCACACTCTGGAACAGCTACGCACTGGCGCATTGGCTGGCGCTACCCGCCTGAAACTGGCCTGCGGCCTCACGATATTTCCTGCTGAAATATTCGATCTGGCCGACTCGCTGGAAATCCTCGATCTGTCCGGTAATGCCTTGTCCGCGCTACCGGATGACCTGCCCCGGCTGCACAAGCTGCGCGTTCTTTTTTGTTCCGACAACCAGTTCACCGTGCTGCCACCTGTCCTCGGAAAATGTCTACAGTTGAGCATGATCGGCTTCAAGGCCAACCGCATCGACACAGTCCCGGCTGGTGCCTTGCCAACGGCATTGCGCTGGCTAATCCTGACCGATAACCGAATCGAAGACCTTCCTGCCGAAATCGGTGAATGCAAGCAGCTCCAGAAACTGATGCTGGCCGGTAACTGGCTCAGCGCGCTGCCTGCCCGACTGGCCCACTGTTCCCGTCTTGAACTGCTGCGGATCGCGGCCAACCGCTTCACTGAATTACCCGACTGGCTGCTGTCGATGCCGCGCTTGTCCTGGCTGGCTTACGCCGGCAACCCGGTGGGCGATACGCGCGAACTGGCGGCGCTGGACAATGCGGCCATACCGGTGATCCGTTGGGATGACTTGCAACTCCAGGCGCAACTCGGCGAAGGCGCGTCCGGCGTGATCCACCGCGTCGCTCGTCGGGACCACGAAGAGGCGAGACCGCTGGCACTGAAAATATTCAAGGGCGCGCTGACCAGCGACGGCTTGCCGCGCAGCGAGATGGCGGCCTGCATCGCGGCGGGTCGCCATCCGAACCTGATTCCGATACTTGGCACGCTGTCCGGACATCCTGAGCAGGCCGAGGGGCTGGTCATGCCGCTGATTGCCCCGCAGTTTCGCACCCTGGCCGGTCCGCCAAGCCTGGCATCCTGCACCCGCGATATCTACGACGACGCCCTGCTGCTCGATGGCACGGCGGTCATCGCAATGGCCCGGGGCATCGCTTCGGCGGTAGCGCATTTGCACCGCTGCGGCATTCTGCATGGCGACCTGTATGGCCATAACCTGCTCCATACCGGTGACGGGCGCGTGCTGCTGGGCGACTTCGGAGCCGCTTCGCTGTTCGCTCCGCACGCATCTTGTGCCACGGCGCTACAGCAAATTGACGTGCGCGCGTATGGCGTGCTGCTCGAGGAATTGATCCGTCTTTGTCCTGCGTCGCTGCCGCCCGTGCTGGCCGGTTTGGCCCGCGCCTGTCTTGTCGATGACAGCCGATCCCGCCCTTTGTTCAATGAGATAGAGCGCGTGCTGTCGTCCCTGACAGACGCCCCTGCCGCTACGGCAACGGCGTAGTCCCGCCTGCGATCACGGTGTGGCCGGCGCGACCGCGTGACCGCAATGGTCGACCCACGGTGCCGCGCCAACCTTCCTGCCTTCGCCCAATGCGATCAGCGATGCCAGCAATGGCTTTGTTGCGTCGGCAATCCGGTCCAGGCTGGCGTCGCGCAGCGCTGCCAGGTCGACCGCCGCGGCACTCTCGAGTCCGGCCCAGGCCAGCAAGGCCCTGCCTGCCTGCGGGTCATCGAATAGCCCGTGCAGATAGGTTCCCAGCAGTTGGTTATCGGTCGACAGCGCACCCTCTGCACGACCATCAATGCGGAACGCCGGCGTTTCCAGTGCACTCCCTTGCGATATCCCCATGTGGATTTCATAGCCACGCAGTGCGGCACTGGCAAACGTGCAATGGCCGCTGACCTCGAGCAGTCGCTTGTCGGCGACCAGCGTGGTCGTCATGTCGAACAGGCCGAAACCGGCGGATGTCCCCGGCGCACCTTCGATGCCTGCCGGATCCGCCACGCTGTGGCCCAGCATCTGGAACCCGCCACAAATACCGATGACCTTGCCACCGAATCGCACATGCCGTTTCAGCGCTGCGTCCCAGCGATGGTGTTTCAGCCAGGCCAGGTCATCCCGTGTGTTTTTGCTGCCGGGAAGAATGATCAGGTCGGCTGGCGGAATCATCCGGCCCGGCCCGATAAACTGCAAATCAACATCGGGATGGGCGCGGAGTACATCGAAATCGGTATGGTTGCTGATGCGCGGCAGGACCGGCACGATGATCTTGAAGGCACCCTTCACCGGCTGTCCCTGATCGATCGCATCTTCGGCATCGAGGACCAGACCATGCAGATACGGCAGCACCGCCAGCACCGGCTTGCCGGTCTGCTGCTCAAGCCACTCCAGCCCCGGCACCAGCAAGGCAATGTCGCCGCGGAAGCGATTGATAACAAAGCCGAGAATGCGGGCGCGTTCACTGTCCGACAGGCACGCCAGCGTACCGACGAAGTGGGCAAAGATGCCGCCACGATCGATGTCGGCAACCAGGATGACCGGGCAATCGACCGCCTCCGCGAAGCCCATGTTGGCAATATCCCTGTCACGTAAATTAATTTCGGCAGGGCTGCCGGCCCCTTCGACGACCACTGTTTGATAGCGTTTGCGCAGCCGGCCATAGGACGCCAGCACAGCCTGCATCGCCACGGTCTTGTACGCGTGGTACTCGCTGGCCCGCATCCCGGCGCGGACTTTGCCATGAATGATGACTTGCGCACCCGTGTTGCTGAACGGCTTTAACAGCACCGGATTCATGTCGGTATGCGGAACCACACCGGCGGCCAGGGCCTGCAAGGCCTGGGCCCGACCGATCTCGCCGCCGTCTTCGGTGACCGCGCTGTTGAGCGCCATATTTTGCGGCTTGAAGGGCACCACGCGGATGCCTTCGCGCGCCAGCAAACGGCACAGAGCGGCGACCACGGTGGTTTTGCCGGCATCCGATGTCGTGCCCTGCACCATCACTGTGTGAAACGGAAAGATCATGCCAACTGCGCTTGCTGCCACTGCGCCACCATGTCGCTAATCTGGCGCAATCCTTCGGTGATGACTGCTGGTCCCGGCGAGAGGATGTCCGGCGACTTGATCTCGAACAACATATTGTTGCGTATGGCCGGAATGTCGTGCCATCCCGGACGCGAGCGCATTGACTCCGGCTGGAATTTTTTGCCACACCATGACGCAATGATGATGTCCGGTGCCCGCCGCGCAACCTCCATCGGATCGGTGATGATGCGCTCGCGGGCACCTGCGTGCGCCGATAATTCCGGAAAGGCATCCTCGCCGCCCGCCAGCACGATGGCTTCGGCAGCCCAGCCGATACCGCTCATCAGCGGCTCGTTCCATTCTTCAAAATAGATCACCGGCCGGCGCTGTCCCTGGTCTTGTCCTCGGCCCTGCGCTGCCCGCGCGACCACAGAGGCCACCTGTGACTGCAAATCAGCCACCAGCAGGCGTCCGGCCTCTTCGCGCCCGACCAACGCAGCCAGTACCCGCACCATGTGCAGGATGCCGCTTATGCTGCGCTGATTGAACAGGTGCACTTCGATACCTGCCAGCGCGAGGTCCCGGCACATGTCGGCCTGCAGGTCGCAAAAGCCGATCACCAGGTCTGGTTTGACTGCCAGAATACGGTCGATTTTCATTGATGAAAATCCGCTGATTTTCGGCTTTTCCTTGCGCGCTCTTGGCGGACGCACGGTAAAGCCCGAAATACCGGCGATGCAGTCCTCGGCACCCAGTGCGTACAAGGTTTCGACAGACTCGGTGCACAGGCAGGCTATGCGTTGGTAATGACTCATGACTGGGCTTTCCGGTTAATCGCTCGCCCTTGGATTGGTCGGGCACCGCGATGGTAACGGAAACCATGCCGGTGTCACTTGCCTGGCACAGGCCTCGCTCTACCGGCAAGAACTTCTCCGGCAACCGGAGCGCCATCCCGGAATTCAGATCACGGTTATTTGTTTTCCGCACCCGCCCGGCTTCTTCGGCAGCGTCAGATCCAATATGCCATCCTGATACTTGGCAACGATATGCGCTTCATTAATATCGGATGCCAATATAAATTTGTGATGTTCTTTTGAGAAATAATGCTCATCATGCGACGGCATTCCGACTTCATTCCCGGCATGCTCTCCTGTTGCATCCGTCATAATTGATACCTGATTGTTATTAATTTCAATCCTGATATCTTCTTTTTTTAATCCAATAAGTTCAGCCTTGATGTAATAAGAATATTCATTTTCTGATATGTTTATTTTTATCGTCGGCCTGACATTACCATCCCCGGCAACAGGAGCTAATTGGAACTCCCGACAAGGATCATCAACATCCCGAAGCCGCTTGGGCAGGCTGATTGCGTTAAATGGCGCGAAATGTGCCGAGCTCTGAATCATGATTGACCTCCTGATTGATGGCGATAAAAAACGTCATTATAGATTTATCGGATGCAGGAATATTCGAGCTTGCTCTGAAACTGAAGGCGAATAAAATCACTTATTTTGCATATATCCTGACATGCCAATAACGAATAATTAAACGGTAATGTAATCGCTAATCAAGGCAATGGGAGCACTTTAAAATTGATCAAGATCAACGCTGAAATAGCTTTCCTCTTTATTCTTTGGCGACATATTTTCTATTCATTAAGTTGAAATAAAATCGTTGACGATTCACAAGAAAAAATCTTGAAACGGTTGACCTGCATTCGGTTGCCGACAGTCTCAATGCTTGCCGGTCGGAGCCGGCGGTGCGGAAACCGGCGTATGTTCAAGTGCAAGTGCTTCGCGCCGGAATTGTCGTGCCACGGAATGATAAAAAGCATGCGGACTGAGTTGTCGCGCAACAAATGAAGCGATCAGGGTCGCCGCGAGCAGGTATAGCGTGGCGTCATGGCTTTTCGTCATTTCCATCACGATCACGCTGGCCGTAATGGGGGCTTGCGTAGCGGCCGCCAGGAAAGCCGCCATCGACATCAGCGCGAATATTCTTGGCTCCATGAGCCCGCCGAACAGGAGTGCAATGTTTTCCCCGATACCCGCACCGATGGCCAGGCATGGCGTGAAAATACCGCCCGGTATGCCCGCAAAATACGTCGCGACCGTTGCCAGCCATTTCGCCATTCCGAACCACTGGCCGTCAGTCGACCGGCCATTGAGCAGTGCTGCGGTTTGCGAGTAACCGGTGCCATAAATGGAACCGTTGACTGACCATCCGACAATGGCCACCACGAGGCCACAGGCAAAGGCAATGAGGAGTGGACGTTGCATTGGAATATGACGCCAGCGTGCGGGTAGCATGCCGGTCGGTCCCATCAGCAATATTTTGGAAAACAAGCCGCCCAGCACCCCATTGATCAAGGCGCACAACAGAACACCTTTCCATGATTCGCGCAGGATCAGTACTGACTCATCGATGCGGAAATAGGATTGCCCGCCGAGCAGGGCAAGCGATAAAAATCCTGCCGTCAGCACGCCGGACAGCACAATCCGGTCCCAGCGAATCGCACTGTTGCGGCCCAGTTCTTCAATCGCGAAGACGATACCGGCAAGCGGCGTGTTGAACGCGGCGGCAAGACCGCCGGCCGCACCGGCAGCAATCAGCGCTTCCGGGCGGAAGCCCAGACGCAAGCCGAGTTTTTCATGCCACCACCGTCCCCACGACAGCATCACGGCCGCGCCGACCTGTACCGACGGACCCTCGCGACCGCTGGAGGCACCGAACAGCAGGCTGGTAGCGGTGAGGCCGATCTTCCAGAGGGATTGGCGCAGCGACACCAGCGTTTGCTGGGCGCCGCTACTGGCCGGCAGCGACATCGCAGCAATGACTTGCGGAATACCGCTACCGCGCGCTTGCTGGGCATGGCGGATCGTGAGCCAGCGCAAACCGGCAAAACCGAATGGCAGAAGCAGGAAGGCGCTCCATGAATACGCAGAGATGACCTTGACGTTCAGCGAAAGCATGAATTCCGCCAGCATGGCGAATGCCAGCGAGATCAAGGCAACACAGGATGCGCCGCCGAGAAATACCGCGTAGGTGAGCGTCGTTCTGGAAATGCGACCACGGCGACGTGCGGCTTTCGATGACGGAAGCTTGCGCAACCCGGTGGGTTCTTGCATGGTCAAATCCGATCAGTGAGGTAACGATATGCACAAGTTTTTGCCGGCAGAGCAGACGCGCCGGTGCGAAACGATACACCTTCTGACAACGAAACCAGAGTCGACCATCCTCCGCTACCGATAGGCGAAGTCAATCAAAAGTTGACTTTGAGATATAGATTAACTACAATAGGGCATCTTTTAGCGTCAACTTAACAGTAGTTGACTGACTTTAGAGAATTCAGCACTACCAAGTAGGACGCTCCATCTCTTCCAGGCACTCCATTTACTTCGGCTTCATCTGCTCGCGTTATTCAAGATTTTCGCGATGCAGTGACAGCGATTCGCCACGAAGTACAGCAAACAGTTTTATCCCAGTTGCCCGTCGGGCAGACACATAACGCGCAAAACGATGGCGGGAATTATCCATGCCGCGTTTTTGCTTGATGTTCGTTGTCTGCGCGCCGGGATCGCAGCTTGCACATGTCGCAAGCCTTAGCCACTCACTCTGCCAACAAAAATAAAGGGACCATCATGGCCAAGCAAATCAGCGTCAATCACGTATTTAAAGTGTTTGGCGAAGCGCCGGAAAAGGCGCTCGACCTCGTCAATCAAGGTGTCAGCAAACAAGACATCCTGGCCCGTACCGGCAATTCGATCGGTGTGTTCGATGCCAGTTTCACGATCGAAGCCGGCGAAATTTTCGTCATCATGGGTTTGTCCGGCTCGGGCAAATCGACACTGGTGCGCATGCTCAACCGGCTCATTACGCCGACTGCGGGCACCATCGAGATCGGCGGCGTCGATATCAACAAGCTCTCGGCCAAGGACATGCGGGCGCTGCGCCGCAAGGACATCAGCATGGTGTTCCAGTCCTTTGCGTTGATGCCGCACATGACGGTACTCGACAACACCGCATTCGGTCTGGAACTGGCCGGTGTCGACCGCGCCACCCGCAACGAGCAGGCGCTGAAGGCGCTGGACCAGGTTGGCCTGAGCGGCTGGGGCGCGAGTTTTCCGGATGAACTGTCCGGGGGCATGCAACAGCGCGTCGGCCTGGCCCGCGCGCTCGCGTCGGACCCGTCCATCCTGTTGATGGATGAAGCCTTTTCGGCGCTGGACCCGATCATCCGTACCGAAATGCAGTCCGAAATCCTGCGCCTGCAACAGGTACGCCGTCGCACCGTCGTCTTCATTTCACATGACCTCGACGAAGCCATGCGTATCGGCGATCGCATCGCCATCATGAAAGACGGCATGGTCGTCCAGGTCGGCACGCCCGATGAAATCCTGCGCAATCCGGCTGATGACTACGTCCGCAGCTTCGTCCATGGCGTCGATGCTGCTGCCGTCTTCAAGGCCGCCGACATCGCCCGTAAATCCCAGATCGTCGTCTCGGAACACCCGAGCCGTGGTGCCCGCGCTGCGCTCAAGATGCTCGAGGACAACGACCGCGAATACGCTTACGTGATCAGTCCCGGCCAGCATTACCTGGGCATGGTGTCGGTCGAATCATTGCGGGCAGCCTTGCATGAACACGACGGACCGCTCGGACTGCAGCACGCCTTTTTGCCGCACTCGCAAAAGATCTCCGGCGAAGCCTCGGTCAGTGATCTGTTCGGGCAAGTTGCCCAATCGCCCTACCCGATGCCGGTGGTCGCCGACGATGGCCACTACTGCGGCTCCATCAGCAAGACCACCCTATTGAAATTTCTTGATCGCGATACGCCACTGGTACCTGCGCTATGACAACGACTCTGAAAGATCCCGCCATGTCCGACATCATCACAGCCCAGGCACCTTCGAATGCCGGTGTAGCGAGCGCCTGGGACACCCCGCCTGCCGCAGTCACGGCCGCCGCGCCGGTCGACCCGTGGGCTACCGGCCCCGTGGACGCCGCCGTACCGGCCGATCCCTGGGGCACGGGTAACGTGGACGCCGTCACTCCCGCCGGTGCCGGTAGCTGGCTCGATGCACCGGTCAGCGCCGTACCGGCCGATGCGCCTACCGGATTCTTCGCACAAATCCGCGATTTTTTCGACGGCTCGATGCCGGTCGAAAGCTGGATCAACAACGGACTCGACTGGTTCGTAACGCAGTTCCGGCCGTTCTTCCAGACCGTGCGGGCACCGATCGATGGCACGCTGATGTGGGTGCAGGATTTGCTGCAAAGCGTACCGTCGCTGGCCATGGTGACCATTTTCGGTTTGCTGGCCTGGCAATTTGCCGGTCGCGGCGTAGCGATCGGCACCGTCATTTCACTGCTGGTGGTGGTCGTCCTGGGCATCTGGCCGGAAGCCATGGTGACACTGTCGCTGGTGCTGACCTCGCTCGCATTCTGTCTGGTGATCGGCTTGCCGCTCGGCGTGCTGCTGGCCGGTAGCGACCGCGCCCAGCGCCTGACGCGACCACTGCTCGATGCGATGCAGACCACACCGGCCTTCGTCTACCTCGTACCGGTCGTGATGCTGTTCGGTATCGGCAATGTGCCTGGCGTCATCGTCACCATCGTGTTTGCGCTGCCACCGCTGGTACGACTGACCAACCTGGGGATTCGCCAGGTGCGTCCCGACCTGATCGAAGCGGCCCGTGCTTATGGCGCGTCGCCCGCCCAGATGCTGTTCAAGGTGCAGTTGCCGCTGGCCCTGCCGTCGATCATGGCCGGCGTCAACCAGACGCTGATGCTATCGCTGTCGATGGTCGTGATCGCATCGATGATCGCCGTGGGCGGACTGGGACAAATGGTCTTGCGCGGCATCGGCCGTCTGGACATGGGACTGGCGACAGTCGGCGGCCTGGGCATCGTGCTGCTGGCGATTTCACTGGACCGGATCACGCAAGCCGCCGGTCAATCAAGCCGCGGTGTGCACCACTGGTATGAAACCGGCCCGCTCGGTTTGCTGTACCGCTTGCGCCCTGCCCCGAAAGCCAAGCCGGCTACCCCGCCTGACACCACCGGCAAAGACGCCGACAAGTTATCGACGCCGGTCAATTCCGGCATGGCGACGTAAATGATTTATTGAGTAACGCCCATGGGTGACAGCCATGAACCACCCCATTAAAAAAAGGAATCAACGCATGAGATTTTCCACCCCAAGCTATTTCCTCGGCACCGTGCTGCTGGCAATGAGCTTCGTGACACCGGCATCCGCCGCTGACCTGCCGGGCAAAGGCATCAAGGTCCAGCCTTTACAGAACACCATCGCCGAGGCAACTTTCCAGACCCTGCTCGTGGCCAAGGGATTACAAAAACTGGGCTACGACGTCCAGTCGACCAAAGAAATCGCACCGCCGACCGCGCACATCGCGATCGCCAATGGCGATGCCACCTTCATGGCCGATCACTGGAACCCGCTGCATGCTGACTTTTATCGCAACGCCGGTGGTGATGCCAAGCTGTCGCGCACCGGGGTGTATTCGGACAACTCGGCACAGGGCTACCTGATCGACAAGGCCACCGCGACCAAATACAAGATCACCAACATCGGCCAGTTCAAGGATCCGAAAATTGCCAAGCTGTTCGATACCGATGGCGATGGCAAAGCGGACCTGACCGGTTGTGATCCGGGATGGGGCTGCGAAGCCGTGATCGAGCATCAGCTCACCGCGTTCAAGCTGCGCGATACGGTCACCCACAAACAAGGCAGCTATTCGGCGCTGATCGCCGACACGATTACCCGCCACAAGGAAGGCAAGCCGATTTTCTATTACACCTGGACCCCGTACTGGGTCAGCGGCGTGATGGTGCCGGGGCGCGATGTGGTCTGGCTGCAAGTGCCGTTCTCCTCACTGCCAGGCGAGCAAGCCAAGATTGATACCAAGCTGTCGAACGGCAAGAACTACGGTTTCGTCGTGAACCAGCAGCAAATTGTTGCTAACAAAGCGTTCGTCGACGCCAACCCGGCCGCAGCCAAGTTGTTCTCGTTGATGAAATTACCAATGACCGATATCAGCGCCGAAAACATGCGCATGAGCAAAGGTGAAGGCTCGCCAGCTGACATTGAACGCCACACCGACGGCTGGATCAACGCACATCAGGCCTTGTTTGATAGCTGGATTGCCCAGTCACTCGCCGCGGCAAAAAAATAACCTAGGAGATCAGAGACATGAAAAAAACCCTCAGCATTCTGGCGCTTGGCGCCCTCGCCGGCTTGTCCGGCAGCGCCAGCGCACAAAGCTCCAACGTGCAGATATACGGCTACATCGACCTCGGCCTGGTCAAGGAATCGGGCAAGACACCGCGCATGGATCGTGGCCAGAACAACTGGCTGGGCTTCAAGGGCACCGAGCAGCTCGGCGGTGACCTGGCAGCCATCTTCAATGTCCAGATGCGCTTTAATCCGGACACCGGCGGCGCCGAAAAATCGACAGCATTTT
The DNA here is from genome assembly GCF_034347385.1 of Actimicrobium sp. CCC2.4. NCBI lineage: Bacteria > Pseudomonadati > Pseudomonadota > Betaproteobacteria > Burkholderiales > Oxalobacteraceae > Actimicrobium > Actimicrobium sp. CCC2.4. The sequence goes on along the minus strand of NZ_CP133777.1, from coordinate 2,473,996 downwards.
TTCAGGGCGAAACCACGGTCGGACTCGCCAGCACCCGTTTTGGCACGGTCCGTCTGGGCCGCGCACTGACGCCGCTGTGGGCTAAAAAATGGATTTACGATCCGTGGTACGACAGCGCCCTGATGGGTTCGCTGGCCAACTACAACGGTGACTTCAATAGCGACGGGCTGGTCACGGTCGATTACCACAACTATTCGCGCGCCAGCAATGCGGTCTATTACAGCTCGCCGGACATGGCCGGTTTCTCGGTTCATGCCGACGCCGAAATCGAACGTGCGGTCGGTGACGATGCAGCGCGCACGATTGCCGAAACACGCCAGAAAGGGATCTCGCTGAACTACGCCAATGGCGGACTCAATACGATGCTGGCCTATGAAAAGAATCATATCGACAGCGACATCGTCTACGTCGCCGGTGGCTATACGATGGGTGCATTCACGCTGCTCGGTTCGTACTCCGAAACCAAGTTTGCCCGCGTCAATGACAAGCTCACCAGCATGATGCTGGCGGCGACCTATATGGTCGGGATCGATACGATCCGTGGCGGTTACGGCAAGATCAAGGAAAGCGGCAACGACAAGTTCACCGTCGGTGTCAACCATCCGCTGTCGAAGCGCACCAACCTTTACGCCGATCTGTACCGTGAAAAATTGGTCGACGTTGATGGCAGCACCGGTGTCGCACTGGGCATCAACCACACGTTCTAAAACAGTCATGCGACGGCCCCGACCGCGGGGCGCGCAGTACCCGCAATGCCAGGCTTGATGCCTGGCATTTTTTATGGGCGTGCCAATGAGTCCGCCTGACAAATTCATGACACTTCATGCCACGGTCACATTCGATTTTTATACTCGCCGGTATTCAGGCTTTACCTGAGCTGCCGGTATCCACCGGCTGCCATCGCAATTCACCGTGGAAAACATCACATGTCCGATCTGCCGCAAGCTTCCCGTCGCCAGCTGCTCAAGTTTCTGGGTTGCGCTCCCATGCTGCCACTCGGCGCTTTCGCCTCCACCTCGTTGCTCGCAGGTTGCGGCGGCACCGGTTCATCGGTAGCGCCATCGGTCTCGCAATTTCTGTCGGTCTCGTTTTCATCCATGCCGGCACCGACTCTCGCCAATGCCGCTGCCATGGCCACCACGACCGTCGGCTCCAGCATGAACGTGCTCTACGCAGACAACACAACGGTCAGTTTCAAGCTGGCGTATCAGCCGTTCTTCATCACTGGCGATCCGGTACCCACCGGCGTCGCTGGCGCGACCATCCTCAGCGGCGGTTACGTCGACATCAATAACCAGCCGATCATCGACCGCTCGGTCGCGGGCAAGGAACGGCAGTTTTTTTCGGATGCGCCGGATGGTACGTCGCTGTTGTCGCTGGCCAGTCCGACGGTCACAGGCCTCAAGGGCAAGGCCGTGTTCGCTGTGGTGCAGTTCGAGTACACGACCAACGATCAGGCGGGCAACAGTGCCTACGGAACGCTGCCCTCCCCGATCGCCGTACTGACGCTGGATCAGGACCAGGTCACCGGCAAGCTCACGCTGGTCAAGTACCACAACGTCAATACCGCCGGCGTGCATGGCCTGTGGATCACCTGTGGCTCGAGCCTGTCACCCTGGAATACCCATCTGTCGAGCGAAGAATACGAGCCGGACGCGACCACGGCCGCGACCAATACCCAGTTCAAGGCATTCAGCAGAAACCTGTTCGGCAACGAGACCACTGCCAACCCTTACCACTACGGCCACCTGCCCGAAGTGACCGTGAATCCGGACGGCACCGGCACCATCAAAAAGCATTACTGCCTCGGCCGTATCTCGCATGAGCTGGTGCAGGTAATGCCTGACAATCGCACCGTCCTGATGGGCGACGACGCCACCAACAGCGGCTTGTTCGTGTTTGTCGCCGACCGTGAAAAAGACCTGTCGGCCGGCACGCTGTATGTCGGCAAGCTCGGCAGCGGTTTTTCAATCGATCCGGCTGCAGCCGGTGCTGCAATCACCTGGATCAATCTCGGCCATGCCACCAGCGCCGAGATTGAAGCGATGGCCAATACCCTGAAGTCGACTGACATCCTGACCGTGGTGACGGCAGATCCGGCCGACGCCACCTTTTCCAAGGTCTTCATCAACGGCACGGCCAACTGGATCAAGCTCAAGCCCGGCATGGAAAAAGCGGCGGCCTTCCTGGAAACCCACCGGTATGCGTATCTGGTGGGTGGCAGCATGGGCTTCTCAAAAATGGAAGGGACGACCGTCAATGTCCGGGACAAGATTGCCTACTCTGCGCTGCAGAACATCCAGGATTCGATGATTAAGACGGGCAAGGGCTGGAATGCTGCCAGCGGGATCGCGCTCGACAAGGCACTGGTCGCAGGCGGGATCATGGCCCACACGCTCAGCGGGGGGCAGAAGGACTTGGGTGGTGCTGCCATCAACAGCGAATGGATGCCGGTACAGATCAAGGCCTTGCTCATGGGCGAGGACATCCCCGCCGATGCGTTGGGTAACAAATCCAACCCGGACAAGATCGGCAATCCGGACAACATCAAATTTTCGGAGGCGATGCGTACGCTGTTCATCGGCGAAGACAGCAGCACCCACATCAACAATTTTCTCTGGGCCTACCACATCGATACGAAGATCCTGTCACGACTGATGTCGATGCCTTCCGGCGCCGAAGCGACCGGTCTGCATGTAGCCGACAACATCAATGGCTGGACCTACATCATGAGCAATTTCCAGCACGCCGGTGACTGGAGTTCGCTGCATGCGAAAGTGCAGCCAACGCTGGACCCGCTGGTACGCGCCAATTACAAGGATCGTTATGGCGCGGCTGTGGGGTACCTGACTGCAGATCCGCTGAACATGAAATTGTCGAAGGGCTAAGGCGCGCTGGCGTCGGTTTAGGGAAGCGGTCGTTATGATCGCTGACCTGTGCCGACGCCAATGTAGCGGATGCTGTTTGTGCTGAGTTTGGCGAAGGAAGCCTGCCGAAGGCACGCCGAGTATCAACAATCAGCACCAGCGCACCACCAACCGTTCGTCCTGAGCCTGTCGAAGGAAGCCTGTCGAAAGAAGCCTGTCGAAGGATCGCCACTACAACCCTCCCAAATTCCCCGCTATCCCAAAGCGTCCCGTTCAGCGTGATCAACCATCCTGAAAACCCAAGACAGCCCCCAAAAAAAACGCCGGGCAATAACCTGGCGTTCTCTAAAATCAACCCGCAGTCAACTTACTTTTTTGCACCCAGAAACGGATAGTCGATATACCCGCCAGCGCCACCGCCGTACATCGTCGCCGGATCGGCTTCGTTCAACGGGGCGTTGGTACGCATGCGCTCGACCAGGTCCGGATTGCCAATGAACGGACGTCCGAAACAGATCAGGTCGGCGTGCTCAGACGCGATCGCGCCGCTGGCCATGGCCTTGTCGTAGCCGTTATTGGCCATGTAAGCACCATTGAACAGGCGACGCAGAATTTGCAGGTCGAAGCCGCCAGCGACTTCACGCGTGCCGCCGGTGTCGCCTTCGATGACATGCAGGTAGGCCAGCTTAAACGCATTGAGCTGCTCGACCAGGTAGGTGAACAGCGGCTCCGGATTGCTGTCGTCGATGTCGCCGAACTTGCTCAGTGGCGACAAGCGGATACCAACGCGATCGCCACCCCAGACATCGACCACCGTGGTCATGACTTCCAGCAGCAGGCGGACACGGTTCTCGATCGCGCCGCCGTATTCGTCGGTGCGCTGGTTGGTCTTGTCGCGCAGGAATTGGTCAAGCAGGTAGCCATTGGCGGCATGCACTTCAACACCATCGAAACCGGCGGCCTTGGCATTCAGAGCAGCGGTGCGGTATTGCTCGACCAGACCCGCCATTTCGGATGTCTCCAGCGCGCGCGGCGTGACCATCGGTACAAAACCGTCAGCGGTGTACGACTGGCCTTCCGGCTTGATCGCCGATGGCGCAACCGGCAATGCGCCATCAGGCTGGATCGATGGATGCGAGATGCGGCCGACGTGCCAGAGCTGCAGGAAAATGTGACCGCCCTTGGCATGCACGGCGTCGGTAATACGCTTCCACGCAGCTACCTGGCTATCGTTATAAATACCCGGGGTCAGGATATAGCCCTTGCCCTGCGGTGAAATCTGGGTTGCTTCTGCGATGATCAGGCCGGCTGTCGAACGCTGTGTGTAGTACTCGATGGCCAGTTCGCTCGGGACGTCGCCTTCGAGTGCACGGCTGCGCGTCAATGGCGCCATGACGATGCGATTTGGCAGACGGAGCGGGCCGAGTTGCACTGCTTCAAACAGGCGCGAATCAAGATTGGCGGCGGTGGATTGCGTGGATGTCGGCATGGTGTTCCTTTATGAAAGGGTGCATGGTCGCAGAAATACGCATTGCTCGCAGTGGCCCTTCAAAAGCAACCGGGTACTGCCCTGTCAGGTAACCGCAGCGAACCGCAATTTTGTAACTCAACGGTCATCTGTTTGATCCATAATGACGAGCTTTTTTCGCGGACGCGACACGTCCCGCTGCGCCCGGAAGCAACCAGCACACCATCGTCTCGCCTGTGACCTCAAATGCGGTCGCCCGGACGGGCTGTACCCGTATCAAGTACCCGCTTCACTGACAGGAACGCGCACCATGTTTGAACTCTTCACCCCGCGTCGGGCCGGGCAATCGGTATTGGCGGCCGGTCCTAACCGCTGGGACTGGATCCTGTTGCCGCTGGTACTGGCCGTGATAGCCGGCCTTGCCTTCGGAGCGATGCAAATGTCTCGCCCGTTCATCGTCGGCGAGCCAACCCCGATTTCGCTCGACCCGCAGTACCTGCCTTACTACCTGTTGCGCACGATGCTGCGCATGTTCACGGCACTGGCCTGTTCGCTGCTGTTCAGCTTTGCGTTTGCCGCCATCGCCGTGAAGTACCGCGCCGCTGAAAAAGTCATGGTGCCGATGCTCGACATCCTGCAGTCGGTCCCCATCCTCGGCTTTCAGGCCATCGCCATCGCGCCATTCATCCTGCTTTTTCCCGGCAACCTGCTCGGCGTCGAATGCGCTGCGATCTTCGCGATCTTCACGTCGCAGGCATGGAACATGGCGTTCAGCCTGTACCAGTCGATGCGCACGGTGCCGCCGGAACTGAGCGAGGCGGCACAAGTATTCCGGCTGTCCGGCTGGCAGCGTTTCTGGCGACTGGAACTGCCGTTCGCCATGCCCGGCCTGTTGTGGAACATGATGATGTCGATGTCGGGCGGCTGGTTTTTCCTGGTCGCCGCCGAGGCGATTTCGGTCGGCGGTCAGGACATCAAATTGCCCGGCATCGGTGCCTATATCGCGATGGCCATCGAAGCCGAAAACGGCCGCGCGATTGCCTATGCCATCGGCGCGATGCTGTTCGGGATCATGGCGTACGACCAGCTGTTTTTCCGGCCGCTGCTGGCTTGGGCCGACAAATTCCGTTTCGAGGAATCGCAAGGCGACAGCGCCCAACGCTCGTGGTTGCTCGACTGGGGCCGGCGCAGTGTCTGGATACGCGAACTGACCGGTCGTTTCTGGCGGATGATGAGCAGCACGCTGGGCTGGTTCAGTCTGCGCCCGGTCACTGTGGCACCGACGGTGCGCTCGGAAGCGCGCAGCAAGTCGATCGCCCGCGCCTGGGATGCGACCATCGTGCTGCTGTCGCTGGCAGCGGTGTACTGGCTGGTGACCTTCGTACACAGCGATGTCGGCTGGCGCGAATCGGCGCACGTGGTCGGCCTGGGACTCATCACGCTGGCGCGCGTGATGCTGCTCATTGCGCTGGCCTCGCTGGTCTGGGTGCCGATTGCGGTGTGGATCGGATTGCGGCCGCAATACTCGCAGCGGGTGCAGGCACTGGCGCAATTCCTTGCTGCCTTCCCGGTCAACCTGATGTTCCCGATCGTGGTATTCGTGCTGGTCACCTTCAAGCTCAATGCGAATATCTGGCTCAGTCCGCTGATGGTGTTCGGCACCCAGTGGTACATCCTGTTCAACGTGGTCGCCGGTGCCTCGACGATTCCGAATGAACTGCGACTGGCGGCGGATAACCTCGGCCTGAAGGGCTGGCTGAAATGGAAACGCGTCTATCTGCCGGCGATCTTTCCGGCCTACGTGACCGGTGCGATCACCGCCAGCGGCGGTTCATGGAACGCCAGTATCGTGGCCGAGTACGTCACCTGGGGCAAGACCACGCTGATCGCCGATGGATTGGGCAGCTATATCAAACAGATGACCGACGCCGGCGACTTCCACCGGATCGCGCTCGGCATCGGCGTGATGTGTATTTTTGTGATGTTGTTGAACCGGTTCTTCTGGCGCAAGTTGTACTCGCTCGCCGAAGACCGCAGCCGATAGAGAAATGAACATGAACAAAATGTCCACGAACAAACCTGGATTGATGGAACTGGCCGGTGTCGCCAAGTCGTTTCGCAGTGCCGATGGCGCACCGCGACTGATCCTCGATGGTGTCGATTTTGCGCTGGCCGAAGGCGAGATCGTCGCCCTGCTCGGCAAATCCGGCTCCGGCAAATCGACGCTGTTGCGCATCATCGCCGGCCTGATTCCGGCCGATGCCGGCAGCGCCATCTATCGCGGCCAGCCCATCGTCGGGCCGGCCACCGGGGTGGCGATGGTGTTCCAGTCGTTTGCGCTATTTCCGTGGCTGACAGTCCAGCAGAACGTCGAGCTCGGTCTGGAAGCACAAGGTGTCGCGCCGGCCGACCGCGAAAAACGCGCCGACGCCATGCTCGAACTGATGGGCCTGGCCGGCTTTGGCGGCGCGCTGCCGCGCGAGCTGTCGGGTGGCATGCGCCAGCGTGTCGGTATTGCCCGCGCGCTGGTCACCAACCCCGACGTGCTGCTGATGGACGAGGCTTTTTCGGCACTCGACGTACTCACCGGCGAAACGCTGCGCAACGACATCCTCGACCTGTGGGATAGCGACCGCATCCTGACCAAGGGCATTCTGATCGTCTCGCACAATATCGAAGAAGCCGTGATGATGGCCGACCGCATCATCATTCTGTCGAGCGACCCGGGCCGCATCCGCAGCGAAATCCACATCGACCTGCCGCGTCCGCGCAGTGCCGATTCGGCCGAAGTGCGCGGCCTGATCGATGAAGTCTACGGACTGATGACGATGCGTCCGCAGCAAGGCACCATCCCCGGCGAAGCCACCGCCATGCACCTCGGCTACCGCTTGCCGGAAACCGACGTCAGCCACATCGAAGGTGTGCTCGACCTGCTCGCCGGTGCGCCGTTCAATGGCCGTGCCGACCTGCCGCAACTGGCCGAAGAAACCGAACTGGCCGACGATGAATTGTTCCATACCTACGAGGCGCTCGGCCTGCTCGGGCTGGCGCATGTCGACAAGGGCGACATCACGCTGACGCCGCTGGGCCAGCGCTACGCCGATGCCGACCAGACCTTGCGCCAGGAACTGTTCGGCCAGCAGGTGCTGATGCACGTGCCGCTGGCAGCACGCATCCGCCGCCAGCTCGAACGCGAACCGAGCGGCAGTTCGCCGGAAGGTCCGTTCATCGAACTGCTGGAAGAATTCCTGAAAGCCGATGAAGCCAAACGCGTGCTCGAAGTCGCCGTCGAATGGGGTCGCTACGGCGAAGTCTACGAGTATGATTTTCATACCGGCCGTTTAAAATTACCTGATCAGGAAGAAGAATAAATTCCCTGAAGATATTTTTTTATTCCTGGTGTCACATTTGACGAGTACTATCGGGCGCGTTAAATGTCAGACAAACGGGTCGCTCACTTGGTCTCTGTTACACCGCAGCACACATCATCAACCAAAGCTTTCCTGCGCAATGGCAAGGGTCTGGTTGCGGGTATCGGATTGATGGCGGTGTTGCTCCTTGCTGTCATCTGGTTCCTGACCAGTTCACGTATCCACGATGAACGCGACGAGGCGCTCGAGAAATCGGTCAATTCCAGCCGCAACGTCGCCTCCATCGTTGCTGCCAACCTCGACGAAGTGTTCGGCCGCACCGCCATCTACGCGCGCCTGAGCACCGCCTTCCTCGAACAGCCTGCCGAACATCCCGACTCGTTCAATGCCTTGTCGGTCGGCGACACGGCGTTCCTGCGCATGGCTATTTTCGGCGGGGATGGCAAGCTGGCCTATTCGTCATCGCGCCGTGCGGTCGAACCGGATCTGCAACTGTTTGCCCGCACCACCCTGTTTGCCGAAGCACCGCCGCCCATCGTCATCGGCCACACCCGTGCCGATGACCCGCATGCGGCGTGGCGCATTCCGGTAGCCGCGCCGCTGCTGTCCGGACAGCGCCGCATCGGTGTGTTCGCCGGCTACATTGATCTCGGCTATGTGCTGGCGCTCTACAAGGAAGCCAGTTTCGGCACGCGCAGTCGCATCGAAGTCATCGATGCCCGTGGCATCCAGCTGGTCGAATTAGTCGGCGGTACGCTCTCCGCAGGGCGCGACCTGGAACGGTCCGGCTACGCCCGCTTCATCGGTCGTACCGAGCCGGCGGGTGCCATCGACATGGCGCGTCCGGGCGACAGTGGCGCCAGCATCGGCGTGTATCGCCGGCTCGACCACTTTCCGTTAGTCGTCACGGTCACCCGCGACCGCAGCGCGGTACTCGACGAACTGCAGCCGCGCCATCGCGCCTACCGGATCCGTGCCACGCTATTGTCGCTACTCATTGTGTTGGCCAGTGCCGGCCTACTCGTGCTGGCGCAGCGCCAGCGTCGCCTGAACCTCGACCTGACCGACTCGGAATTGCGTAACCAGACCTTGATCAAACAGCTGGAAACCGAAAAAACCCGCGCCTTCCAGCTTGCCTCGCTGGACTTTTTGACCGGCATACCGAACCGCATGAAGTTCTATGAACTGGCGGCGATCGAACTGGTGCGCGCGCGCCGCAGCCGCAAGCTGACGGCGGTTTTCTTTCTCGACCTCGACAAGTTCAAGGTCATCAACGACACCCACGGCCATGCTGTCGGCGACCTGCTGTTGCAACAGGTTGCCATGCGTTTGCGCCACTCGTTACGTGGCTATGATCTGGCGGCCCGTCTGGGAGGAGATGAATTCGCCGTACTGGTTTCAGACCTCGATAGCGACGAGGCCGTCGCTAGCGTTGCCACCAAACTGGTTGCGGCCTTGTCCTCGACCTACCTCAAGCTCGACGGCCATGATCTTGACGTCACGCCCAGCATCGGCATTGCGCTGTATCCGGGCGATGGCGAAGAAATCGACACGCTGCTCTCGCGTGCCGACCGCGCGATGTACCTGGCCAAGCAAAGCGGGCGCGGTTGCTACCGGTTTTATGAAGCTTCGCTCAACGCTACCTCGGCGCGCAGTGCCGAATTGATTGCCCGCTTCCGGCGCGCCATCCGCGACGGCGAATTCTGTTTGCATTACCAGCAGCGCGTCGCCTGCCTCGACTTCCGGCCGGTCGGCCTCGAAGCGCTGGTGCGCTGGCAGCATCCCGAGCATGGCCTGATCTACCCGGGTGAATTCATTGAGCTGGCCGAACAGCATGACTACATCGTTGCGCTGGGCAACCACGTCATCGACATGGCCTGCGCGCAGGTCGCCGCGTGGCAGCAATCGGGCCTGGCCGTGCTGCCGGTGGCGATCAATATTTCGGCCCGCCAATTGCGCGACGACACCTTGCCCGGCGTAATCACCGGCTGTCTGGCGAAGTACGCGGTGTCGGCCAGCCTGATCGAGATCGAAGTCACCGAAAGCTGTTTCATCGACCAGCCCGAACTGGCCGAGCGGGTGCTCGATACGCTGCATGCGCTCGGTATCCGGATCTCGCTGGACGACTACGGCACCGGTTTCTCCGGCCTGAGCCACCTCAAGCGCCTGCCGATCAGCACCGTCAAGATCGACCGCTCGTTCATCCGCGACATCCGCAACGACAACAGCGACGCCGTCATCGTGTCATCGACAATTTCGCTGTCGCACAACCTCGGCCTGAAAGTCGTTGCCGAAGGCGTCGAAACGCGTGACCAGGTTGTACACCTGAAAACCGCCGGCTGCGACGAGTTGCAGGGCTACTATTTTCACCGCCCCGCCGCCGCCGCCGAGATCACGGCACTGCTGCGCAATCCGACCGCTTATGCCGGTTAACCGGCACTGGTGGGGGTCGGCCGTGGTCCTGCTGGCCGTGCTGGCCAGCGCCTTGCCGGGGTTGGCGGCCGACTGCGAGCGACCGGTACGGCTACGTTACTCGATGGTGCCCGAAGGCGATGTGAAATCCGACCTGGCGCGTTTCCGGCCGCTACTGGATCGCTTGCAGGCGACGCTGGGCATGCCGGTCGAAGTGGTCACGCCGGCGTCCTACGGGGCGGTCATCGAGGGCTTGCTGGCCGGAGCGGTCGACCTGGCACGGCTGGGTCCGTCTTCGTACCTGTCTGCCAGAAAAGCCGATCCGGCGATCATCCCGTTCGCCACCTTCTCGCAACCGACGGGCGCGTTTCAGCCGGCCGGACCGTTTTACCAGTCGCTGCTGATCGTGCGGGCTGATGGACCGCTGAAACAGCCAGCCAGCCTGCGCGGGGTGTCGCTGGCGCTGGTCGATCCGGACAGTACGTCGGGCAACAAGGTGCCACGTTATTTTTACAGCCAGGTGATGCGCATGTCGCTGGAGAACTGGTTCGGCCGTGTCTCGTATGCCGGTACCCACACCGGTGCCGTGGCGGCGGTAATGGACGGACGCGCCAGCGCCGCTTTCGTATCGAGTTTCCAGCTGTCGACGATGAGTAATGAAGGCAAACTGCGTCCGCAGGATGTGCGCGTGCTATGGCGCTCGGCACCGCTGCCGATGGATCCGTTCGTGTACCGCGGCACGCTCTGTCCCGACATCACCGACAAGATCCGCGCGGTGTTTCTCGGTCGTCACGGATTGACTGAAGCACCGGTTTTGGACGGGATGAATGCGATCCGGTTTTTGCCGATTCAGGACAGGGATTACCGGGTGCTGGACGAGTTGCGCTGAGTTGTCGATTGATCGCTTTTTCTGCGCTTGAAAACCACCGTCTGATGGCGCGCCGCGCGTTGCGGGGATAGCGAGCGGTGTGTTGTACCCACCGCCCGTCCATCGTGATCATGCTGAAGCCCCCCCTACAAAATCCCCCGCGCCAGCGCCGCCACATCCACCCGCGCGCCCAGCCGCGCCGCCAGCAAATAAATCCCGCCCAGCTTGCGATGCAAAAAAAGCGCATCGGTCGGTGGTGTGTGCCAGAAATCACGTTCGCGGCCAAGCGCGAGACCGGCGTCGCGGATCCGGGATGGCAGATCGGACTGGCCGAAGTCATAAGGCCCGTCCGTACGCAGTGGTTCGCAGGCCTGCACAAACAGCGCCAGCACCGCCTGCCGGTGATGCGCGGCGGTCTGGTCGTCGTAGTAGCCGATCGCGCACGCCGCTTCGTCCATCGCCGCATGGTCACCGTCGATCGCGCCACGCAAGATCGCGCGGAACCGGGTGACCAGCCCGGCGGGATATTCCCGGGTGGCGCCAAAGTCGAGCAGGATCACTTGCCGGCTCGCCGTGTCGTAGCGGTAGTTGGCAAAATTCGGATCGGTCTGGATCAGCTGGAATTCGAACAGTTCGCGCAGCAACAAGCCGATCAGCAAGCTCGCAATGCGGTCACGCACTTCTTGCGTTGCACCCGTCATCGATTCCACCGGCACGCCGTCCATGCGCGTCATCGTCAGCACGCTGGCGCTGGTCAGTTCCGGTACCAGCGCAGGCACCGCATAGTCGGATTCCCCCGCCAGCAACTCGCCGTAGCGCGTCATGTAAGCGCCTTCACACAAATAGTCTGCTTCGTCGTGCAGCTGGCGCTTGGCATCCGCCAGCAGCGGTGCAATATCCAGTGTGGCCGGCAGCAGCCCGGACAGGCGCAACAGCCCGGCGACATTGTCGACATCACTGTCAATACTTTGACGTACGCCCGGATACTGGATCTTGATGGCGACGTGGCGGCCATCTTTTAATTGTGCAAAATGCACCTGGCCGATCGAAGCTGCCGCCACCGGCGTGAATGAGAACTGGCGGAACTGGTGCCGCCAGCCCTCGCCCCAGCCCGCATCGACGACAGCGACGACCTGGCTCATCGGCATCGGCGTGGCATCTTCCCGCAAGCGCGCGAGGATCGCGGCTATCTCGGGCGGCAATAAATTGCCAGCATCCATCGACAACAACTGCCCGACCTTCATGGCCGCGCCACGCAAGCGCGAGAGCTGCTCGGCGACGCGATGCGCGTTGGCCGGTGTCAGCAGCAAGTCACCCATTGCCGGGCGCTTGCCCTGTGCCAACTGTCGTGCGCCTTCGGCCAGCATACCGCCGGCGATGCCGGTGGCCAGCGTGCCCAGGCGGGCCATGCGCGACCAGCGTCCGGCCGGTACTGCCGTGCCGTTGTCACGCGGCGTTGATGTCATTGCGCTTCCTCGTCATCCTTGGGGCTGTCCTCCGCAGCGCTCTGATCAAGGGTGGGATGGCACATTTTTTCGCCATCCCATTGCTGGCCGCACCAGCATTGGCCTTCGGCGTTAATCATGCAGGTGTCGGTGCCACAGCAGCGCGGGTCGTTTGTCATCGGGGATTCCTGCTATCGGTTGATCGCCTGGAGAGATCTGGCTGCGGGTGCAAACAAACCAAGGCAGGTCACTGTAGCAAAGTTTGCGCAAACGCGAGTGTGGCGGCTCGGCTGATTGGTTGCGATGCTTTGTAGACCGACAATAATTATCAGTAAAAAAGTTACTTAAAGTACCGTTGCGAACGATGCTACCCTCCGATACAACTTGATCACCGGCATCATTTTTTTCCGACCCTGATCCGCTTGGAACCGCAAGCGAGCCATCTTCCGCACAAGCTGCGATGTATTCATACCGGGATTGGTTCACATGCGAACAAGCAAGCTCATCACGCGATCCGGCATGCACGGCATCACCAGACGGCAGCCACTGGAGTGGCTGGCACTGATCGTCGCATTACTCGTCGTGACGGTGTTTGCCGCCGCGCTGCACTACGCATCGGTAGCGCAACTGCGTGCCAGTGAACGCGAGCGGATACAGGTATTCGCCGGTGTCCTGGCCAACGATATTGAGGGAAATCTGACCGTCATTAATAGCGTACTGGCCAACCTGATCCAGGACAGCCGCAGCGACGCGGATGCGACAGCCCCCGGACGTGGCATGACCAATCACCTGCAGCGACTGGAAGCGGCGATGCCCGGTGTCCGTGCGCTGGTCATTGTCGATGCCAGCGGCAAGGTGATCGCCAGTTCCAACCCCGTACTGACCGATATGGACTTGTCGCAGCGCGCGTACTTCCAGACCGTAAAGGCCAGTCCCGATGCGACCAGGCTGTTTGTTTCGGCGCCGTTCGAATCCATCAAAAAAGACCTGATCATCACCTTGGCGCGCATGCTGCCAAAGTCGGACGGCAGTTTTGGCGGCCTCGTCCTCGCGACTTTAGACCCCGGGTACTTCACCGGCGTTTTCCGGCATATCGTCTACGCACCTGACTTGCGTACCGTCGTCATTCATGGCGATGGCCGGATGTTCCTCAGTTATCCGGCCACGTCCGACATTGACTATTCCGTGCCCGAACAACCGGCAGCCTGTTCAACCGGCATCGCCAGAGCGGCCTGACAGACAGCCTGCAAACCGGCCCGTCGCGCACCGGCGAGGAGCGCGTGATGGCGCTGCGGACGATCGCGCCGGCAGCGCTGGTCATGGACAAGCCGCTGATCATCGGTATCAGTCGCAGTGTCGAGGCGATGACGCTACCGATGCGGCGACAAGCGATATGGGTCGTCCTGTTCTGCGCGGCACTGGCGCTGGTTTGCTGCGGCGCGCTGGCCTGCGTGCAGTGGCGCCGGCGCGCACTGACGGCCGTGCAGGAAGAACGCGAGCACGAGCGCGAACAAGCCGGTCTGCGCACGCAAACCGCCGAGGACGAACTGCTGCGTAGCCGTAATGCGCTGCAGGCCGTATTCGACAACATGAATGAAGCCATCTTCGTGCTCGACCGGCATGGCGTGATGCTGCGCATCAACGATGCCGGTCGCAGCCTCCACGGTCTGATGGATCCGGACACGCCGTTCGATACGGTCATTGCCGGCATCGCAGTGCGCGATGCCGGTGGCCTGCACCTGCCTGCCGACCAGTGGCCCATCGCACGCGGTTTGCGGGGCGATTTCGTGCACGACTATCCGCTCGATGTGCAGCGTATCGATAACGGCCAACAGCGCTCATTTGAATGCAGTACTGCACCGGTCCGCTCGGCAGATGGCAAGCTGGACATGCTGGTCGTGACAGTCAGGGACGTGTCCGCGCATCAATTAAGCCGTGCGCTGCGCGACAGCGAAAGCCGCTTTCGCACACTGATCGAAGATGCGCCGCTGGCCATCGCAATCCTGCGCCGTGGATTGCTGGTATACTCCAATCCGCGCTATCGCGCGCTGCACGGCTATGCCATCACCGACGACCTGACCGGCTTGCCGTGGCGCGCGATGATTGCGCCGGAGTCGAGCGACCTGCTGCACGAACAGGAAGCCCTGATCAACCTCGACAGTCCGACCGAGCTGAAGTTCGAGGCCATCGGCCTCGGCAGGGACGCGTGCCGGGTGCCGGTCTACAAAACCACCACCCGCGTGATGCTGGCCGACGGCGCGGCGACGCTGATTTTTGCGCAGGATATCTCGGCCCAGAAGCAGGCCGAAGCGGCCGTGCTGCAGGCGCTCGACGTGGCCGAGAACGCCAGCCGCAGCAAGGCCGATTTTCTGGCCAACATGAGCCACGAAATCCGCTCGCCGCTCAATGCCATCCTCGGTCTGGCTTATCTGCTCGAACAGTCCGCGCTGGAGCGCGATGCCGGCGCGATGGTGGCAAAGATCCGCACCTCCGGTCGCATGCTGCTCGGGATCATCAACGACATCCTCGATGTCTCGAAAATCGATGCCGGCCACATGGTCATCGAGCACGCACAGTTCCGGCTGGCCGATGTCATCGACAACCTGGCCGGCAGCATGGGCATCGCCGCCGGCGACAAGCAGCTCGAACTGCTGATCCGGCTGTTGCCCGCCGGCATCACGTTGCTGACCGGTGACGCCTTGCGACTCGAACAGGTGCTGGTCAACCTGACCAGCAACGCGATCAAGTTCACGGCGGCCGGGCGGGTCGAATTGCGTGTCGTGGTGGACGGGCGCAGCGACGACCGGCTGACACTGCGTTTTTCGGTACTCGACACCGGCATCGGCATCGCTGCCGGACTGCAGGATGACGTGTTTTCTGCGTTCATCCAGGCCGACAGTTCGACCACGCGGCGCTTCGGCGGGACCGGTCTGGGTCTGACCATCTGCCGCCAACTGGTGCGCCTGATGGGCGGTGAGATCGGCATGCGCAGTACGCCCGGCACCGGCAGTGAATTCTGGTTCACGGTGCCATTGCAGCAGGACCACAGCGCGCCCGACATCACAAATCCGCACCGGCTCAATGCGCTGATCGCCGATGACAGCGACATCGCCCTTAAAAACCTCGACGACATCGCCACCGGCCTGGGCTGGGATGTCACCACCCGCAAGTCCGGCGACGCCGTCCTCGCGCAACTGCTGGCACAGCGCGAAGACCTGCTGCCGGAAGTCATCGTGCTGGACTGGAAAATGCCCGGTGCGATGGACGGCCTGGCCACCGCGCGCGCCATCCGCGCCGCACTGCCACCGGAGCGCTGCCCGATCGTGATCATGGCCACGGCCTACTCGCTGCGCGGACTGGTCAGCATCGCCGGTACCGACCTGGTCGATGCCATCCTGTCCAAGCCAGTCACGGCATCGACGCTCTACAACGCCGTCACCGAAGCGCAGCACAAGCGTGGCACCGGCAAGACGCTGCAGGACACTGCCCGGCTGTCAATGCTGCATGAGCTGGCCGGCATCCGCGTGCTGATCGTCGATGACAGCGAGATCAACCGCGATGTTGCCCAGCGCATCCTGTCGGATCAGGGTGCACTGGTCACGCTGGCCGTCGATGGGAAAGCCGCACTGGATTGGCTGATGGCGCATCCCGACGACGTCGATCTGGTGCTGATGGATGTTCAGATGCCGGTCATGGATGGCATCGAAGCGACGCGCCGCCTGCGTCGCCTGCCGCAATTCGACGACCTGCCGGTGGTCGCGCTGACGGCTGGCGCGTTCAAATCCCAGCAGGAAGCCGCGCAAGCGGCCGGCATGAATCACTTCATCAGCAAGCCATTCGATGTGCCCGGTACGGTGGCGCTGATACGGCGTATGCATCGTCCCCGGCCTTTGACGGCTGGCGTGTCGCCTGCTGCGGTTCTGCCCGTGGCGCAGGTCGTGTTCGCGGTGATGGATGTCGCACGTGGTTTGCAACTGTGGTCCACCGCGCCGGCGTATCGCGATTACCTGCAACGCTTTGCCGGCAGCTATGCCGGTGCGATCGACAGTATTAACACCAGCCTGGCCACCGATGACCACGCTGCGGCTGCCGCGCTGGCGCACAAACTGGCTGGCGATGCCGCCAACCTGGCACTGCCCGATACTCACAGACTGGCGGGTAAAACCGAACGCATCCTGATCGAACGGCGTGACCCGACCGTCGCGCTGGTGAAGCTCGACAACGCGCTGCAGCGGGCTTTTGCTGCAATCGACCGGTTTGTGCAGGGAGCGGATCGATGATGGCGCGCGCCATGCCGGCACGACCGCTGGTGATCATGGGATTCGTCCTGGTCATGACCAGCCTCGGTCTGCTCGGTGCCAGTTCATGGCATGCGGACAAACAGCTGGCATCCGCCACCGGTCTGGTCGCGCATACGCTCGAAGTGCTGACCACGCTGGAGCAGATCAAGAGCCATATGGCGCAAGCCGAATCAGCCCAACGCGGCTATTTTTTGCAGCAGCAGCCATCGTTCCTGAGTGACCGCGAAGCCGCGCTTGATGCCGTGTGGGCGGGCATCGTCACGATCGAACGGCTAACTCGCGACAATCCCGCGCAAGGCGAGCGCATCACCAACCTGCGCAGGCTGTTCGTCGACCAGAACGCGGTGTTTGCCGAGGCCCGGCTGCAGCTGCAACCGGGCCGGTTATCACGTCAGGATGCCTACTTTTCCAACGGTACGCGCACCTGGAATGCGCTCGAAGATCAGACCGATGGCATTCAAAGAACCGAAGACGATCTGCTGGCGACGCGCATCGCCGATGAAGCCAGCAGCGGCCACACAGCCCGGGTCAGTTTTGTGCTGCTCATGGGGCTGCTGTTTATGACGATAGGCCTGCTGCTGCTCTATGCCTATCGCGATATCGGTCGCAAGCGGCACGCTGGTGCAGCGCTCAACCATGCCGACGGTGAACCGATGCGGCACCCCCTGCTACCGCAGACTGATGCAGCCGCCGCGCCCGCGACGGTCGCCGCTGACAGTGCGTCGACCTGCATCGATGTGTCCCTGATCGGCACGATCGCGCCCGCCCCGGTGAGGGCATTGGCGCTGGATGGCGTGCGTTTGCTGATCGTCGACGACAGCGACATCAACCGCGACATCGCGCAACGCATCCTGACCGACCAGGGCGCGCACGTCACGCTGGCCGTCGATGGCCGCGCCGCACTGGACTGGTTGCTGGCGCATCCCGACGACGTTGACCTGGTGCTGATGGATGTGCAGATGCCGGTCATGGATGGCCTGGAGGCGACGCGCCAGTTGCGGCGCCTGCCGCAGTTCGATGATCTGCCCGTCATCGCGCTGAGCGCCGGCGCATTCAAGATGCAGCGCGACGAGGCCAGCGCCGCCGGCATGAATGATTTCGTCAGCAAGCCATTCGATGTCCCGGCCATCATCGCCCTGGTGCAGCGCTTGCACCGTCAGTCCCGGACCGGTTCAGCGGTGACGACCTCCGCCGCCATGACCATGGATGTCGCACGCGGCCTGCAGCTGTGGCCCGATATCCGGACCTACCGCGATTACCTGCAACGCTTTGCACGCAGCCATGCCGATGTGATCGGGCGGCTGCAGGGCCTGTTGCTCGCCGGTGACCGCCGCCGCGCCGCCGCACTGAGCCACAAACTGTCGGGCGATGCAGCCAACCTCGGCCTGCCCGAACTGCACCGGCTGGGCGGACTGGCCGAACGGATCCTGTCGGACGGTCAGGACACCGGTCCGGCACTGCAGCAGTTGCACGCGGCGCTGACATTGACGCTGCAGGCGATTGCGCGCTACGCCCCTGCCCTTGCGCCGCAACCCGATAAGCCGGAGGTGCGGTCCGTCGCGCTGCTGGAACCCGACCGGTCCGACCTGCAAAGCCTGCTCCGTAATTTGCTGATCGCTCTTGACAGCGACAGTCCTGCACCTGTCGAACCCTTGCTGGCCGCGCTGGCCACCCGGCTGCCACGCGCGGCGCTGGCACCGCTGCGCGAATACGTCCACGGCTTTGATTTTCGCGCTGCCGAAGCCGCTGTCCGCCTGCTGGCGCGCCAGCACGAACTTGAATTGAAGGTCTAGCCATGCTCTCGCTACACACCATCCTGATCGTCGATGACGAACCGGCCAACCTGGCCATCATGCGTGAAATCCTGCAGGACAGTTACCGGCTGGTATTTGCCCGTAACGGCAGCGAAGCGCTGGCTGCGATGGCCAAGCATCTGCCTGCCATGGTGCTGCTCGATGTCGGCCTGCCCGACATCAACGGCTACGACCTGTGCCGGCAAATCCGCCAGCTCGATGCCAGCGGCCAGGTCAAGGTCATCTTCATCACCGCCTACACCGATATCGCGCACGAAGCCGCCGGCTTCGACGCGGGTGGCGTCGATTACATTACCAAGCCGGTGTCACCGCAAATCGTGCGCGCCCGCGTCGGCGCCCATTTGTCGCTGGTTCGGGCCACGGTGCTCGAGCAGAGCTACCACGATGCCATCCTGATGCTGGGCCACGCCTGCCATTACAACGACAACGACACCGGTTCGCATATCTGGCGCATGGCCGCGTATGCCGGTGCGCTGGCGCACGGCGTCGGCTGGAATCCCGAGCAATGCCAGCGGCTGATACTGGCCGCACCGATGCATGACACCGGCAAGCTAGGCATTCCGCAGGCCATCCTGCGCAAGCCGGGGCCCCTCGACGAGGATGAGTGGATCATCATGCGCACCCATCCGCAAATCGGCAGCGACATCCTCGGCAAAAGCAAGGCGCCGGTATTCCAGCTGGCCGCCGAAATCGCCTTGCGCCACCACGAAAAATGGGATGGCAGCGGCTATCCGGGCAAGCTGGGCGGCAAGGAGATTCCGGAGTCGGCCCGCATCATTGCATTGGCCGACGTATTCGATGCGCTCAGCATGAAACGGCCGTACAAGGAACCGTGGCCGCTGGACCGTATCGTCGCCCACATCCACGCCGGGTCCGGCGCGCATTTCGATCCGGACCTGGTGACCGTGTTTGCCGACGTGCTGCCGGAACTGATGGATATTCATATCCGCTGGCGTGACGAAGACAGCATCCAGCCTGCACCGGCATGATGTACCGCGTGGTATTTGAATCGCAGCATCCGCTAGACAAACGCCTGATCATCGAACGCGGTCCGTGGCTGGTGGATCGTGCCTCTGCCGATCACTGGAAAACCTACTTCAGCAAACTGCTGCCACACCAGTGCATCTGGATAGAATCAGGGCAGCAAGGAGCAGGCCTGCACCAGAACTCGTAGAACGGTCCGGGTCGTTTTTCACGTTGCCGCCGAATAACAGACAGGCAACTTATAATCGAGGGTACTTGCCGCCGACTTTCGATTCCTCATGACCATGACATCCCATGCTTTTCCGTTCGACCACGCGCAACTACTGCGCTGGCTCGGCCCTGCCACGCTGGCCAAGGCACGCCCGTACGTGCGGCGCGTTAGCCAACTCGAATGGAATAACAACCTGCTGCGCGGCGAGGTTCAGGGTTCCGAACTGACGCCGTATCAAAGCACTGTGGCGTTCCGTCAGGCCGGCAAGGAACTGGTGATCCAGTCGACCTGCAGTTGTCCGGTCGGCTTTGACTGCAAGCATGTGGCCGCGCTGATGATGGCCAGCCTCGAGCATAGCGACGCCGTCCGCACCGAAGTGCGACCGGAACTGATCCACTGGCTGGAACAATTGCGCGCCCGGGTGTCGACACTGGACCCGAAAAAACCGCGCGTCACGCGGCCCAATACAGCGCTGGTTTACGTACTGGCGTTTTCGCGCTATCACCGTAATTTCGAGGTGCTGTTCTTCAAGGCCGGCGTCAAGCGCGACGGCACGATCAGTGCCATCGGTGCGCCCTGGAACAATGTCGAAAGCGCGCTGCTCAATGCGCCGCAATTCATTAGCGAAGACGACCTCGCCATCCTGCGTCTGCTGTGGATGGGACGCTCGCGCGCCGGCTACGGCAGCGGCTTCGGCCTGGCCGGCAGCAACGGTGCCACCGCCATCGAAAAAATGCTCGCCACCGGACGCCTGTTTGCCCAGGACGAACACGGCACCATCGCCGTCGTCGCGCTCAAACCGGGCGAGCCGCGTGATGGCCTGATCGCCTGGCAACCGGGACACGCCGACCGCTTGCAGCCGTTGCTGCAAACCAGCCCTGCCGCCACCAGCGTGATCCTGGTCGACCCGCTCTGGTATGCCGATGCCGTCACGGCCGAAGCCGGACTGGTGAACCTGTCCTGCCCCGCCAACCAGATTGCCGAATACCTGACGATGCCGCCGATCACGCTGGCCGAAGTGCCGATGGTCGCTGCCGTGCTGCGCCAGATCGCGCCCGAGATGCCGGTGCCGCCGGTCGAACAGATGGCTGCGATCCGCATCATCGATTGCGTGCCGCAACCGGTGCTGCAGCTCGACACGATTGCAGTGCATGCCGCGCATGTCGGCAGCTACGGACCGTATGGCAAGGAATTCGATCTCGGTAGCGTGCGCTTCGACTACGAGGGCGTCGCCTTCGATCTCGGCAGCACCACCACGCTGGTCAAGACCGCTACGCAGGAACTGGTGCAGGTCAAGCGTCAGCCGCTGGTCGAAAAAGCCCGTCTGGCCGAATTACGCAAAACCGGTATCGACCATGTGCCATCGGGCCGCATTTTTGCCAGCACACCGCTGCCACCGTCGATGTGGGGCTTTCTTGATCCGGACGCCTGGCCGGGCTTCGTCGAAGACGACCTTCCGGTGCTGCGCGACAAAGGCTGGCGCATCGACATGGGGGCTGACTTCCGTTTCAATGTGATCGACATCGATGGCATCGACGGCGCAATGCATCAGGCCGCTGATGGCTGGTTCGATCTCGACATGGGCATCCTGGTCGGTGAGCGCAAGGTGCGCCTTGAGCCGCTGCTGGCAGAGCTATTCCAGCGCGATGCGCGCTGGCTAAAAGGTGGCCTCGACAGCATAAGCGATGACGAACCGATCGAACTGAAGACCGATCGCGGCGAACGCTTGCGCCTGCGCGCCGACCGGCTCAAACCGGTGGTGCGGGTGTTGATCGATCTGTTCGACGGCAACACCGGCGAGCCGCTGCGGGTCTCGCGCTTCGATGCCGGCCGGCTGGAGGCATTGAACGATACCGGTCGCTGGCAATTCAATAGCGAGGACTCGATCCGGCAACTGGCGCAGCGGCTCAAGGCCGGTGGCGGCATCAGCGATGTGGCGGTGCCGGCCAGCCTGAAGGCCGAACTGCGGACCTACCAGTTGCAGGGCGTGTCGTGGATGCAGTTTTTGCGCGAGCACAGCCTGTCGGGCGTATTGGCCGACGACATGGGCCTGGGCAAAACCATCCAAACGCTGGCGCACCTGCTGGTCGAACAGGAAGCCGGCCGGCTGCTGCGGCCCGCGCTGGTCGTGGTGCCGACTTCGCTGGTGCACAACTGGTGCGATGAAGCACGGCGTTTTGCGCCCAGCCTGCGCGTGCTGGTGCTGCATGGTGCCGGTCGCAAGGACCAGTTCGACCGGATCGACGAACACGACCTGATCCTGACGACGTATGCCTTGCTGTGGCGCGACCATGACGTGCTATCGCTGCACAATTATCACCTGCTGATCCTCGATGAAGCGCAGTTCGTCAAGAACGCCAGCACCCGCGCTGCTGTTGCGATCCGCAGCATCAAGGCCAGCCACCGGCTTTGCCTGACCGGCACGCCGATGGAAAACCACCTCGGTGAACTGTGGTCGATGTTCGACTTCCTGCTGCCCGGTTTTCTGGGTGCGCAAAAGGACTTCACCAAGCGCTGGCGCACGCCCATCGAAAAAGCCGGAGACACGGTGCGCCGCGATCTGCTGGCGCGCCGGATCCGGCCGTTCATGCTGCGTCGACGCAAGAACGAAGTCGCTACCGAACTGCCGCCGAAAACGCTGGTGGTGCGCCAGGTCGAACTCGAAGGCGGCCAGCGCGACCTGTATGAAATCGTCCGCACCGCGATGCACGACAAGGTGCGCGCGGTGATCGCCGAAATGGGGCTGGCGCGCAGTCATATCGTGGTGCTTGATGCGCTGCTCAAACTGCGCCAGGTCTGTTGCGATCCGCGTCTGGTCAAGCTCGACCAGGCCACCAACGTCAAGGAATCGGCCAAGCTAGAACTGCTGCTGTCGATGCTGCCGGACATGATTGAAGAGGGCCGCAAAGTGCTGCTGTTCTCGCAGTTCACCGGCATGCTTGCGTTAGTCGCCAAAGCGGTCGAAAAAGCCGGCATCCCGTACGTACTGCTGACCGGCGACACCACCGACCGGGCCACGCCGGTACGGCGTTTTCAGGAAGGCGAAGTACCGCTGTTCCTGATCAGTCTGAAGGCCGGCGGTGTCGGACTGAACCTGACGGCGGCCGACACCGTGATCCACTACGACCCGTGGTGGAATCCGGCGGCGGAGAATCAGGCCACCGACCGCGCGCATCGGCTTGGTCAGGAAAAACCGGTGTTCGTCTACAAGCTCATCGTCGCCGGCAGCATCGAAGAAAAAATCGTCGCGCTGCAGGACAAGAAAGCTGCGCTGGCCGAAGGCATCTTGTCGGAGGATGGGGCGGCTGCGGTGAAGTTTTCCGGGGAAGACCTGGAAGCGCTGTTTGCGCCTATGCCGGCGATGGATAAATAAACTTGTGCTGGCGGCGGTGCAATGTCCTGCGCTGATTGCACCTTGGCGCTAATTCGTCGCCGTAGGATGGGCACGATGAGGCTTTGCCCAATCGACGGTTAGCGGGGCGCAGACCGTGCGCTCCCGCCGCGCCCCAAAGAAACCGGTCACCCTGAGCCTGTCGAACGGCGCTTGTCGAATCAAGCCCTCAATCCAACGCACCGCCAACACCCACCGGTACCCCCGACGGTGCAATCTCCGCCCGTTTTCCTGACTTCCCACGCCCCTTTCCGGGCATTTTCGACGCGCCTGATTTTAGGTATACGGCGTTGTATACATTAAAAAATAATGCCGCTATAGTCGATTGCCTGCTTTAGCCCGGGACACAACGGGTCGGGTAAACCGTTCATTCCCCCTGTACCGCCAGCTGCCCGTCACTGCGCAGCCGGAACGACCACCCGAGAGGATCACGCATGCGCACGCCCTTCCCCCGACTCCTGCTGGCAACGCTACTGACCGGTATCAGCTGGTCTGCCAGCGCGACGACGATCAATATTTCGCTCGACAATGATCCCGGCAAGCTTGACCCGACCCAGTCGTCAATGATCGCGGAGCGCATGGTCTATCAGAGCATCTTCGACAAGCTGCTCGACCTCAACGAACAGGGCGCGATCGTGCCGATGCTGGCCGAACGCTGGACCGTTTCGGACGACCAGAAAACCTACACGCTGTTTCTGCGCAAGGACGTCAAGTTCCAGGATGGCACGCCGTTCAATGCCAGGGCTGTCGAATTCAACCTGCTGCGCGGCCAGGAAAAATCCTCGTTGCGCCGCAATGACCTCAAGACCATCCGCCAGATTACCGTCGTCGATGACGCCACCGTGCGGATCGAGCTGAGCACGCCGTTCGCACCCTTCCTGTCTATCCTGACCGACCGCGCCGGCATGATGTCGTCGCCGGAAGCCGTCAAAAAATACGGCGAGGATTACGTCAACAATCCGGTCGGTACCGGTCCGTTCATCTACAAGGGTCGCTTGAAAGGCGCGTCGCTGACGCTCGATAAAAACCCGAATTACTGGCAAGCCGGTTTGCCCAAGGCCGACCAGGTCGTCTACAAGATCATGAGCGACGTCAATGTCGCCTTCAACAACCTGCGCAGCGGCCAGGTCGATATCACCAACCGCTTTCCGTACAAGGAACTGAGTAATCCGCTGGCCAACGCCAAGTATTTGGTGATCAACAAGCCATCGCTGGGCTTTCGCGGCTTTTACTTCAATACCACGCGAGCACCGTTCGATCGCAAGGAAGTGCGCCAGGCGATCGACCTGCTGATCAACCGCGACGCCATCGCCAAGGTGGTTTATAACGGTGCCGTGGCGGTCGGCCATTCGCCCTTCAGCAAGGCCCATTTTGCCAACGATGCGACGGACATCCCGCCCAAGCCCGACCTCGCCAAGGCCAAGGCCCTGCTCAAAAGCGCCGGCAAGGAAGCCGGTTTCAGCTTCCGGCTGACGCTGCCGACCACCCCCGAAGAATTGCAGGTCGGGCAAATGATTCAGGGCATGCTGCGTCCTGCCGGCATCACCGTGTCGCTGGAAAAAGCCGAGCTGGCCGCGCAGATCGAGGCGGGCAAGGCCGGCACCTTCGATGCGGTCATGATCGGCTGGAGCGGACGGCCTGATCCGGACCAGAACATCTACGATTTCACGGTCAGCAATGGCTCGCTGAATTACTCGCACCTGGCCAATCCGGAGCTTGATGCGGTACTGCTGCAAGCCCGCGTCGAAGGCAACGAAGCCAAGCGCAAAGTCCTGTATTCGCAGGTCATGCAAATCCTCGTCAACGAGGTGCCCTACGTCTACCTGAACCATGACAACGTGCTGTTCGGCGTCTCGAAAGCGGTCACCGGTTTTCGCTTCGTGCCCGATGGCGTGATCAGAACCGCGACGCTGGACAAATAAGCACCCGATGCCGAATCTGCTCAAGCGCATCCTGCTGGTGATACCGACCCTGCTGCTGGTGAGCATGGTGATTTTTTCACTGCTGGCGATCCTGCCGGGTGACCCGGTCACTGCCATCCTCGGCCTCGAAGCCACGCCCGAGGCGGCACTGGCGATGCGCTTGCGGCTCGGCCTCGATGATCCGCTGGTGGTGCAATACGGCCGCTGGCTGTGGGCAGTACTGCATGGCGACCTCGGTCGCTCGTTCATCGATAACACGCCGGTCATCGACAGCCTGCTGCAACGCTTGCCGGTGACGATGGAGCTGGCTGTCGGCAGCTTCGTGGTGGCGCTGCTGATCGCGCTGCCGACCGGCATCCTCGCGGCGGCGCGGCCGAACGGCATCGCCAACAGTGTCAGTACCTTCATCGCGCTGTTCGGCATGTCGGTGCCGCATTTCTGGCTGGGCATGATGTTCATCGTGCTGTTCGCGGTCAATCTGGGCTGGTTGCCGGCATCCGGCTATGTGCCGTTTTCGGAGGACTGGCGCGGCAACCTGCTGGCGATGATCATGCCGATGGTCGCCACCGGCCTGCGTGAATCGGCCATCCTGATGCGGATGATCCGCAGCAGTCTGCTCGAAGTGCTCAATGAAGATTACATCCGCACCGCGTTTTCGAAAGGCCTGAAGGACTGGCAAGTCGTGCTCGGTCACGGCCTGCGCAACGCGATGATTCCGGTCGTGACCGCCAGCGGACTGATGGTCTCCGGCATGCTGGGCGGACTGGTCATCACCGAAAGCATTTTTGGGATCCCGGGCATGGGCAAGATGATTGTCGACGCGATTTTCCAGCGCGATTATGTGCTGGTCCAGGCCGGCGTGCTGGCTGCCGCGCTGATGGTGGTGCTGGTCAATCTGGCCGTCGATTTGCTGTATGGCGTGATCGATCCGCGCATCGCCAAATGAGGAAGCCCGCATGACGTCTCCGCTCCCCGCACTCGCCTTGCCGCAAGCGGTCCGCTACGCCGGCTTGCGCCGCTTTGCCCGCAACCGCATGGCCGTGGCCGGCGCCTTGATCATCGTGCTGCTGATCCTCGTCGCCATCGCTGCGCCGCTGCTGGCACCGTTCCATCCTGTGTTCGATCAGGATTACGGCAACATCCTCGGCGACCCGAGCCGGCTGCACTGGATGGGCACCGATGATCTGGGCCGCGATATTTTTTCACGCATGGTGTACGGCGCGCGCATCTCGCTGCAGGCCGCACTGATCGCGGTCGGGCTGGCGTTTGCGGTCGGCGTACCGATCGGTATCGCCACCGGTTACTACCGTGGTTTCTGGGATGACTGGGTCGTGATGCGACTCGTCGATGCGTTGCAGGCCTTCCCGTCGCTGATCCTGGCGCTGGCCATTTCGGCGGCACTGGGCGGCGGTTTTTATAACGCGATGGTGGCGGTCGGTATCGGCTTCACACCGGCTTTTGTGCGACTGGCGCGCGGCCAGGCCATGACGATCCGCAACCTCGATTACGTGATGGCGGCGCGCTCGGTCGGTGCCGGCGATCTGCGCATCATGTGGCGCTACGTGCTGCCCAATGCGATGGCTCCGCTGGTAATCCAGGCCTCGTTTGCGATGGGCTCGGCCATCATCGCCGAAGCAGGCTTGTCGTATCTCGGCCTCGGTGCCAAACCCGAAGATCCGAGCTGGGGCTCGATGCTGCATATCGCCCAGGGCTACCTCAATACCAATCCGACGCTGGTGCTGTGGCCGGGCATCGCGATCTTCGTGGTAGTGCTCGGCTTTAACCTGCTTGGCGATGGCATCCGCGAAGTATTCGACCCGAAACTGAACCGATGACCATGACCACCTCTCCCCTGCTCGAAGTGCGCGATCTGAAGGTCGAGTTCCTGCGCAACGGCAAACCGGTTGCGCCGGTCGACAGCGTGTCGTTCACGCTGCACGCCAACCAGACCCTCGGTCTGCTCGGCGAATCCGGTTGCGGCAAGAGCGTCACGGCGCTATCCATCCTGCGGCTGTTTCCGATGGCCAGCAAAGCCAGACTGAGCGGCAGCGTGCGCTTTCGCGGACAAGACCTGCTGCAGGCCGGTGAGGCCAGCTTGCGGGCCTTGCGCGGCAAGGACATCGCGATGATTTTTCAGGAGCCGATGACTTCGCTCAATCCGCTGCACCGGATCGGCGACCAGCTCGGCGAGATGCTGCGCATGCACACCAAACTGGACCGCAAGCAGATCACTGAACAGAGCATCGCGATGCTCAAGCAGGTCGGCCTGCCGCGCGCCGAACAGCTGATCGACGACTACCCGCACAGTCTGTCCGGCGGCATGCGCCAGCGCGTGATGATTGCGATGGCGCTGCTGTGCCATCCCGGCGTACTGATCTGCGACGAGCCGACCACCGCGCTGGACGTGACGATTCAGGCCCAGATCCTCGACCTGATGCGCGACCTCAAGGAGCAGCAAGGCACGGCCATCCTGATGATCACGCATGACCTCGGCGTGGTCGCCGAGATGTGCGAACGCGTCGTTGTCATGTATGCCGGCCAGGTGGTCGAGGAAAGCAGCGTGCGCGACCTGTTCGATGCACCCGCCCATCCGTACACCACGGCCCTGATGCAGGCGCGCCCGACGCTGGCGGCGACACCCGGCCAACCCTTGCGGGCGATTCCCGGCATGGTGCCGCCGCCCGGTTCGGTCGACAGCGGTTGCCGTTTTGCGGCGCGCTGCCCGAAGGCCGATGCGCAGTGTCGCGCGCAGATGCCCGACCTGATCGAAGTCGCTGCGGGGCATCTGGCCCGCTGCTGGTATCCCGGATGACATCCCCTTCACACTCGACCGGAGCCAATGCCATGACCCCTCCCCTGCTCAAAGTCAGCGGCCTGAAAAAGCACTTTGCCGGTCGCGCCGGCACGCCCGTAAAAGCCGTCGACGATGTCTCGTTCGAGATCGCCGAAGGCCAGACACTCGGGCTGGTCGGCGAATCCGGCTGCGGCAAATCGACCACCGGACGCAGCGTGCTGCGCCTGATCGAACCGAGTGCCGGCACGGTCGAATTCATGGGCCAGGACTTGATGGCGCTGCGTGCCGAACCGCTGCGGCGCATGCGTCGCAACATGCAGATGGTGTTCCAGGATCCGTTCGCCTCGCTCAATCCGCGCATGACCATCGGCGACGTCCTCGAAGAACCGCTGATCGTGCATGAGCTGTTCGACCGGCCCACGCGCAAGCGCAAAGTGGCCGACATATTGGAGCGGGTCGGCCTGAGCCAGTCCTACGCCAGCCGTCATCCGCATGAATTTTCCGGTGGCCAGCGCCAGCGCGTCGGCATCGCCCGCGCCATCATCACGCAACCGAAACTGGTGGTCGCCGACGAAGCCGTGTCGGCACTCGATGTGTCGATCCAGGCGCAAATCCTGAACCTGCTCAAGGACCTGCAAAAAGAACTCGGCCTGACCTACCTGTTCATCTCGCATGACCTCGCCGTGATCCGGCATGTCAGCGAGCGCATCGGCGTGATGTACCTCGGGCGGCTGGTCGAAACCGGTCCGTGCGACAGCATCTACCGCGACCCGAAACATCCGTACACGCAGGCACTGTTATCGGCCATCCCGCGCGAACATCCGGACGAACTGCGACAACGCATCGTCCTGCAAGGCAGCATTCCGAATCCGGCCGCACCACCGACCGGCTGTCATTTCCATCCGCGCTGCACCAGCTGCATGGAGGTCTGCAAAACCGTCGCACCGGCACCGGTCGAAATCGCTCCGGGACAGTTCGTGACTTGCCATCTGTATCGCTCACCGCATCGCTAACCATTTTTAGAACAGGACACCCGATGATGAACCTCGACAGCAATCACTATCCCTATGCCTCGCGTCGCAGCGTCGTGTACGCCCGGCGCGGCATGGTCGCGACAGCGCAGCCGCTGGCGGCGCAAGCCGGCCTGCAAGTGCTGCAGGCCGGCGGCAATGCGATCGATGCGGCGATCGCGGCAGCGGCCGCGCTGTCGGTGGTCGAGCCGACCGCCAATGGCATAGGCGGTGATGCGTTCGCGCTGATCTGGCATGGCGGCAAACTGCACGGACTCAATGCCAGCGGAGCCGCACCGCAGCGCATTTCATTGGCCGCGCTGAAAGAAGCCGGCCATACCAGCATGCCCAAATACGGCGCGCTGCCGGTCACCGTGCCGGGGACGCCGGGCGCGTGGGCCAGCATGGCCGAGCGCTTCGGCAAGCTGCCGCTGAGCCAGTCGATGGCCGGCGCGATCACGCTGGCGCAAGAGGGTTTTCCGGTTTCGCCGATGGTGGCTTATGCGTGGCAGGCGGCGCACAAAACCTTCCTCAACGAACTCAAGGCGGAGCATTTCCAGCCGTGGTTCGACACTTTCGGCGCGGAAGGACGGGCACCGCGCGCCGGTGAAATCTGGCGCCCGGCAGGCCATGCACAGACACTGCAATCGATCGCCTCGGACCATGCCGCGAGCTTTTATCGCGGTGCGCTGGCCGAAAAAATCGCCGCCTGCGTGCAGGGTGCCGGTGGCTATCTGGATGTGGCCGACCTGGCGGCGTACCAGCCGCAATGGGTCGATCCAATCAGCGTCAATTACCGTGGCTACGACGTCTGGGAAATCCCGCCGAACGGCCACGGACTGGTCGCCCTGATGGCGCTCAACATCCTCAAGGGATTCGATTTCAGCGAGCGCGACAGCGCCCTGACCCATCACCGCCAGATCGAAGCGATCAAGCTGGCCTTCGCCGATGGCCATGCGCACATCGCCGAAGCCAGCGCGATGCGCGTATCGGTCAGCGACCTGCTGTCGGACGCGTATGCCGACGAGCGCCGTCGGCTCATCGGGGCGCGCGCGACCTTGCCGCTAGCCGGCGAACCGCCGCGCGGCGGCACCGTGTATCTGAGCACCGCCGATAGCGAAGGCAACATGGTGTCGCTCATCCAGAGCAATTACATGGGCTTCGGTTCGGGGCTGGTGGTGCCGGGCACCGGCATCGCGCTGCACAACCGCGGCAACAATTTCACGCTCGATGCAGACCATCCGAACTGCCTTGCGCCGGGTAAGCGGCCGTATCACACCATCATCCCCGGCTTCATGACGAAAGACGGTGCAGCGATCGGACCGTTCGGCGTAATGGGGGGATTCATGCAACCGCAGGGCCATGTGCAGATGGTGATGAACACGGTCGACTTCGCGCTCAACCCGCAAGCCGCACTCGACGCGCCGCGCTGGGAATGGCTGCAGGGGAACAAGGTCAATCTGGAGCACACTGCGCCGGAACATCTGTTCCGATCGCTGGCCGGGCTCGGGCATGAGGTCGCGTGGTCGGGCAACCAGCTTGGCTTCGGACGCGGCCAGATCATCTGGCGCGACGCGCACGGTGTGCTGTGCGGCGGCACCGAACCGCGCTCCGACGGCAGCATCGCTGCCTGGTAACCCCGCCACAGGACAACGCCATGATCAAGAATCCGGCCAATGTCGGCCCGCCGCCGAAAAACAGTTCGCTGCCCGACTACGTCTACGGCAATTTGCGGGATGACATTTTTGCGTTGCGACTGCTGCCCGGCGACCAGGTCACCGAAAGCGATATTGCGGCGTACTTCGATGTCTCGCGCACGCCGGTGCGTGAAGCGCTGCAGCGCTTGCAGCGCGACGGCCTGATGCAGGGCTATGTGCGCGGCGGCTGGGAAGTGGTGCCGGTTGATTTCAAGCGCTACGAAGACCTGTACGAGATGCGCCGGGTCATCGAACTGTTCGCCGTTACGCGACTTTGCCAGGACGGAGCCGGCATCGATCAGTCGCTCATTGATGGCTTGCACACCGCCTGGTGTTGTCCGGTCGAGCAGCGACTGGTCGACGGCCTGCAGGTCGCCGCTCTCGATGAAGCGTTCCACCAGACGCTGGTGCGGGCCACCGGCAACCTCGAAATGGCGACCACCTTTGATCGGCTGACCGATCGCGTGCGGATCGTGCGCCGGCTGGATTTTTTGTATGGCGACTGCGTGCAGCTGACCTACGACGAACACGCAGCGATCCTCGCCGGCATTGCGGCGCGTGACGGCGCTTCTGCGTTGCGCCTGATGACCGCGCACATCGAAGACAGCCATGTCAGTGTCAGGCAACTGACGCTGCATCATTTGCATACTGTGCGGGTTGGAGCGAGTGCGGAGAGGTTGGCTTATTTGCCGGTGAAGATGCAGCGCTTGTCGTAGGCATCGGCGCCAGACATGTTTGTCTCGCTGTCGATCCAATATCCTGCCGGGATTGCGCCCTACCCTGCAGTAGACTGTCGCAACGCACTACCCGCGCCGAAAATGTACCCAGGTAACCAATGAAACACGCTAACGAACATTCCCAACCTTTGGCCCGGCCGCCATTCGCCAGTGCCGCAACGGGCATGAAAGCCGTCGTCACCATCGGCAATGGCGGTTACGAACAGCTGCATTACGGCGACGTTGCGGTCCCGACGCTCAATCCCGGTGAAGTGCTGGTACAGGTGCTGGCCGCCGGCATCAACAATACCGAGATCAACACACGCCTCGGCTGGTATTCCGCATCCGTGACGACCGACACTGCTGGCAGCGCCACGGCACAGCAAGCCTCGGCCGAACACAAGACCGATGGCGGCTGGAATGCCGCCACACCGTTTCCGCTCATTCAGGGAACGGATTGCTGTGGCCGGGTTGTCGCGGTGGCCCCGGAAGGCGACGCTTGCCTGATCGGCTCGCGCATACTGGTGCGGTCCTGCATGCGGCCGGACGGTTTCGCTTCGATGAACAACGTCTGGATGGGCTCTGATTTCGATGGTGCCTTCGCGCAGTTCGTCAAAGTACCCGCATCCGAGGTGTTTGCCGTGCAGTCCGACTGGAGCGACGCCGAACTCGGCTCGATGCCGTGTGCCTACGGCACTGCCGAAAACATGCTGCATCGGGCCGCTGTGCGCGCGGGCGAGCATGTGCTGATTACCGGAGCGTCAGGCGGGGTCGGTTCGGCGGCAGTGCAACTGGCCAAGCGACGTGGTGCGCGGATTACCGCCATCGCCGGAAAAACCAAGATGGCGCAAGTGCGCTTGATAGGCGCAGATCACGTGATCGACCGGCACGACGATCTGCTGGCAAGTCTCGGTGAGGACAGCGTCGATGTCGTCGTCGATAACGTCGCCGGACCCGCCTTTGGTGATCTGCTCAAGGTGCTCAAACGCGGTGGGCGCTATGCCTCGTCCGGTGCCATCGGCGGGCCGCTGGTGGAAATGGACATGCGTACTTTTTATCTGAAAGGACTGACACTATTTGGCTGCACGGCCTGGGAAGAACCGGTATTCCCCAACCTGATTGGCTACATCGAGCGGGGAGAACTGCGTCCGCTGGTGGCCAAATGTTTTCCGCTGGACCACATCGTGCAGGCACAGCGCGAATTCCTCGAAAAAAACCATGTCGGAAAGTTCGTGCTGATTCCGCCATAAGACAACGCCATGATCAACAATCCGGCCAATGTCGGCCCGCCGCCGAAAAGCAGTTCGCTGCCCGATTACGTCTACGGCAATTTGCTCTGATATCCCGGCAACCGTTCACCCTGAGTTTGTCGAAGGGTGCATGCCTATTGCGCATCGGCTTGCGCGCCTTCGACAGGCTTCCTTCGACAGGCTCAGGACGAACGGGTGATGGGGGGCGCAGACCGACGCGCACAGCCCGTGCCTTCTCGCCGCGCGCCAAAAAACCCGTTCACCCTGAGCCTGTCGAAGGGCGCTTGCCGACGGCGCGCCAGCCCGCGTCATCAACCGCAAGCTCAGTGTGCCACCGCGCTCCCCAACGCTAGCATCCCCACCGGCACCGGCCGCCCGAACAGATAGCCCTGAAACCGCCCGCAGCCGGAGGCGATCAGAAAATCGCGCTGCGCAATCGTCTCGACACCTTCGGCGATGACCGATAAGCCAAAGCTGCTTCCCATCGCCAGAATCGCGCGCACGATGACGGCATCGTTGACGTCGCCCATCAGATCGCGCACGAACGAGCGGTCGATCTTGACCTCGTGCAGCGGTAGCCGCTTGAGGTAGGCCAGCGACGAATAGCCGGTCCCGAAATCGTCCAGTGAAAAACGCAAGCCGGCCTGCCGCAGCGTGGTCATTTTTTCGATGGTCAGTTCGAGCTCGTCTAGCAGCAGGCTCTCGGTCAGCTCCAGCAGCAAGCGCGACGGATCAATCCCGCGCGATGCCACTATTGCCAGCAGGCGCGGCACGAAGGCGGCGTCGCCGAATTGGCGCGCGCTCAGGTTCACCGATAGCGTCAGGTGCCGGGTGGCAGGCCCGGTCGCCCACAACTGCAATTGCAGGCAGGCCGTCTCCAACGCCCAGTAACCCAGATCGATGATCAGGCCGGTTTCTTCGGCCAGCGGGATGAAGGTGTCCGGCATCATCATGCCCTTCACCGGATGCGCCAGCCGCAGCAGCGCCTCGACGCCGGTCAGCGTGCCGTCACTGTCGACCTGCGGCTGGTAGTGCAGCTCGAACCAGTTTTTTTTCAGGCCCTCGCGCAGGTCGGCTTTCAGCGTGTTGCGTAGCGTGATCCTGGCCTGCATCGCCGGATCAAAAAATAGCTGGTGATTGCGCTCTGCCGCTTTCACATTGCCCAGTGCCATATCGGCCCGCCTGAGTAGTTCGTCAGGGCTGTGCTGCTGGTCCGAAAAGAAGGCAATGCCGATGCTGCCGGTCAGCTCGGGGGCCGGTTTGGAAGACGCCGCACCGGCGTCGTAAGGCCGCGCAATCGCGGCCAGGATCTCGCGCCCGATCGCATCGACGCCAACTGCCACCCCGGCGGCCTCCTTGCCCAGCCCTTCGAGGATGATGACAAATTCATCCCCGCCGATGCGCGCCACCGTATCCTGTTCGCGCACGCACCCGCTGATGCGCCGGCCGGCCTGCTGCAGTACCAGGTCACCGACGGCGTGACCGTGGGCATCATTGAGCAGCTTGAAATCGTCCAGGTTCAGCAGCAGCAGCGCACCGTAAATCCCGCGTCGCGCACAACCGGCCATCGCGTGGGTCAGCCGGTCCATCATCAGGCGCCGGTTCGGCAGGCCGGTCAGCGCATCCAGATAAGCCAGCTTGCGGATGGTGTCTTCCGATTGCTTGAGCGTCGTGATGTCGGTCGACAGTTCGCCGATCAAGGGCTGGCCGGAGGCACCGATAAACGGAAAGCGGATATTTTTCCAGTAGGTCGGCGCGCTGCCGGGTAGCGTGATTTCTTCGACGCTTTCGGCGGCGAATCCACTGGCGCGCACGACCTGATCGCTGGCCGTGCGCGCGGCCGGGATAGCGGCAGCGTGGCCCACCGTATCGTTCCAGACGCGGTTGCCGTACACGGTGCGTCCGCTGTCATCACGGATCGACGCGATGATCGGACTGGCATCCATGAAGGCATGAAAGCGGCGCTCGCTTTCGATCAGCTTGAGTTCGGTGTGGCGCAATTCGGCGCGGGTGGCCGCGTCCTGCAATTCGCGCAGCAGGGCCGGTGCCAGCCGCGCCATGTTGTCTTTCATCACATAGTCATTGGCGCCGGCTTTCATGGCCGCAACCGCAATTTCTTCACCGACGGTGCCCGATAGCAGGATGAACGGCACCCGGGGATCGCAGGCGCGGCACATCGCCAGCGCTTTCATGCCCGAAAAACCGGGCAGCGAGAAGTCCGAAATGATGACATCCCACGATTGGTCCAGCGCCGCCGCCAGGCCGGTGGCGTCCTGCACGCGCAGCGAGTCCAGTTCCATGCCGGCCCGCCGCAACGCACGCAGGATGAGCAGGGCATCGTCTTCGCAATCTTCGATCAGCAGTACCCGCAGTGCAGTCATCATGTCGGGTTGTGCTCCGCGGTGCTCACCGGTGGCGGCCGGTTCAACGCAAGCCAATAGGTCGCGATGATGCGTGTCATCTCGACGAATTCGCTGTAGTCGATCGGCTTGACCAGATAACTGTTGGCACCCAGCGCATAGCAGGCCTCCAGGTCTTGCTCGAGCAGCGACGAGGTCAGCATAATCACCGGCACCAGTCGCGTGCGCGGATCGGCACGGATTTCACGCAATACGCCGATACCATCGAGACGCGGCAATTTCAGGTCAAGCAGGATCAGCCGGGGCAATGGCTGGCCGGCACGGTCGGCAAACGCGTCCCGCGCAAACAAGAAATCCAGCGCTTCGATACCGTCGCGCGCCACGACAATCGGGTTGATGACGTCGTTGCGCTTGAACGCGCGCTGCGTCAGCGCGGCATCGTCGGGATTGTCTTCGACCAGCAGGATGGGATCAGGCAGATAGGACATCGCGGTCTTCTTTCATGCAGAAATAGAATGTCGCGCCAAGACCGACCCGGGCTTCGGCCCAGATCTCGCCTTCGTGGCGGCGGATGATGCGTTTGACCAGTGCCAGGCCGATACCGGTGCCCGTGAAGTCGCTGACCGCATGCAGCCGTTCGAAGGTGCCGAACAGTTTTTCGGCATGCAGCATGTCGAATCCGGCGCCGTTGTCGGCGACAAAGAACACCTGGTTGCCGTCGATGTTCCTGGCGCCGATGTGAATGGCCGGCTGGTCGGTGCGTCCGGTAAATTTCCAGGCATTCTCGATCAGGTTTTGCATCACGATGCCGATCAGTCCTTTGTCAGCTTGCAGCTGCATGCCGGGATCGACCTGCCACTGCACGCTGCGCTGCGGCTGTGCTTCAGAGAGCGTAGCGACGATGCCGTTGCACAGCGCGCTGAGGTCAATCGGCTCGGGACGGATTTCGCTGCGGGTCACCTGCGACAGCCGCAGCATGTCATCGATCAGCCGTCCCATACGCTGGCTGGCCATGCGGATACGACGCAGTGCATCCTGTCCGTCGGCATCGAGCTTGTCGCTGTAATCCTCCAGCAGCGCCAGCGAAAAACCATCGAGACTGCGCAGCGGCGTGCGCAAGTCATGCGAGACCGAGTAACTGAAGGCCCGGAGTTCTTCATTGAGCGAGGCCAGCTCCAGGTTCTTTTTGCTCAAGGCGGCTTCGATGCGGGTGCGGTCGGCGATTTCCTGGCGCAGCTGTTCGTTGCTGGCGGCCAGTGCGGCAGGACTGGGCAAGGCCAGCGCCAGCGGGATCAGCTTGACCAGCAGGAAGGCGGTCGGAATCGACACCAGCGCCGTGATGGCCTTGATGCCGCCGGAGAGCCAGTACGCCGGGGTCCAGACGGTCCAGACTTCCATCACGTGGCTGGCACCGCAAGCCAGAATGAAGATCGCAAAGCAGATGAACATCCAGTGAAACTGCAAGTCCTTGCGCTTACGCACGAAGAACAGCAAGGTCACCGGAATCGAGAAATAGGCGATCGCGATGAGCGAGTCGGACACCACATGCAGCCACAGCAGCACCGGCTCCCACAAGTAGCAATGACCGTGCGGCATGAAATTATCGGTCGAAAAAAACCGGGTGATCGGGTTGTTCATGGAGTCCTAGAAAGCGGCAGCATCCGGTCCAAGCAGGAACGGCAGAATATGACAGGTCGGCGCGACTATCAGTCTCCGGCGAGCGGTAAAGGGACGGCGAGCGCCATCAAGTGCAAATTATCAAGTGACCGGTCACCGGCAAAGCACGTGTTTTGCCTAGCAGCAACGAGGAAATTCCTTGTGGTGTAGCGCGCTGTCGGGGGTTTGCCGGTGCGCTTGGTGCAATGTTATTGCACCGGGCGCACCGCCGCATCCCGTCAAACCCCATCACTCCCCGGCACTCACCAACCCATGCCGCACCGCCAGCAACACCAGCCCGACGATATCCCGCACCCCCAGCCGCTCCATGATTTGCGCCCGGTGCGCCGCGACGGTTTTTTCGCTCAGGTCAAGTTCGAAGGCGATTTCCTTGGTGCCCTTGCGACCGGCGATCATCGTCAGTACCTGCAATTGCCGGGTGGTCAGCGCATCCAGCGGATTGACCGCGACTACCGGCGCGCGGAGGAAGCGCTCGATCATTTTGGTCGATACCGCCGGGCTCAGGTACGTCTCGTTGCGCCGGATCGCCTGCAGCGCAATCTCCAGCTCGGCCGGCGCGGCTTCCTTGAGCAGATAAGCTGATGCCCCCAGCCTGAGCGCTTCGGTCACCAGCTCTTCGGACGCATGCATGCTGAGAATGACGATGGCCATCTGCGGATGCTGCTCGCGCAAGCGGCGCACCAGATCGAGGCCGCTGTGGCTGCCCATCGTGATATCGGTAACGACGATATCCGGCACGCGCTGCGCAACCCAGGCCAGCGCCTCGACCGGATCGGAGGCTTCTGCAATGACGACAAAATCATTGAGCTGATCGATCAGGCTGCGGATGCCGGCTCGCACCAGCGCATGATCGTCGACCAGCAGGATGGTGGCCTTGGTACAGTTGCCCAGGTTGTTCATAGGTGCTCACTCATGTTTGGCCAGCGCCAGCGAAGCGACGATGCGGGTGCCCTGCCCCGGCGCCGTCGTGATTACAAGACTGCCGCCCAGCAGCGCCATGCGCTCTTTCATGCCAGGCAGTCCGCTACGACTGCCGTCGGGCAGTATGCTGCCTGCCAGTGTGGCAGGATCAAAGCCCTTGCCGTTGTCGCGGATGATCAGTTCCAGTTCGTGGCCCGATTCGCCGCCGTTGACTTCGACCACGACGCGGCTGGCGTCGGCATGCCGGACCACGTTGGTAATGCATTCCTGAACGATGCGATACAAGGCGATTTCGACCGATGGCGCGAGGGCTGCCGGCACGCCGGCGTAATCAAACCCGCAGCTGGTCGTGCTGCTGGCGAACTGGCGCTCGAGTAGCTGGCCGATTGCCGCTTCGAGACCCAGATAATCCAGCACCGGCGGCCGTAGCGAGACCGAGATCACGCGGATCTGGGTGATCAGCGTGCCTACGTCGGCATCAATGCTGGTCCACAGCGTGCGCGCCTGCGGCATGACCAGCAAGCGATTGAGTTGATGCAGGTTGAGCTTGAGCAGGGCCAGTCGCTGGCCGAGTTCATCATGCAGTTCGCGCGCCAGGCTGATGCGCTCCTGTTCCTGCGCCTGGATCAACTGGATCGAGAGTTTTTCCAACGTGGCATTGAGATCGAGGATTTTTCGGGCCGCGCGTCGCTGTTCGGTGACGTCGAGGTGCATCACGATAGCCCCGACGCGTTCGGCCTCGCCCAGCGGAGCCACACTGAGCAGATACCAGCACCGGCCGGCAGGCTTGTCGCACGCGTACTCGATCGAGAAATGGTCCTGGCGGCCGTCCAGCACGGCACGGATACCGGCACCGATGCGCCGGCTTTCGATTGACCCGGGGCCGGTGGGCGCGTCGCAGACTGACAGGTAATTGCGGCCGACGCCGGCATCCTGTTCGTCGGCCATGCCGTTCTGCGCAGCATGCCGGCGCCAGGTCTCGTTGACCGACACCAGCACGCCTTGCAAATCGATCAGCGCGATGTTGGCCGGTACTGCATCGAGGATAGCGACCTGCTGCGCCATGCCGGCCAGGCCCGGCGACGACGCGGTACTCAGGCGCAGCAGGTTACGCACGCGCAGACACAGCTCGTCGCCATCGAGCGGGTGCGCCAGCACCTCGTCGGCACCGGCGGCAAGTCC
This sequence comes from Actimicrobium sp. CCC2.4, assembly GCF_034347385.1. NCBI lineage: Bacteria > Pseudomonadati > Pseudomonadota > Betaproteobacteria > Burkholderiales > Oxalobacteraceae > Actimicrobium > Actimicrobium sp. CCC2.4. The sequence continues at coordinate 2,435,335 of NZ_CP133777.1, read as the reverse complement.
CGCCAGTCGGTCGTCGTGCCGGTCCGTTGCGGCCAGCAGGATAACCGGCACGCCGGCGCTGCCCGGCGTGGCTTTGAGCCAGGCCAGCAGGCCCGGGCCATCCGGCCCGATGCCGGCCAGGTCGATCACCACCAGGCGCGGCGCGTCTTGCACCACCATCCCGCGTGCCTGTTCATGGGTAGCCGCCAGCAGCACACGGTACCCTTGCTGTAGTAACAGGTCGCGCGGGTCGGCTCCGGCACCGACCAGCAGCACGGTATGACGGCCGGCGGGCATGGTCAGGTTTTCCGGCTACCGGCCAGTACCACGATTGCACCGGTCACGCCGGCGAGGATGGAACCGATCAGCACGCCGATCTTGACTTCATCGATCAGCAGGTCCGAACCCGCAAACGCCAGCGATCCGATGAACAGGCTCATCGTGAACCCGATACCGCACAGCAGCGCCACGCCATATAGCTGTATCCAGTTACTGTTCTTGGGCAGTTGCGCGATACCGGCCTTGATGGCCAGTGCGCACATACCGACAACGCCGATCTGCTTGCCGATGAACAGGCCCAGCGCAACGCCCAGCGGGACCGGATCGAGCAGATGCTGCGGATCAAAGCCGGCCAGCGACACACCGGCATTGGCAAAACCGAACACTGGCACGACCAGGAACGCGACCCACGGATGCAGCCCGTGTTCGAGCTTGACCAGTGGCGACTTGCGCGCGCTGATGGCCGGATTACGCAACGGAATGCAGAAGGCCAGCGCAACGCCGGCCAGCGTGGCGTGCACGCCGGACCGGTACACGAAGAACCACAGCACGATGCCGCCGACCACATAAAAGGCAAGATGCTTGACGCCCATCTTGTTCATCACGAACAGCACCGCCAGCACCGCCAGTGCCGCGCCCAACATAGTCAGGGACAGGCCCGAGGTATAGAACAGCGTGATGATGACGACGGCACCGAGGTCATCAAGAATGGCCAGCGCCGCCAGAAAGATTTTCAGCGAGACCGGCACACGCGGCCCGAGCAGCGCCAGTACGCCTAGCGCAAAGGCGATGTCGGTCGCCGCGGGGATAGCCCAACCGGCCATCGTGTCGGGACTGTTCCAGTTGAAGCCGACATAGATCAGCGCCGGCACGACCATGCCGCCCAATGCGGCAAACCCGGGCAAGGCCCGTTGTGACCAGCTCGACAAGGCGCCGATAAGCAGTTCGCGCTTGATCTCCAGCCCGACCATCAGAAAAAACACCGCCATCAATGCATCGTTGACCCAGTGCTCGACCGACAATCCCAGGACTTTGGCTTGCAGCGTCGAGGCGTAGGTCGATTGCAGCGGTGAATTGGCCACCACCATCGCGGCCACGGCGGCAGCCATCAGTACGACACCGCCGGCGGCATCGGATTGGAAAAAGCGGACAAGCGGAGAAGCGGGCTGACGTGATTTCATGTACGGAACGGGGCCTTTGCGGAGCGGAAAGAGGAATGGTGCAAGGCTACCGGCGTGAAGTACGCCGGCAACAAACGCCGGATTTCCCAGCGTTTATACAGTACAAAACCAAAGATGCCTCTGATTGCGGCATCACTATTTCGGGTCACCCGCAGAGACGATACCAACAAGTACCTATTTCATACTGCCGTACCGAACAGCGACCCCACCCCCGCCGTAATCGCCATGGCCAGCGCGCCCCAGAACGTCACGCGCCATGCGCCTGCCAGTATCGGGGCACCCCCGACACGGGCAGCAGCGCCACCCAGCAGCGCCAGAAAAAGCAGCGAGGTGCCGGCGATCCACCAGATCAGCGTGGTTTCCGGCACCAGCAGCAGCACCGCCAGCGGCAGCGCGGCACCGACCGCAAAACTGGCCGCCGAGGACAGCGCGGCCTGCACCGGCTGGGCATTGACCTCGCTGGACATGCCCAGTTCGTCGCGTGCGTGCGCACCGAGATCGTCGTGCTGCATCAGCTGAGCGGCCACCTGTTCGGCCAGCCCGTGTTCGATGCCACGGCCGACATAGATCGCGGTCAGCTCGCGCCGCTCGGCCTCGGGATCGGCCAGCAGTTCGGCACGTTCGCGCTCCAGATCAGCGTTTTCGGTATCGGCCTGCGAATACACCGATACGTATTCGCCGGCCGCCATCGACATCGCGCCGGCCACCAGCGCGGCAACGCCGGTGGTGAGGATACTGGCGTGGCTGGCATTGGCAGCGGCCACGCCGACGAGCAGGCTGGCAGTCGAGACGATGCCGTCATTGGCACCGAGGACAGCGGCGCGCAGCCAGCCGGTGTGCTGGTTGCGGTGACGTTCGTGATGGCGCATGACAACTCCTTCCATTGGTAACGCGGAATGCCGGGATCGGCTGTATCGAGAGCACGCCAAAACCAGAAAACATAGTAGGCAAGTCCCCCTGCCTCTTGCACTGCTGTTGTACTACGTCAATCAGTACCAGGCGGGCGCTTTGGACCGCGTCGAGTGGCTTGTTCAGGTCGTCGCGCGAGCAACTGCGCGCCCAATCGCTTGCCCAGGCACAGCACCGTCAGCGTAGGCGGCAAGCCCCACGGCTCGGGGATCACCGACGCGTCGCAGACAAACAATCCCGCCGTCGCCGTCTGCAGATCGCTATCGACGCCTTCGCCGATCCGCACGCTGCCACCCGGATGCGCGGCAAAATGCCAGCTCTTGAACACGTGCGTGGCACCGCTGGCACCGAGCACCTTGCGCGCCAGCGCGATGCCCTGCTTGAACTTGGCCCGGTCGGCCGGCTGCAAGGTCTTGTCGACCCAGTGCGCACCGACGCGCCCGCCGATCGCATCGCGAATCTTGACCATCACGCACAGCGTTTTGTGATGCGCGAACAGCCGGTCAACGCGACCGACCTGCGTCGCAAACGCCTGATACATCGGCGCGGGCAAGGTCAGATCGGACAGGATGATGCCATCGGCGTCGAGATGCATGCCGGCTGCCATCGGCACCTCGGCACCGCCATCGAGATCATCGACGCTGCCCATCACCGCCACCACCGGATCACTGAAAAAAGCGCTCGGTCCGCGCTGCAAGCCGGACGCCTCCAGCAACTTCGGACTACCAATGCCGCCGCCGGCCAGCACCACGAGCGGGGCCATCGCTGTCGCGGTGATGCCATTGCGGACGAACTCAACACCGGTGGCGCGGCCGTCCTGCACCAGCACCCGCAGCACCTTCGCACCATCGCGCACCAGCGCGCCCTGCCCGACCGCCTCGTCCAGAAAATCGCGCGCGGTCCACTTCGCGCCGAACGGGCAACCGTAGACACAGCGCCAGCAACCGCTGCGACAGATTTGCGGCCGGATCATCTTGTCGAGCTTGTGCCACGGCAGTCCGAGCGACAGCGCACCGGCCATGATGCGGGTCGCCATCGGGCCGACCAGATTGTCGGGTAGCGGTGCCATCGGCAGCTCTTCGCGCAGTGACTGCAAGGCCGGTGCAAGGTCGATCCCGTGCCCGGCGAACATCGCCAGCGGTGGCGGCATCGCGGTGGCGAAATTGACCATCGAACTGCCACCGGCGGTAATTCCCTGCACCAGCAGCGACGCATCGCGATGCACGAACGCGCCTTTGCCCGGCACCGCGGCCATGCGCGCCATCTGGCCCAGCGTGCCGCGAATCGGCGCGGCACTGCCCTGCTCCAGCACCAGCACGCGCATGCCGCCGCGCGCCAGTTCGCGCGCTACGGTCGCGCCGCCGGGACCGCTGCCGACGATGATGGCGTCGAATGAATCGGTGGCGGGGGATGGGGTTGATGGGGACATGGGATCGGGGTGTGGGCTTTGGAGGGGACGATGCTACCGCATTGGTGGTGCCGGGATCGCGCGATGGTGTCGCTGCATGGTGCAATGCCCTTCGGTTATTGCACCTTACGATTGTTGCGTTAGCAGGCTAGTCCGGTATCGCGATCGCATCTTCAAATCCGCCTGCCCAATTCGCGGGATACACGCCGACCGCCACCAGCTTGTGAAAGGTCGAATACGGCCAGTCGCGGACCCGCGTCACGAGTCCGTGCTTCAACGGATTGAGATGGGCATAGTCCATGTGTGCGGCATAGTCGTCGGCGTCACGAATCAAGTGCTCCCAGTAACGGCGTTGCCAAATTCCGCGCTCTCCCCGCTTGATGCGCGACGCATTGCGTGATTCGCGGGCAGGAATCCCTTTTGAAAATTTCATCTTGATCAGTCGCCAGCGCACAGCGAAGTCGGTGTCGCCAGCAGGCAGTTCAATGATGCAATGCAGGTGCTCGGGCAACACAACTCCTGCGTGAATCACGAAAGGATGGCTGTGTCTGACTTCACGGACGGCCTGGCGCAGCAGCGCGATATGCCGCGTCAGCAAATCGCTACCGCGGCGCTGATGGAGAACAACAGTAAAAAAATAGGTGCCGCCCTGTTGCCAGGCGCGTCGGTAGTCAGGCATCGACGCAAGGTGCCAGAGCCTGGTAATTGGTGCAATGCACCGCGCATTCTTGCAGCGTGTCTTGTGGCGGACGGATACCGAAGCAGGCGTTGCAGAGACAAAGTTGTTCGTTTGACGACCGCATTGCCGACGGCAGGCTCATTCAAGGTAGGGTGCAATAACCAGCGGGCATTGCACCGCTTGTCATGCAGCGCGCGCTGCATGGTGCAATGCCCTGCGGTTATTGCACCCTACGCTTTCGCCCCGGCCCCGGCAATCCATACGACGCCGCCACGGCGAGTCGCACGTCGCCCAGCGTGCGCAGGAAGCCGGCACTATCCGGCTGCATTGGCTTGCGTTCGGCCGTCGGTATCACGTCAAGAATTTGCCGGACCTCATCCGCGTAATCGGCTGTACAAGCCAGCAACTGCGTCAACTCGTCCTTGCAGGATGGTCTCGACAAACCGAGCATCACACCAAAATCAACCAGTCGCTTTCCTAAATCCGGCGGCGTCAATTTACCGTCGACGTAGTCGTTGTAGCCCGCTTCGCCGCGCTGAAAAACACCGCCGATGCCACCGAAAGGTAGCGCCGACAGCCGGTTGTGGTTCTTGCGAAAGTGGCGGTAAGCGCGCATCGGCGCCGGATCGAATACCGGCGTCAGTACGGCACTGCCGGCACCGCCTTGCAGGGCGATGTTTTCGGTATGCAGGTCGCCATTGCCGGTGAGGATTGCGAGCACGAAGCGCCGGTACAGGTCGCGCTTCGCGGCGACGGGGTCGCTCAGCAAACCGGGCAAGGACAGCACTTCGCCCAGCTTTTCCATGCTGCCATCGGTGGTCGAACCGTAGGCACGCGGATTGCCGGTGCGCAGCAGGCTGAACAGGCTTTCGACCGGAATGGGGCGACCATCGCCGATACGGTCAAAGCGCTCGACAGCCAGCATCCGGACCGGTTCCTGCGCATGGGTAAGCGTGACCGCCCAGGTCTTCGGCGTGGCTATTTCTGCTTTGCGATGTATTGCATACGCCAGCTCTTCGAGCGCCACCAGTCCCGGATAGGTTTCCAGCTTGACCACTGCCGGCGTGGCACCGGCGGCGGCATCACCTATCGCGCCTTCCCACATGCCATCAACCAGCCGGATCGGCACCACCAGTTTGGGGACGAAGCCGGAGACGGCAGGTGTTGGCCCTAGCGTGTCCATGACCAGGTCTTCATCCTGTTCGCTGGCGATGTCGAGGGCAAGACGGCGAAACGCCGACCACATTGCCGCGCCGCTCTGTGCATCAATGGCCGGTCGTGCCACTTGCCCGTAATACTGCAGCGCATGCGCATCAGATTTAAAGACATCAAGGTGGCCGATCCCGCCATGACCGGCGAAGGTCAGCATGTGCCATTCCTGGTCGAGCGGCTTCATGCCGGCGATCTGCACCTCGCGCGCCAGCAATTTCCCGAGGATCAAGCGCTGTAGATTATGTGGATCGCGCGGCGGAATCAGGGCCTGCAATTGCGGTGGCAAGCGCTGCGTGTCACCGCGCGCATAGACGATCTGCTGTAGCCCTGCCAGGTCGTGCAGCATGCTCACGCCGGGAATGCGGGCCGCCATTGCTTCATCGGTACGGGTGATGCGCAATTGCTGATCGTTGAGCAGCATGTCCGCCAGCTTGACGGGCTGGCCGGTCGTGCGGGTCCAGATGACGGCATAGCGATCCATCGTCATCTTTAAAAAAGGTCGCCGTTGAGCAGACCTTCGGCGACATGGTTGTCAGCCACCAGCGTGATCTTCAGGCCGACGGCTTGCGCCAGCAAGGCGACGTTATCGAAACGTGCATTGCCACTACCCGCCATGCGCGACACGCTGACCGGATGCAGGCCGGCGCGCCGGGCAATTGCCGCCTGCGACATGCCCAGGGCTTTACCAGCAGCGAAGATTTGATCGAGTACGGGCTGGAGTAACATAATTAGCTTTTACGTTAATTTATGATGAGAAAAATAGATTTATTATCATATACGCTAATTAAAAAACAAGGAAGTCTGTGGGATGAGGATGCCGGGCCGGTATCAGGGGATCGATTGGAACTGCTGCTGCTCCATGGACACACACAGCAGTTCGGATTCATGTGACTGGACAGGTGGTCTTGCCGGCGATGGCACTGTCTGTTCAATCGGGTTGCGGTAACGGGTACTTGCCCAGACTGAAACGATCCTCCTACTTTTTGAAAGTCATCCCATGTTTCGCCCAGTCCGTCCGTCGAGTGCAACACCTCTCTCTTCTCCACGCAGTCGGCTCCAACGCTCGCCGGTAAGCGACCTGTGGGAGCGCTTGCGTACTTGCATTAGCGGCATCAGCAACTATGTCAACGCGAGACTGATTAGCAACGAGAGCGAACTCACAGTCCCCTGTCCGGCGGCGACCGTTGTCCGTGTCAAGATCGGAAGCGCCAGTGTACCGATGCATGCCAACACGATTACTTTTGACAGCGTGCGCGTTGGCTCGGCAGCACCGGCCAACGCACCAGCTAATGTCCGGCAAGCTATCGCAGGCCGGTCCCCCAGAATGCACGCAGAGTACGAAAAATTTCTCGTACAGGGACTGGAATCGGGACGCGGGTTATTCCAATTTATCTCCCCGCGTGCGCTCCGCGTGTCGAACGAATCACGCGAAAAGCCGAGTAAAGTCACTCCGATCATCGATCAGTTGGACAAGGCAATTAAGGACTGCACAACCGGGAACGTGAGGCTGGCAGGCCGTTACGATGTGATAGCGCTCGACAAAATATCCGGCAACGCCACAGATCACTCCTGTTATCAACTGACTGTGTTCGATACGGTCGATAACAAACACATAACGGTGCCCTTAACCCAAGCCGGCCTCAGGTTTGACCAGCGGGTGCTTGAGCCCGATGACATCGAGCGGGCAAATGTATTGCTGGATCAGCACCGGAACCGACTTGGGCAGTGCGACACCGCCGCACCAGACCCGATGATCGTCAGTACCGGCGGTATCGGCCGCAATGCCACCCTGATCACCTACCGGCAAGTCCTTGCCCGCATGGGAAGCGGACTGAATTCTGCTGACCTGTTAGAGGAAATTGAAGTTGCCGTCAAAGACGGTCGTCGTGATCGCGGACCCGGCTTTATCCATTCCGAAAAGCAGTTGGAGGCGTTGCATGACGCGCTCGAACAAAAAATGCGGCAACCCGCAAATGTCGGCACGACCGCAACAGCCGCTAGTCTGCATCCAGTGGTTCAGAGTCGTTCTCGACCAAGGAGTTTATCGTTACCCAGAACGCCGCCTGCAGACCCATACCCATCCAATCCGAACACGAAGAACATCCCACGGGAAGTGATCATGTCAGACGAGGAGCGCTGTAAAGCCGCGGATGTGAACGAAATCGCGCAGTTGCCTTTTTGCGGTCATTACAACCGGGACGTGAGCGAACAGATGAAAGACGTGTGCATTTCTTTGGGAAGCGCAGAAACCAAGGAGAGCTGGCTTCCACCGCTTAAAGCGAAGAGTCTCGTAGACGACGTCTACCAAAATCTTAAGAAGTCGCGTGATATTCAAAAGATCAGCGGGGGCAATCTTTTATGCTGGCTACGCAGTTCCTGGCTACCCCTGTTTGCCGCATTGACGCCGAACCAGCTGGAGGAACGATTACTCAAAATTACGCCGTCGGCATTGCATGGGCATTCCAAAACACAGATCATTCCAGTGCTGCGCGCTATTGCCACTCAATACCGGCAAGATCCGGCCGCATTCATGAAAGGCGAAAAGCCAAAAAGCAGGAATCTATCCGTAGCTTCCCTTAGAAGTGCGCTGGAAACGGATGCCGTTCTTGGACCCTCTTCTAAATTGACCGATGCCCTGCCGAACTTGCCTAAGAATTTTGTCCCGAGCCATCCCGACCAGACGATCGAAAGCTTTCTTAGGGAGCTTCAGTTAAATATTGCCGCCGCCTTTAGAGAAAAAATTACTATGCCGGTAGCACAGGGTGAAAAACGTTACAGTCTGATGGAAGAGGTTGCTAAGCTGTCGACCCATTACGATCTTGCCACTAGCGATTTGCCTGTAACGCTACACCGCGCGTTTAATGTGCCGGTCGTTGTTGTCGAAAAGAGAGACGCTATCGGATTGCTGCGGGTTACCAGAGATGACGTGAAATACATAGACCACGCAAATGCCTTGACACAAAGCGACGAACTAACTCAACAAAGCATCACCGAGGTCATGTCTGCATTCAAACACGAGTTCGTCATCAAGCTGACAGGCATCCACTATGAGCTGTTCTTGCCAGAAAAATGAAGTGCCACAAATCGACGGCGAGGCACGCGCTGCCAACCCCATCTAGGCTGATGAATTCAGAAAAAAATGACCAGCAAGACACCAGTCCTGCACCCGCATCACCTCACTTATCCATTTTTTTCGTCCCCGGCGACCCAGCCGCCCCGCCCGCAAGTTCACCCGGCGCAGCAACTTTGGTCGCCATCATGCTCGCATAGTGCGCACGCAGGATGCTGGCCGCCGCAGCACCGGCAGTTGGTTTGCCGGTTTGCACGTAATTCATCTTGAAGGTGGATTTCACCTGATCTTCAATGGCCCCTTGCGCAAAATCTGCCGCGAACTTGCCACCATGCTGAATGACGGTCTTGCTGATGATGCGGAACATACGGTGTCTCCTTGAATCGGGTGAAGGGTCGCGCCTCCGGACATCAGCCACGCGTTCGGTGATCAGGCCTTACCGTGATGGGTATCCATTTACCCGAATGGATATCCATTCAATCCCCTGCGCCATCTGTTAAGAACTCCTTAATTTCTCCCCCCCCACACTGCATCCCATCCAAAACCCTGATGAGCGATGCCATGTCCCTGCAAGTACGTCACCTCCCGGCGCTCGTCGTCACTGCCCTGCTGGTGCTGTCCGCACAAGCCGCCACACCCGACCAGATCACGCTGACTACCGAACAGATAAGGAGCGCCGGCATCGAGACGCTGCCCGCCGCGAGCACCACCAGCGGCAGCGGCGGCACGGTGCTGGCCGGCACCGTGGTCGCGCCGACCAATGCAATCACCGTCGTCAGCGCCGTGGTCAGCGCCGTGGTCCGGCAGATCCATGTGCAGTCGCTGCAGCAAGTGCAGGCCCGCACGCCGGTGGTAACACTGTTCAGCCAGCCATTGATGGAGATGCAGCGCGATTATCTGCACCTGGCGATCGCGGCGCGGCTGGCGCAAGACAAGCTGGCGCGCGATGAAAACCTGCTCAAGGAGGGCATCATGGCCTTGTCGCGCGTGCAGGACAGTCGCGGCGCGGCGCAGCAAGCCGGCATCGCCGCGAAGGAACGCCATCAGGCATTGCGCGCAGCCGGTGTCAGTGAAGCGGCAATCCGCGCACTGATCAGTAGCAATACGCTGTCGCCGACCGTGACGGTGGTCGCCGGCGTGCGCGGCACCTTGCAGGAAATCACGATGACACCGGGCCAGCGCATCGAAGCCGGCATGCTGCTGGCCATCGTCAGCAAGGATGGCGCGCGCTGGATCGAATTCCAGGCATCGCGCCAGCAAGCCGCCTTGATCCGCACCCGCGACCTGCTGCAACTCGCCCACTGCGGCAGCGCCAAAGTCATCGCGATTTCGGGCCAGATCACCAGCGCCAACCAGAGCACGCTGGTGCGCGCCGTCCCCATCGTCAGCGATGACTGCCTGAAGCTCTATGAATTTATCGAAGCGACCCATCAGGGTGTCGCCGGCGCGGCCGGCATCCGTGTTCCGGCCGGTGCGATCGTGCGCCATGGCGATGCGGCGTTCGTGTTCGTGCGCAATGCGACCGGCTTCGCTGCGGTCAAGGTAGTCGTCGCGGCGGGAGGCGCGGATCCGGTCGCCGTCACCGGCAAGCTGGTGGCCGGCAACCCGGTTGCAGTCAAGGGACTGGCCGCGCTCAAGGGTGCGTGGATCGGCCTCGGCGCTGACGGAGCACCATGATGCTGGCCCGACTGATTACTTTTTCGCTGGCCCAGCGCCTGCTGGTGCTGGTGCTCACGCTGGTCATGATCGGTGCCGGCATCCAGGCCTTTCGCAACCTGCCTATCGATGCCTTTCCGGATGTCTCGAGCACGCAGGTCAAGCTGATCCTGAAAGCGCCCGGCATGACGCCGGAAGAAGTCGAGATGCGCATGAAGTCGTACCGAACGTCGAGGCGCTGGCGGCACGCAGGGCGCGGCGCGAATGCGCAGCAAGATCACCAGTGACAATCACGAACTGGAACTGGCGCAAGCCGAAGCTGACCTGATCGGTTTGCAGGCCGCGCGCCTGTCGAGCGAACGCATGCCTGACCCGACCCTAGCCGTGCGGGCCGGTCGTGAACGCGACGGGCAGGAACGGCTGGTCGGCATCAGCATCGCCTTCACGCTGCCGGGTGCGGGCCGCAACGCCGATCAACATGGCGCTGCCGTCAAGGCCGGCATGGCGAGCCAGCGTGCGCTCCAGACACAGCAGAAAGTCAGCGCCGCCGCGCAGCGTGTCGTCACCGACAGCGAGCGCAGCCTCGCCATCTGGCAAACCATGCAGCGCATCGCCGACCAGAGCGCGCAGCAATCCGTGACGATGATGCGCGCCTACACCCTGGGCGAAGCGACGCTGACCGATGCCTTGATGAACCGGCGCATGGCGATGGAAGCAGCGCTGGCGGCAGAATCGGCGCAGATCGATGCGCTGGCAGCGCAGGCGCGCTTGGAGCTGGATGCGCATTTGTTGTGGGCGATTGATTGAGGGACGGCACGCATAAGCGATAACCTTCCCCGTAAATATCGTAGGGTGAGCACAGCCTCATCGTGCCCACGTGCGCGCCTCAAAGACACCTGTCAATACCGACCGTGTATGGTGCATTCGTATGGGCACGATCATGCCGTGCCCACCCTTCGGAAAGGCTTTTGCAGCACGCCCCCCACCACCACCACCGGCCACCTGTTTTCCAAAGTCATTGCCCAAAAGTTGTTAAGCGCCCCACCGTACAGACCCGCGCAGAGCTGAAGTTGTATCGTTTTCCTATCGCGGAGTCGATTCGCGATATCGACATCCACCTCATTAGGCCGCTGTGTTGCGTAACGCCGCATGTGCCTGGCCTGCGGGCGCTTCGTGCCGGCATTGCCTCGACGATAACCGTTCGAACGCCCATTTCTGCCGGCCCCGCGCAGCTTGTTCCGGATGGAACAATGACCGGCGTACCCGACAATCTTTTATAAGGTGAGACAGATGACCACGACCACCAAACCCGACCAGTACATTCTTTCGCTCGACCAGGGCACCACCAGCTCGCGCGCCGTGCTGTTCAACCATGCCGGCGACATCGTCTCGGTCGCACAAAAAGAATTCCGGCAAATTTATCCCCAGCCAGGCTGGGTCGAACATGATCCGCAGGAAATCTGGTCGACCCAGGCCGGCGTCGCTGCCGAGGCGGTCACCCATGCCGGTTTGAACGGCACCTCCATTGCCGCCATCGGCATCAGCAACCAGCGCGAAACCACCATCGTCTGGGACCGTGAGACCGGCCGGCCGTTGTACAACGCGATCGTCTGGCAGGACCGACGCACCGCTGCATTTTGCGATGAGCTCAAAGAGCGCGGCCTCGAAAAAATGGTCAGGTCCAAGACCGGTCTGCCGATTGATTCGTACTTTTCGGGCACCAAGATCCGCTGGATTCTCGATAACGTCGACGGTGCGCGCGCGCGCGCCAACGAGGGCAAGCTCTGCTTCGGCACGGTCGACAGCTGGCTGGTGTGGAACTTCACCAAGCATGCACTGCACGTCACCGATGTCACCAATGCGGCGCGTACCATGCTGTTCAATATTCATACGCTGGAGTGGGATGACGAACTGCTCGAGATGCTCGATATCCCGCGCAGTATGCTGCCGGAAGTACGCTCGTCGTCCGAAATCTACGGCAAGACCAAGACCACCGTCTTTGCGACCGCGATCCCGCTGGCCGGAATCGCCGGCGACCAGCACGCAGCACTGTTCGGTCAGATGTGCACGCAACCCGGCATGGTCAAGAATACTTACGGCACCGGCTGCTTCCTGGTGATGAATACCGGTGACAAGCCGGTCGAATCGAAGAACGACCTGATCACCACGATCGCCTGGAAAATCGGCGACCAGGTCAACTACGCGCTGGAGGGCAGCATCTTCATCGGCGGCGCTGTCGTGCAATGGCTGCGCGATGGCCTGGGCATCGTCAACAATGCGGCGCAGATCGAAGCGCTGGCGCGTTCGGTGCCCGACAGCGACGGCGTGTATCTGGTGCCGGCCTTCGTCGGTCTCGGCGCGCCGCACTGGAATGCACGTGCGCGCGGCACCATGTTCGGCCTGACGCGCGGCAGTACCGCCGCCCACGTAGCCCGTGCCGGTCTCGACAGCATCGCCTACCAGTCGCACGATGTGCTCAGGGCCATGGAAGCCGACATGGAATGCAAGATCACCGAGTTGCGCGTCGACGGCGGCGCGGTCGCCAACGACCTGCTGATGCAGTTTCAGTCGGACATTCTTGGCGTCGAGGTGGTGCGGCCGAAGATCACCGAAACCACGGCACTCGGTGCTGCGTATCTGGCCGGCCTCGCGGTCGGCTACTGGAAAGACATCGACGAAATCCAGGGCCAGTGGGCGCTCGACCAGCGCTTCACGCCGGCGACCGATAGCACCGAAGCAAAGCAGGGACTCAAGGGCTGGAAGCGGGCGATCCACGCCAGCAAGGTCTGGGCCGATACGCTCTGAGACGCCGGCTGTTATCCGGACAAGATGGTCCGGCGGGCACCGACGCGCCTGATCCTTTTTTACTAGCGACCGGAACCCTATCGTGATGAGTCCTTTATTTGCTGAATTTACCGGCACCGCGCTGCTGGTCCTGCTGGGCGACGGCGTCGTCGCCAATGTCCTGCTGAACAAAACCAAGGGTCACGACAGCGGTCTGATCGTCATTGCCCTCGGCTGGGGTATGGCGGTATTTGTCGGCGTGCTGTGCACCGCCGCGGCCAGCGGCGCCCATCTGAATCCGAGCGTTACGGTGGCGCTGGCGCTGGCCGACAAATTCCCGTGGGACCAGGTGGCAGGCTATATCGCCGCGCAGATGGCCGGCGGGATGGCGGGCGCTTTTTTGGTGTGGGCGGTCTACCAGAAGCATTTTTCCGTGACGGCGGACGCCGATGTCAAGCTCGCGGTGTTCTGCACCGGGCCGGCGATCCGCGGCGCCTGGGGCAGCCTGATCTCGGAAATCGTCGCCACCTTCGTGCTGGTGTTTGCGGTCCTGAACATGGCGGCACCGCGTTTCGGACTGGGCGCGATGAATGCGTTGCCGGTCGGTCTGCTGGTGGTCGGTATTGGTGTCTCGCTTGGTGGCACGACCGGCTATGCGATGAATGCAGCACGCGACCTGGGCCCGCGCATCATGCACGCCCTGTTGCCGATTCCCGGTAAGCGCGACAGTGACTGGGGCTATGCGTGGGTGCCGGTGATCGGGCCATTGATCGGGGCTGGCTTGGCTGCGCTGTTGTACAACGCGAACTTCTGAGAGCGAACTACTCACCTTTCGATGTGTACAGAACGTCTGTCCGGTTCATCCTGAGCCAAACGCAGGGCTTGGTGGCCGGTGTGCTGTCGACAAACCAGGGACGAACAGTAAATGCTCCCGCTAACCAGCCCCCATCTCCAGCAACCCCGCCAACGCCGCCGCTGCTACCGGACGGCTGAAATAGTATCCCTGGATCTCGTCGCACTGATTGGCACGCAGGAAGGCGAGCTGCTCGGCCGTCTCGACGCCTTCGGCAATCACCTTCAAATTCAGGCTGTGTCCCAGTGCGATGACCGCGCGGGTGATGGTGGCGTCGCCCGGATCGGTGGCGATGTCGCGGATGAAGGATTGGTCGATCTTTAGCCGGTCAATCGGGAAACGCTTCAGATAACTCAGGCTCGAATAGCCGGTCCCGAAATCATCAATCGACAATTGCACCCCCAGCGACTTGAGCGCATGCAGCGTCGTGATGAAATGTTCGGCGCTGTTCATCATGATGCTTTCCGTTAGTTCGAGCTCAAGATGGCAGGCATCAAGCCCGCTGTCGCGCAGCGCCCGGCTGACCGATTCGAGTAATCCCGGCTGCATGAACTGGCGCGCCGACAAATTGACGGCCACGCAGATGCGCGGCAGGCCGGCATCCTGCCAGGCCTTGTTCTGGATACAGGCAGTGCGCAAGACCCACTCGCCGATTTGGGTGATCAGGCCGATCTCTTCGGCCACCGGAATGAATAGTGCCGGACTGATCATCGAGCCGTCGGCCTGCGGCCAGCGAATCAGCGCCTCAACGCCGATGATGCATTGGCTGTCGATGTTCACCTTGGGCTGGTAAAACACCGTGAACTCGCGGTGCTCGGTGGCCAGTCGCAAACGTGCTTCGAGGTCGGAGCGCTCGACCGACAGCGCGCCCATTTCCTTCGAGTAGTACTGGACCGAGATACCGTCCTGGGATTTGGCGCGATACATCGCCGTATCCGCATTGCGCAACAGCGCTGGCATGTCATCGCTATCACTCGGAAATACCGTGACACCGACACTGACCGAGATCACCAGATTATGTCCCTCGACCTGGAACGGCGGGATGAAGGCGGCCAGGATCTTGTCAACCACCACCACCACTTCAGCCTGCGTATGCAGGTTCGCCAGCAGCACAATAAATTCATCACCGCCCTGCCGCGCCACCGTGTCATTGTCGCGAATGGTATCGAGCAGCCGCGCAGCGACGGCTTTGAGCAGCAAGTCGCCGAGCAAGTGACCGCCGTTATCATTGATTTCCTTGAAGTGGTCCAGATCCATGAACAGCAGGGCCAGCAAGCCATGGGTGCGGCGGGCCTGCAACATTGCCTGCGCCAGCCGGTCACTGAGCAAATTGCGATTGGCCAGGCCGGTCAGCGCATCGTGGTTGGCCATATGGACGAAGCGCGCCTCGTCTTCCTTGCGGCCGGTGATGTCGATTTCGACACCATCGAAACGTACCACCGCACCGCTGGCATCGCATACCGCCTTGGCCCGGTCCTCGATCCAGCGGATCGATCCATCCGGGCGAAGAATACGGAATTCCTGCGTGACACTGCCGTTGAGCAGTAATTTGCCGCGGCGGTTGCGTACCCGCGCGGCATCGTCCGGGTGTATCACCGAGTACCACAACTTGGCATCGGCAAAAAAATCCTCGGCCGGACGGCCGTAGACCTGTTTGACGATCGGACTAAGGTAGAGCAAGTGGGTACCGGAGTGCGACCACACCACGTTGTCGATCGACCCCATGATCTCGGAGAGTTTTTCTTCGGAAGCCAGCAACGAGCGCTCGGCAGTGACTCTTCGATCCTTGTTGCGAAGGTGAATGACACCGTAGGCGATATCGCAAGCGAGCTCCTCGAACATGTCGATCTGGCTGGCGTCGAAGGCATGGGCATGACCGGCGCAAATCGTTACCACGCCGAACACCACACCGTCGTCGAGCAGCGGCATTGAAATCGCACAGCGATAACCGCGCCCGGACGCTTGCTCCTGCCAGGCCTGTAACGGCAGGATCGCCATCACGTCACTGACAACGCCTGTCACGCCGGTGCGTAAAGCTGTAGCCGCCGGCGTCCAAGCCTGTTCATCGCGTATCCAGTCGGACGGAAAATATTTTAGCTTGACATCATGGGCACCGGACTGCGCCACCGGATACAACTCGCCATCCGGTCCGGCGTAGGCAATCCAGGCCATCCGGTAGCCGCCGGTGTCGACCACGGTCTGACACATCTGGTCGAGCATGTTGGCTTCATCGATAGCCCGCACCATGACCTGGTTGCAGCGCGCCATCACCGTCCGTGCCCGCAGGCTGGCACTGAGCGATTCCTGGGCCTGTAGACGTTGCGCCATCTCGGCCGTCAGTAACTGGTGCTGGGCCTGAATCTGTGCATAGAGCTGCAGGTTTTCATAGGACACGGCGAGCTGGGCCGCAACCGTCGCAGCGGCTTGCCGGTCGCCTTCGCTGAAGCCGACGCTATCGACTTTGTCGAGCAGGTACAGCCAGCCATGGATGTGGTCCCGCGAGGCCACCGGCACACCAAGAAAGGAGTGGACCGGGCTATGCCAGTCGGGCAGACCGGCTTCCTGCGGATTACCTGACAACCCGGCCAGACAGACCACGGGGCCGCCGGCCATCAAGGCCGCCAGCGTGCCGCTGGCCGGCGCAAATGTCAGCATCCTCTTTACCGAGGCATCAATACCGCGCGTCACCAGATGGCACGGAATGGTCGCGTTGAGCTCATACATCGCGACGACGGCCGAACGGGCGCGGCAAATATTGACAGCAACGCGACAACCGGATTCGAGCAGGCTCAGCGGCTTGCGCTCGGCGGCCAGCTCGATGCCGAGGTCAACCAGCGCAGTCAGGTGCAGGCTGACCTCCTGCAGGCTGGCCAGTGACACCGACAGGCGCTCCGCGACCTCGCGGATTTCTTTTGCTTCCAGCAGCAGTACGACGTCATCCTGTGCCAGCCTGGCAATCAGGTTGCTGCTGATTTCGAGGTCGACAAGGTAATCGACCAGCTGGTTGTCGACGCGGGCAAAACCGGCACGCTCGCCGGGCGTGATACCGGCCGTGACGTAATTGGCAATCTGCATCGGCAGGCCGAGTGCTTCGTGGACGGTTTTCAGAATCACGCCCGGTTCGGACGGCTTGGGCAAGACCCAGCGCACGTTGCAGGCTTGCGCCATGATCGTGGCTTCGCGCTCGCGGTAGCTGGCCGTGTAAAAAATCGCCGGCGTCTGCGCAATGTCGGGATCGTTCTGCATCGCCGTGACGAACTCGTAGCCGTCCATGTTGGGCATCACGATGTCGACAATGACGAGGTCGGGCCGCGCGGCGCGCATGACCTTCATGCCTTCAACGCCGTCGCGCGCTTCGAGCAGCTGATGGCCGCCGTAGCCCAGCAATGTACTCAGGAATTCCCTGTTCAGTACGTGATCGTCAACAATCAGGATGGTCGCCATGCGTCCTCGCAGTCGGGTCAATGAGCGCGTGCAGATCGATGGGCAGAAACACGTCGAGCTGCGAAATGAAGCTGGTCGGTTCGATCGGCTTGCCGATATAACCGTTGAAGCCTGCCGACAGCAGCTTGTCACGGTCACCGGCCATGGCCAGTGCGGTGACAGCGATGATCGGGATGTCTGCCAGCGCAGGGTGGGCTTTCAGGTGGCGCACGACGCCATAACCGTCCATGCCGGGCAAGTACACATCACAGACGATCAGGTCCGGCAAGGCGCTGGCTGCCAGTGCCACGCCGGCCGGGCCGTCCGGCGCGAGCAGCACCGTGTGGCCATACGCCTGCAGCAGGTAGCTCATCAATTCCATACCGGCCGGGTTGTCTTCGATGATGAGGATGCGGGCCGGCATCGCTCAGGCCGCACGTAAGGACAGCGTGAACCGGCTGCCGGCACCGAACTCGCTATCGCAATCGAGTTCGCCACCGATCAGTCCGGTCAGTTTGCGGCTCAGGTATAAGCCCAGACCGGTGCCGTCGACATGCCGCGTTGACCCCGCATCGATTTGCGAAAACGCCCGGAACAACTTGACCTGCTCGGCCGGCCGGATGCCGATGCCGCTATCGGAGACACAGAAATCAAGCCAGCGGCTGCCCCCGGTTTCACGCGCCGACAAGCGGATCACGATCCCGCCGGTCTCGGTAAATTTGATCGCGTTGTTGATCAGGTTGATGAGGATCTGGCGTAGCGCACGCAGGTCGGTGTGCACGGTGATCTCGGCAGCCGGCAAGTCACTGCGCAAAGACAGCCCTTTTTGTGTCGCCATCGGGCCCAGCGTGTCGGCGAGCTGGCCGATGATGTGCTGGCAGATGACCGGCTCGATGAGCATGTCGAGCTTGCCGGATTCAATTTTTGCAAGGTCCAGCAAGTCGTTGATGAGCGACAGCAAATGCCGTGCGCTGGCTTGTATGGTCTTGAGTTGCCGGTCCTGATCGCCCGTCAGTGGTCCCGGCAGGCGCATCAATAGCGTGCCGGTAAAGCCGATGATGGCATTGAGCGGCGTGCGCAATTCATGTGACATGCCGGTCAGGAAACGGTCCTTGGCCAGATTGGCGTTTTCCAGCGCGGCGTTTTTTTCTTGCAGTGTCCGCTCGCTGCGCTTGCGCTCGCTCATGTCGCGAATAGCAGTTGCCACCAGCAAGCCCTCCCCGGTGTCGAGCGGACTGCGACTGATCTCGACCGGGAATTCGGTGCCGTCCTTGCGCACGCCGGACAGGCCCGGCCCGGCAGCGATGACGTGGTCGCGCGGCGGCAGCAGGTTGTCGACCGGCACGCCGCACAGTTCTGCCGGGGCATAGCCAAAAAGGCACGCCGCCCGTGAGTTGACCAGTACGATACGACCGGTCGCATTGACGATCACGAGCCCGTCCGGCATGGACTCGAGCAGCTTGCCGAAGCGGGCATCAAGTAGCCTGGCATCGCGCTCTGCCTTCAACAGCGTGATGTCCTTGTCGCAGAACACGATGGCGTCGCAAACGCCCTGCGCGGACCGCACGGCCTTGCCGGTGACGTCGACGTAAATGAGAGCGCCATCTTTTTTCCGGCGCAGCGATTCGTGTTTGCTGAGGCCGCTGGCGGCGATGGTCTGGCGTATGCGGGATTCTTCGTCGGCGCGCTCAGACGGCACGATCAGGTCATGCATGGCCTGGCCGACGGCCTCGCTGCCGGTGTAGCCGAACAGCGCCTGCGCACCGGGCGACCAATGCTGCACCACCCCCTGCAGCGAGACGATGATGATCGCGTCGGGCGTTTCATCACGGGTGGTCCTGTCGAAGTCTGTCGTCATGCATGCTTTCGCTGCCGATACGGCTAATCGGGACTGCGCTCCGGTGCCGGCACCCTCCGGCAACAGAGGGTATTGGACACAAAGTGGCATGAGTATAGAGCGGGTTCCTGCATTGCAAAGGTGATCCTAGGTCGCCCTGAAATCTCGCTCATCCGGCGTTTTTGTCAGTCGGTCACGAGCCTCATTGCTGCTGTGCTACCATCCGCGCTGCTAGGGGTCCCGCACGCCATTGTTTGATGGTCTGCAGGTGAGATTCACCCTTCGAACCTGATCTGGATCATGCCAGCGTAGGGAAGCGCAAAGTACTACGTCTCTTTGATCGCCTCTGCGTTGCCTCCAGTGTTTTTCCACCTGACAGAGCACACCATGACGGCACCAAATTTTTCCCTGACCCGTATTTCTTTTGTTATCGCCCAGGCTCTCGCCAGCATCGCGGTCGCGCATGCGCAAACCAGTCAGCAGGTGATCGTCACCGACACCACACCGAAGCGCGACGCCGCGTCATCCGTTGGCGGTTTCGGCGATGCCGCGCTGCTGCAGACCCCGGCTGCCATCAACGTGATCGGCCAGGAGCAGTTGCAGGACTGGCGCGTGCGGCGCATCGCCGATGTCATCAAGCTCGATGCCAGCCTCAATGAAGCCTATAACGCGGTCGGTTATGCCGAGCAGTTTTCGTTGCGCGGCTTCCCGCTCGACAATGCATCGAGCTATCGCAAGGATGGTTTGCCGATTGCGTCTGACGCTTCGATCCCCCTTGAAAACAAGGAACGCATCGACATCCTGAAAGGCTTGAGCGGTTTGCAAGGCGGCGTCTCGACACCGGGCGGGCTGATTGATTTTGTGACCAAGCGCCCGACGGCGGCACCGTTGCGATCGATACTGTTCGAGGTCAGCGAACGCGGCACCGTGCTCGGTTCGGTCGATCTGGGCGGTCGCTTCGAGGACCGGCGTTTCGGCTACCGGATCAATGCTGCGGCCGAGCAATTGCGCTCGTATGTCAAGGGTGCCGATGGCCAGCGACAGTTCGTTTCCGGCGCCTTCGACTGGCAGATTTCGCCCAAGGCCTTGCTGCAGATCGACCTCGATAACCAGCACAAATCACAGATCACCGCGCCCGGTTATCAGCTCATCGGCGGCACCGGTTTGCCGGCGGGCGTGTCGGCCCGCACGCTGCTCAATGACCAGCCGTGGAGTAAACCGGTGGTCACCGATAGCAGCAATATCGGCTTGCGCTTTGCCTATCAATGGAATGCTGACTGGACCAGCACGGTCGCGGCCAACAAGTACAAGCTCAAGCGCGATGACTTTGCCGCCTTCCCGTTCGGCTGCGGATTTGCTGCCGGCTTCTGTGCCAATGGCGACTATGACGTCTACGATTACCAGAGCACCGGCGAGGTCAAGACGCTGCTGTCGACGCAGGCGCTGTTGCAAGGCAAATTCGCCACCGGCAGCCTGCGCCACCAGCTCACGCTGGGAGCGGACACGCTGCGCCGGCGCGATGAATACGGCGACTACGTGTACGACTATCGCGGCACCAGCAACATCTATCAATCGATGGCGGTATCGCCGTCGCCGCTGACCACCGGACCGGTGTCGCTGCAACGCAAGGGCAACGAGCAGGCCGTCTTCGTGCAGGACATCATCAGCCTGACCGGGCAGGTCCAGCTGCATGCCGGACTGCGCCGCGCCGAACTGGAACGCGTGCAGCTTGGCAGCACCTTCAACCGCACTTACGTGCTGCCTTCGCTGGCGCTGGTCTACAACCCGATGGCGAGCCTGAGCCTGTATGGATCGTATTCGCAGGGACTCGAGCATGGCGGCGTGGCACCGTTCGGTACCAACAACGTGAACCGGATTCTGGATCCGGGCACGTCGCGCCAGCAGGAAATCGGCATCAAGACAGCCTTGATTCCGGGCTGGCAAATGACGGCCGCGCTGTTCCAGATCAGCAAGCCGCTCGAATACACGAACGCCAATTACGACTACGTGCGCAATGGCGATGCGGTCCATCGCGGCCTGGAGCTGGCGGCGCAGGGCAAGCTGACGCGTGACCTGACACTGGGTCTGACGGCGATGGCCTTGCAGGCACGCCAGCGCAATACCGGCGATGCGGTGCAGGACAATCAGCGCGTGACCAACGTGCCGGCCTTCAAGTCCGGCGTGACGCTCGATTACGCGGTGCCGCAACTGGCCGGCGTCAAGCTCAATGGCGCGTGGGTATATTCCAGCGACAAGATATTCAGTCCGGACAGCGTGGTCCGCGCGACCATTCCGTCGTACCACGTGGTCGACCTGGGCGCGCGCTATGTCACCACCGTCAATGGTGTTGCCACGACGCTGCGGGCCAATATCGACAACGTCTTCGACAAGTTCTACTGGCGCGATGCCTCGACGGCACTGGGCGGGTATTTGCTGCCGGGTGCGCCGCGGACCTTCAAGATCTCGGCGCAGCTTGATTTTTAACGGATGAAAATCAGCGGGCGGTGCTCAACAGACGGTTGAAATCGCTGTCCAGCCTGGTCAGCGCCACATCAATCCGGACCCGCCGTTCCTTGATCCAGTCCTCCTGCTGCGACAGGGATAAGCGGGCACCCTTGAGCATGCGCTCCATCTCGACGGGTTGCGGACCACCTGTGGTGGCGCGGTTGTTGACGATCGCGACAGGGTCAAGGGTCGAACGGAATTCCTGCTCACTCATCGGCAGTTCGCCACCCTGATCTTTCACGGCATCGCGATAGATCCGCTGCGCCTGATCGTACGGAAAGTCGAGCGGCTTGATGTTGTGTTCCTTGGCGTAGTCGACAATCTCCGACGCAAAATGATGGCCGAGCCGGAACGGCAGTTTGTATTTACGCATCAGCACATCGGCCAGTTCCTGCGACGCGGTCCAGTCGCTATTCAATTCTTCCAGCGAGCGCTGCGGATCGATGACCAGCGCATTGAGAATCTTGTCCCAGCCTTTGAGAAACACGATGGCGCTGTTGACCATTGCACTGTTGGCGCTGACTTCCTTGGCATCGCCCATGCCGGGCGTGATGTTGTGCGCCTGGATGATCGTTCCCATCGCCAGCGTGATGGCAGTCGACGCATCACGACGGGTTGCATTGAGCAAACCCGGATTGCGCTTTTGCGGCATCGCACTTGAGACATAGGTGTTGCCGCCCCCCTCCTGCAACAAAATCCATGGGCGCGGTTGCGCGTACTGCGTCATCACGTCCTCAATGAAATTACCGGCGTGCAGCGCGATGCTGGTGACGACGGCACCAACCTCGACCGGTTGTTCGGTTGACGATATCTGCGCGGCGTCGTAAGCATTGTCGACAATCGCCGCAAAGCCAAGATAGCTCGCCATGCGGGGACGATTGAGCGGCCAGCTGGTGCCGTTGAGGACTGTGGTCCCCATCGCACTGCGATCAATACGAACGTAAGTTTCACGGATGCGTTGCGCATCGCGTTCCAGGCCGGCGGCATGACCGAGCAGGTAATGGCCGAAGCTATTCGGTTGGGCCGCCACACCATTGGTGTAGTTGGGCACGATAGTGGCGCGGTGCTTTGCGGCCAGCCTGACCAGCGACGCGGAGGTCCGGTTCAATTGATCGGCCAGGTTGAGCAGATCGTCGCGCAGTATCGCCGCACGGTAGGTGGCATGCATGTCCTGGCTGGACCGTCCGGCATGCAGCAGCGTGACCTCAGGCCCTGCGGCAGCAATGAGCAAGGGCTCGAAGGTAATGACACTGGACGGCCGTTTTGCTCCCGGCAGACTGCCGTCAGCCAGCACTTTGGCAATGCCGCCGGCAACCCGCGGCACCATCGCTTTATCCAGCAAGCCCTCGTCCGCATTGATGACGGCGGTGGCCTTGTTCATCTCTCCGAGCCAGAAAAATTCATCGCGACGCTCTGTCGTTGCGGCCAGGACGGGGGCGATCTGAACAGAGAGGATCAGGGCAAGGGCGAAGGTGGGCAATGGTGGCATGGGGTCCTGTCGGAATCGGTTGGGCAGAGGGTGCGTCGATTATAGGCGCGCCGTCGTGTCGCACCGACGCGGATAGCGCATCGCCTTTATACTCCGGCCGGTCGTCCTATCCCGGGCACACCCTCCGCTCTGACCGCCTTCACCAGAAAGACAACCATGACCGATTTAATCCAGAAACTGCATTGGCGCTATGCGGCAAAAAAACTGAACCCGGCTAAAAAGGTTCCACAGGAAAAGGTAGACCGCATTATCGAAGCAGTGCGTCTGACCGCCAGCTCAAGCGGCCTGCAACCGTATCAACTTTTTGTCGTCACGAATCCGGCCTTGCTCGAACAAATCAAGGCCGTCGCATGGAACCAGGCACAGGTCACCGATTGCTCCCATCTGCTGGTCTTCGCCGCGTGGGACAACTACACGGCAGAGCGCATCAACATGATGTTTGACCTGACCAACGAAGTGCGCGGCTTCAAGAACGAAGGCTGGGAAAGTTATCGTCAGTCCTTGCTCAACAGCTATCCGCAGCGTGACGCCGATGTCAACTATGAGCACGCGGCCAGGCAAGCCTATATCGGCCTTGGTTCAGCGCTGATCGCCGCCGCGTATGAAGAGGTCGACAGTACCCCGATGGAAGGCTTCAATCCGGCAGCTGTCGATGAGATTCTTGACTTGACTGCACGGAACCTGCGCAGCGTCGTCCTGTTACCGTTGGGCTATCGGGAAGAGGCGCAGGACTGGCTCGTCAATCTGAAAAAAATCCGTCGGCCACAGGAGACCTTCGTCACCGAAATGAAGTAACTTTTTTTTGTGCCGCCAGCGATAAAGCCGGACCAATCGCGCAATCCGGCACGTACGCGTGGTCACGGTCAAGCTGTGCCCACGCTACGATATCGAGGCGTTGCGATGCGCTCGACTCTCTATGGCGCTCCCCGCTAGTGCACTGACAAAATCCTCCGCTTCCAGCGGCGGATAAAACAGGAATCCTTGTGCGCTGTCACAGCCGTCCTCGCTCAGCAGTTGCCGCTGCGCGGTGGTCTCGACCCCTTCGGCGACTACCCGTACGCCGAGCGCGTGTCCCATCCCGATGACGGTGCGTGCGATCGAGCGGAGCTCCGGCTGATCGGTAATGCCTTCGATGAAGCTGCGGTCGACTTTCAATTCGCGGATCGGCAATTTGTGCAGGACCGCCAGTGACGAATAGCCGATGCCGAAGTCATCTATGCTCAGCGTAACGCCGATTTTTTCGAGCTGCAGCACGTGCTCTAGCGCCTGGTCAAGCCGGTCCATCAATGCGCTTTCCGTCAGTTCGATGCCGATGCTTTCGGCCGGCACCCTCGCCTGCGTGATCATGCCGGCGATCTTGTCGACAAAATCGACATCGCGCAGCTGGTAGCTCGAAACATTAATGGCAATGCGCGGTACCACGATGCCGCGGCCGCGCCAGAGCGCGATTTGTGTCAGCACCTGCCCGAACACCAGGCTCCCGATTTCACCCATCAAGCCGCAATGTTCGGCAATCGGAATGAAACAGGACGGCGGAATGTCGCCCAGCACCGGATCGCACCAGCGCAACAAGGCCTCGGCACCGACAATGCGACCGCTGACCATATCGACTTTGGGCTGGTACACCATGCGCAACTGGCCGGCCACGACGGCGTGTCGCAAATCGACTTCCAGCTGGTTGCGCTGGAGTGCCTGTTGCTTCATTTCACTGGCGAAGAACTGGTATTGGTTGCGACCGTATTGCTTGGCCAGATACATGGCGCTGTCAGCGACACCGAGCAGACTGGCGCTGTCATTGCCATCTTCCGGGAAGACCGCAATGCCGACACTGGCGCTCAACGTCAGCTTGCTGCTGTTGATCGAAAAGGCGCTCGACATGGCAGACACTATCCGGTTGGCTACGCGGATGACATCCGGCAGATCGACGTTACCAAGGACTGCCACGAACTCGTCACCACCCAGCCGTGCCAGCGTGTCGGCGTCGCGCACGCAGCGTAGCAGTCGCGCGGCCGCCTGCTTGAGGATGCGGTCGCCAATTGCATGGCCGAGGCTGTCGTTGACGTTCTTGAAATCATCGAGATCGATGAACAGCACCGCGACTTTTTGCTTGGTGCGTTTGGCCTGGGAGATGGCCTGCTTGAGGCGGTCTGCCAGCAAGCTGCGGTTAGGCAATCCGGTCAGGTTGTCATGGGTGGCGAGAAATGCGATGCGCTGATGGTGCGCCAGGCTACTGGCAGCCTCCTCGTCGGCAGTCCGGCCGCCGACGCCATGCAGGGGTGCAACACGGAGATTGTCGAACACGACCAGCATGAGCCCCTGAGTGATCCCATCCGGTCCGCGTAACGAGGTGAGTTCAGCGTGGCAAGGCCGTCCGTCGATCAGCAGTGAAAGCGCTTCTGCACCGCCGCTGGCTAGCAGCATCTCGAAAAGAGCGACAGCACCATCGAGGCCGCGCGGCAGCGGCAGGCAACTGACATGCTGATCGGCATGGGCCGGTGTCAGGCCGAATCCCCCCAATCCTGCCTCATTGATGTAGCGCAGGTGCAAATCTTGATCGAATACGGCCACCGGAAAGCCGAGGTGGTTGCCGAAATGGTCAAAACTCATCGTGAAGGGATGACGAGCGAGCGGGCAAGACGTGTCGATAGCCTTGTTCATGATTGTTTCCCTCCTTATAGATATCCTGTCTTCCCCGCCTTGTGCAGACAACCTTGCATTCAAGAACTAAAGCAGTGGACTAAAGGTAACCTGAAGTAACAATTATTCGCAAACTAAAAACAGGTAATTTTGAATTTATCGTGATGGATGATCCACAAGACCACAGGCCGCGACTGTTCCCATCCGCGGGCCGGACCCGCAACACTGCTGAGGCGGGCGCATCGCATTGTCAGTCGATCAACCTACGCAGGGCATGGTCAACTTGCTGCAGTCGCTCGGGAAAATCACCTGTTAGCAACTGATAGTCACAGTCAAGTTGTTTCAGCAAACAGATCAGACGGGCATGCACACTCAGCCGGACACTGGCCGATTCGCGCTGCAGGCCATCGGCTATCCATGGCGTATCAGGAGCAGTCACTAGCGTCAGTGCATAACACCGCGTTGCGGCCAGCGTGGCCAGAACCGCATCGACGCGGCCAAAATAGAATTCACTGTAGAGCGCTGTCATCAGCGGCGTCGTGTCACAAAATAGCCAGCCGGCGTGGTGCGTTGCCGCGTCGGCTTCACGCGCCACCTGCATCTGTGCAATCCCGAGTTGCTCGTGCTCGTGCGGGGTGCGCTGATGCACGTCGACAAATTCGCGCAGATACTCCGGCACCCACACCGTGCCGTGCCGGTGCGCCAGCGCCGCTGCCAGCGTTGACTTGCCGGTGGACTCGGCACCAAGAATCGCGACTGACCTGCCGGTCATGATGTCTTGCGCCAGGCACGCCAGCCCGCTAGCGCCATCAGCACGAACACGCCGTACAGCACGGCGGTCAGGGTCAAGCCTTTGTAGAGATACAAGCCGATGTAGAGCAGATCGACGACAATCCAGACCAGCCAGTTTTCGCGTTTTTTGCGCGACAGCAGCCACTGCCCCAGCAGGCTGCCGGCGGTCAGCAGGCCATCG
This sequence comes from Actimicrobium sp. CCC2.4, assembly GCF_034347385.1. Lineage (NCBI taxonomy): Bacteria > Pseudomonadati > Pseudomonadota > Betaproteobacteria > Burkholderiales > Oxalobacteraceae > Actimicrobium > Actimicrobium sp. CCC2.4. The sequence continues at coordinate 2,408,461 of NZ_CP133777.1, read as the reverse complement.
GCATAGGGGACATCGGTATCGGTGTAGTGCTTCAGGAATAAAGACAGCACGGCAAATCCGCCCAGCCAGGCCAGTGCCGCGAGCAGCCAGCCGCGCTGTGACAGGCGGCTAACGGTCAGTGTCGATCCGGTATTGCTGCCGCGCAACCACTGATGCCAGCCCCAGACCGACAGCAGGATAAAGACAACTTGCAAGCCGCTGTCGCCGTACAACCGGGCCTGCACGAACACGCCGGCATAGGTCGCCGATGAAACAATAGAGAACAGCCAGCCCCAGTGATTCTGGCGGATGTTCAGGAAGACCGTGATCAGGGCAAGGACAAACGAAACCAGTTCCAGCGGTGCCGTCGTAAAACCGAATAACTGCAGCGGATCGTTCATGGAGCACGCCTGAAATGGAACGAGACAGTATAGGGCACGGCGCAACAAGCGATAGCCGGTTCACCAGGGCAGTAACGAGATAGGTGAGTGCATTTATTTCCACATGGAAATGCCGCCGTGAGTGATGCATAATAAGCCGATGCGGTTGTCTCCTGCCGACTGATGCACGTACCGCCTGCCGGAATTGCATGACGATGATTTCTCTACCTGTTCCGAATAACACGACGCCTGCTCCGGTGTTCCGCCGGCGGCGCAGTGACGTGCTGCAGCAGCTGGCCGGCATCGCGCTGCAGCAGGTTGAACGCCAGTTTGCCGAATTTTCGGCGCGACTGTCTGCGGCACTGCTGCAGTATTCGGACAGCAGCGGCGACGCCAGGCAAGCCAACCTCAGTTTCAATCTCGGCAATCTGCTCAAAAACCACGGCTATCCCTTTTTGCTACTGGCCAATGAAGGTCTGGAAAAAGCGCTGCTCCACGAAATCCAGTTGCTCGAGCACGGCGCGGCGCGCCCTGCTTCGCGACGTGCCAGCGATCTCGCGCTGGTGCCGTTTGCCGAAATGGACAACAAGGTATTGATGGGCGCGAGTGCCCGCCTGTTCGATATCGAGCAGGCCGAACAACTGGCGGCGCTTAACAGCAGGTTGGCTTGCCTGCTGCAGCGCGATACGCTCAGCGTGGCGCAAAATCCGTTCCGTCCGGAAGTGTTTCTGTCCGCCATCCATGCGGCCTGGTGTGTTTTTACGCCGGATGCCGAGGCCCATCCTCTGATTCTTCCGCTGCTGCGGCCGGCAATTTTTCTGGCGCTAGCCCCGGTCCTGCAAGCACTCAACGATGACCTGATTGCTCATGGCGTCCTGCCGGAACTGGTTAGCGCATACCGGATCTGCAAATCCAGCGGCAATCTGAGCGCAGCCACCCGTGAAGCCGGTCAGCAGGCGCTGCGCGAACAGTTACGCCAGCGCTTCGAGGCCACGACTGGCGATGGCAATGCCAGCATGCACAACGGGCCGGGCTTGCTCGGCCAGGTCGACGCCCTGCAGGTCGATTCGCCGGCGATCAATCAGCTGGCCCGGCTGCGTTCCGGCATGGCGCCGGGCTCGCTGAGTCGTGTCGATGAAACGACGATCGACTTGCTGTCGCAAGTCTTTGATGCGGTGTTCGATGACCCGCATATCCCGCAAGAGATCAAGGAGTTGATCGGCTTCCTGCAGATGCCGGTGCTCAAGGCGGCCCTGGTTGATCAGAAATTTTTTTACAGCGATGCCCATCCGGCCCGCAAGTTGATCGATCTGCTGGCCCGCGCCGGAATCGGCTGGGATCCCGGCAAGGGGACCGACGATCCGCTGTACCGCACGATAAAACAAGGCGTCGACCGGGTCCGTAACGAGGAAGGCGGCGACCCGGGTCAGCACTTTTCAGCTGCGCTGGGCGAGCTGGAATCGTTTATCCATACCGAAGAAAAAGCCGCCGCCAGCGCGCTGGAAGCACCGATCACGAAAGCACTGCAGGCAGAAAAAATCCGTATGGCGGGTCGCTCTGCCCGCAACGATGTGGCCGTACGCATCCGAACCGGCGAAGTCAGTGCGTTTGTCGAAGCCTTCCTTGAAAGTCGCTGGGTCACGGTGCTGACGCTGGCCCACAGCATCCGTGATGAAAACCCCGATGTACTGACCAATGCCATCCGCACCATGGACGACCTGCTGTGGAGCATCAAGCCAAAATTGATTCCAGAGCAGCGCCGCGAACTGATCGCGCGCCTGCCGATGATCCTGGCGATGCTCAATAAATGGCTTACGGTGATCAAGTGGGACGATGCTGAGCGGCTGCGTTTTTTCGCCGATCTGGCCGAGTGCCATGCGTCGATTGTGCGTGCGCCTATCGATCTTTCACCCGAACGGCAAGTCGAAATCGCCGTGGAGGTCGCCCGCAAGGCAGCCGAACACCGGCTTGATCTGGAAGCGCGCGCGGTACCGGAACCGGTGCCGGATCAGTTCGTCGCGACGGTCGACCAGTTGCAGCGCGGTGCGTGGCTGGCGTTTGTGTCGGAGTCGGGGGAGGCGCGCAAAGTCAGGCTAGCCTGGGTCAGCCCCTTGCGCACGTTGTATATCTTTACGAATGACCGGCGCGAAGAAGCGTTTTCGATGCCGGCCGATGTGCTGGCCAGCCAGTTCCGCGAAGCCCGCGTGAGCGTGCTGGCGCAGGACGGCATGGTCGAACGGGCGCTGGTGCGCGCGCTCGACCAGAGCGATCAGACGATGGCCGAGGACAGCGCCTGATCGGTGTGAAAGGGCAACACCAGTCCCTGCGCAGCGTCATTGACGGCGTTGATCGTAATGAGCGGCAGCGCCGGATTGACGGCGCCGAAGACGGTGGCAAACGGCACGTCAACCGCATCACGGCCGGTGCCGATGCGCACCAGCCCCATCGGTGGCGACACACCGCTAGGATCGAACAGATACCAGCGACCACTGAGCATCACTTCCACGTAGGCATGAAAATCCAGCGCCCGCTTGGTCTGGTCGACGCCGTAATCGATGCCGGTCACGAAACGCGCCGGTAAATTGACGGCGCGGCACAGCGCAATCATCAGGTGGGCATAGTCGCGACAGACACCGACCTGTTCGAGGATGGTGTCGAGCGCCGACGTGCTGGCATTGGTACTGCCTGACTGAAACATCACGCGCTGGCGGATCCAGTATTGGATTGCCAGTACCCGCTGGTAACCGCGCTGCCAGCCACCAAATTCCCGGATCGCCAGATTGTGCAGGCGATCGGACTGGCAGTAACGGCTCGGATAAATGTAAGCCAGCGCGTGTGGCGGCACCTGATCGATCGGCATTTCCTGCAGGTTTGCAGGGTCTTCGGTGTGATGGGTGATCTCGACGGCGGCTTCATAGCGCACGCACAACGGGCCATTCCCGGCCTGCAACCGCAGATAGCGCGACCCGGTTTCCGGCACCGTGAACATACTGGAGCGGACATCCTGGCTGACGTGCAACTGTTCGTGCACGACGTTCTGATGCGGAGTGGTCGCCGCATGAATATTGAAAATGAAATCGCTACCGTTGTCGTAAATGTCGTAGTTCAGTTCGATGGAAAAATTCAGCCGGATCATTGCAGGTAACTCGAGAGAGAAGGATGGCGCCATGTACGCGGGAGGCGAAGTCTATCAAGTATCCGGCACAACCGGCCGCCAATATGCGCGTTATCGAACTTATCGACGGTGGCGCGTATGATAGCCTCCGATCGGCTGCCGGGACCTGCTGCCGGCGCCGCCATTTACTCCGCTTTCCTGCATGACCTGCACTGGCTACTGACCTCATTACTATGACCAATTCCCTGCTTACCGGGTATCCGGCAGCGCACCAGCGCTACGACGAAATGTTCGAAACCGATGGCAAACCGCGCCCCCACTGGCGCAAGATGCTTGATTTCCTCGGCCGCGAACCGCCGGAACAAATGCGCCACCGGCTCGAGTCGCTGCAACGCCAGGTGCGTGAAAACGGCGTTACCTACAACATCTACGCCGACCCGAAAGGCATCGCCCGCCCCTGGGACCTGAGCGTGCTGCCCTTCATCCTGCCGCGCGACGAATGGGCCGGTATCGAAGCTGCCGTGATCCAGCGGGCCACCCTGCTCAACCGCATCCTCGGCGATGTGTACGGCGATCAGACGCTGCTCAAGGAAGGCTTGCTGCCGGCCGGTCTGATCCATGGCAATGCCGGTTTTTTGCGGCCCTGCCACGGGATCCGCCAGAGTGACGATATCTCGCTACATTTTTATGCGGTCGATCTGGCCCGGGCACCCGATGGGCGCTGGTGGGTGGTCGGCGACCGTACCCAGGCACCGTCCGGTGCCGGCTATGCGCTTGAAAACCGGATCGTGATTTCACGCGCATTCCCGGAGCTGTTTCGTGACCTCAAGGTCGAGCACCTGGCCAGCTTTTTTGCCCGCCTGCGCGATAGCCTGACGCACTGGGGCCGCATTTGCGCGGCCAACCGCGGTGACGGCAACGACGACAGCCCGCCCTTGCGCGACAGCGAACAACCACTGATCGTGCTGCTGACACCGGGCGCGTACAACGAAACCTATTACGAACAAACCTACCTCGCGCGCTATCTCGGTTTTCCGCTGGTTGAAGGTGGCGACCTGACCGTGCGCAACGGGCTGGTCTGGCTCAAGACACTCGCCGGGCCGCGCCGTGTGCACGTGATCCTGCGCCGTGTCGACGACGAATTCTGCGATCCGCTGGAACTGCGCTCCGACTCCGCGCTGGGCGTGGCCGGACTGACCGAAGCAGCGCGACGCGGTACCGTGCTGCTGGCCAACGGGCTCGGCTCCAACCTGCTCGAATCCGGCGCGCTGCTCGGCTACCTGCCCGCTATTGCGCGCCGGCTGCTGGGCGAAGAATTGAAGATGCCTTCGGTCGGCACCTGGTGGTGCGGCGAACCGGCCGCGCTCAAGCAAGCCATCGACCAGCTCGACAATCTGGTGGTCAAACCAGCCTTTCCGCAATTGCGCCTGGAACCTGTCTTTGGCCAGGACCTCGATGATCAGGCGCGTGCCGGACTGATCGCCGCGATGCGGGCTCAGCCGCACAATTACGTTGCTCAGGAACTGGTAAAGATTTCGCAGACGCCGGTCTGGCGCGATGGTCCCGAACCCGGCCTGAGTGCGTCTGCGGTCGGGCTGCGCGTGTTCGTCTGTGCGACACCGGACGGCTACATCGTCATGCCGGGCGGCCTGTCGCGCGTTGCCACCGGTGCCGATGCACGTGTCACCACGATGCAGCGCGGTGGTGCCAGCAAGGACACCTGGGTGCAAGCGCGAGGCCGCGTCAGCCAGCTCAGCCTGCTGCCGACCTCGACCGCCGCCCATGAACTGGTGCGTGGCGACACCCACTTGTCGAGTCGCGTGGTCGAGAACCTGTTCTGGTTCGGCCGGCTGACCGAGCGCTGCGACAACAGCACGCGACTGTTGCGCAGTGCTCTCGATTTTCTGCTCAGCGTGTCGCCCGAATACCGCGGCGGCGAATGGCAGACCGTGCAGGACCTGTGTCAGCATTTTGGTCTGCTCAACGATGACCTGCAGGACGATGCCGACATCGAGACCGAGCTGTTGCAATCGCTGGTCACCCGCAGCGGTGCCGGCCTGACCAATAATTTCCAGCAACTGTACCGGGTCGCGGGGCACCTGCGCGAACGGCTGTCGCTGGACAACTGGCGCACGCTCAATCAGGTAGTCCAGCAAAACAGCGGACTGGGCCAGCCGCTCAATCTGGCTGGTGCCATCGCCCGGCTCGACAGTGCTGCCATCGCCCTCATGACCTTGTCCGGCTTTGCGCTGGACGGCATGACACGCGATAACGGCTGGCGCTTCATGACGATCGGCCGGCGCCTCGAGCGCCTGCAGTTCATGAGCACCGTACTTCAGCACGGCATCAACATGCCGCCCGATAGCAGCCTCGACTGGCTGCTGGAAGTGGCCGACAGTATCGTCACCTACCGGTCGCGCTATGTTGCACAACCCGAAATTCTGCCTTTGCTGGACTTGCTGGTACTCGACGAAAGTAATCCCCGGTCGGTCATGTTCCAGCTGCAAGGACTCATCAAATACCTCGACAAGCTGGCCGCCAGTCATGGGCCGTGCGGTGCCGCGCTGTTCGTGCCGCTGCTGGTCGAACTGCAAGCCATCCGGACTGAACGCGACCTCTGTTTCGGCAGCAAGCCCTTGCTGGCATTGCTGGTCAAACTCAATGTCGCCAGCATCGCGTTGTCGGACCAGATCGGCCTGCAATTTTTCAGTCATACCGGCGAAGTCAACCGAGGCACATTCGCACCATGAGCATCCGCTATCACGTCCTCCACGAAACCGTGACGACCTATCACCGTCCGGTCACGCTATCGCAGCAGTTTTTGCATATGACGCCCCGGTCATTCGATTACCAGAGCACCGAATCACATCAGCTGAGCATCACGCCGGTACCGCATGACTGGTCCAACCGGATCGATTATTTCGGCAACGCGACCCGCTTGCTGACGCTGTCCGGACCGCATCCGGCACTGACGGTCGTGTCGGACTCTGTCGTGACCCTGTCGCCGCGTCCGGACCGCTCACGACTCGGCGAATCACCGGCCTGGGAAGATCAGCGGTCACGCCTGCGCAGCACGCTCGACGCGAGCACGATGGACCCATACGCCTTCCTGTTCGACTCGCCGCACATCGCCTGCGGTACCGAACTGGCCGACTATGCCCGGCCGAGCTTTAGCGCCGGCCGGCCGTTGCTGGAAGCGTCCATGGAATTGACCGAGCGCATTCACAGTGATTTCAAATACGATCCGGAAGCCACCACCATCGCCACGCCGCTACTCGAGGTATTGCGTGGCCGGCGTGGCGTCTGCCAGGATTTTGCGCATGTGATGATCGGGTGCCTGCGCTCGCTTGGCCTGTCGTGCCGCTATGTGAGCGGCTACATCCTGACGATGCCGCCGGAAGGCCAGCCCCGCCTGGTCGGCGCCGATGCCTCGCATGCCTGGGCCTCGGTGTACAGCGAAGGACTGGGCTGGATCGATTTTGATCCGACCAACCGTTGCCTGGTCCAGCATGAACACATCACGGTCGGATGGGGACGGGATTTTAGCGATGTCACGCCGATGCGCGGCATCGTGCTGGGTGGTGGCGGGCAGGAGTTGCGGGTAGCCGTGACAGTGACGCCGCTGACGTCGTGACGTCGTGACGTCGCGCCGGCTCGCCCTGCGTATTTTTCCGTGATGCCTTGTTATTCCTGGTCGACAACATATTGCTACATGAAAGGAGGACTGCCGCTATAGTGGCCGTTCTTTCAAAACAACAATGATGGAGACACGGATGAACAAACAGCTACTCAACAGCGCGGTAGGACTCTTGCTGGCAGCAGCGACCGGCATGGCGATGGGCCAGGGTTTGCCGACTGCCCGGCCCGAAGAGGTCGGCCTGTCCTCAGCACGGCTTGCCGCCATGAAGACCAGCCTGCAAGCCGAGGTCGATAACGGAAAAATCCCCGGGGCGATCGTGATGATCGTGCGTAACGGCAAGCTGGCCTATTCGGAAACCATCGGTTTCCAGGACAAGCCGGCCGGCAAGGCGCTGCGTCAGGACGCCATTTTCCGTATCTACTCGATGACCAAGCCGCTGGCCTCGGTGGGTGCAATGATGCTGGTTGAAGACGGCAAGATACAGCTGACCGATCCGATCTCGAAATACCTCCCCGAATTTTCCAGGATGGGCGTGAGCGTCGCGCAGACCGATGCCAGCGGCGTAGTCAGCTATAGCATCGTGCCGGCGACCCGCCAGATCACGGTGCAGGATTTGCTGCGCCACACGTCGGGCATCGCCTATGGCGAAATCACGCGTAATCCGGTCATCCGCAAAGCCTATATCGAAGCAGGCGTCTACGAAGACAAAGGGACCGACTACGACCACCGCAAAGGCGCGCCGGCGTTGCAAGTGAGCGGTGTCGCCAAGGCTCCGTTGTCCACGCAGCCCGGCAGCACCTGGGAATACGGCTTGTCGGTCGACATCCTCGGTCGCGTTGTCGAAAGTGCCAGTGGCAAACCGTTGGCAACCTACCTCGACGAGCGCCTGTTCAAGCCATTAAAAATGGTCGATACCGGCTTTCAGGTTCCGGCAAAAGAGATCGGCCGTATCGCCGAACCCCTTGCCATCGATCCGGCAACCGGCGCACCGAACAAAGTTCTTGACGTGACGATCGCTCCGGCCAACGCATCAGGCGGTGCCGGGGCAGTCTCGACCGCCAGCGATTACCTGCGCTTTGCCGTGATGCTGTTGCGCGGCGGCGAACTGGACGGACAGCGCATCCTCAGCCCGACCACAATCAGCCTGATGACCTCGGACCACCTCGGCAGCAAGGTCGTCGCGTCGCCCAGTCCCGGCGAATTGCTGATGGGCGTGCCGGGCTACACCTTCGGCCTGGGTTTCATGGTGCGACAGGGTCCGGGCATCGCCGGGGTGCCGGGCTCCGAGGGCGAGTACATGTGGGCCGGTGCCGCGGGAACATTTTTCTGGATAGATCCAAAACAGAACCTGGCCGTCGTTGCAATGATGCAGGCACCCGGTCCGAGCCGGCCCGGTTATCGCCGGATGATCAAGCAGATGGTCTACGCTGCCATAGAAAAATAAAGGTCGGCACGACGATCACTGCGTCAAGATAAAAAAAAGACCGTCCGGTAAGTCCGGCGGTCTTTTTTTATGGTCTGGCGTGAGGCGGAATCAGGCTGCTTTTTTCAGGCACTCTTTCATGAAGGCCTTGCGTTCGTCGCCTTTTTTACCGGTGGCTTCGGTGTTGCAGGTTTTCATTTTGCCTTGCTGGGTGGCGGGTGCCGCAGCGGTGGCGGCTGCCGGTGCATCAGCGGCCGGTTTGGCGCTCAGGCATTGCTTCATGAACGCCTTGCGCTCATCGCCTTTTTTACCGGTGGCTTCCTTGTTGCAGGTACCCATTTTGGTTTGCTGGTCCGTGGCCGCTAGCGCGGAATTGAAGCAGAACGGGACGGCAAGCAGCAGGATGGCAAGGATGTGTTTCATGGTTGTTCTCCTCAAGGAAAAGGGTCGCCGCCAGCGGAATGGGCGGCTGGCGGAATTACAGCATGAACGCGCCACCCTGTGTATCAAAAAGTGCTCACGCCGACTGCGCATCGGTGGCAAAGCCCAGTGCTGATTCCATATCGACCGCGACGATGCGCGATACGCCCTGCTCCTGCATCGTCACGCCGATCAGTTGCTGCGCCATTTCCATCGCGATCTTGTTATGCGAGATGAACAGGAACTGGGTCTTCACGGCCATGCGCCTGACCATGTTGCACAGGCGCTCGGTATTCGAATCGTCGAGCGGCGCATCGACCTCGTCGAGCAGGCAGAACGGGGCCGGATTGAGCTGAAACATCGAAAACACCAGCGCCGTCGCAGTCAATGCTTTTTCGCCGCCCGACAGCAGGTGGATGGTGGCGTTTTTCTTGCCGGGTGGTTGCGCCATGACTTGCACGCCGGCGTCGAGGATCTCGTCGCCGGTCATCACCAGCCGGGCCTGGCCGCCACCGAACAGGATAGGAAACAGTTCGGCGAAATGCTCGTTGACCTTGTCGAAGGTGTCCTGCAGGAGTTCACGGGTTTCCTTGTCGATGCGGTGGATCGCATCCTGCAGCGTATCGATGGCTTCGGTCAGGTCGGCGTTTTGCGCATCCAGAAAATTCTTGCGCTCGGACGCCACGGCGAGTTCGTCGAGCGCTGCCAGATTGACCGCGCCGAGCGCGATGATCGCATTGCCGAGCCGCGTGACTTCGCCCTGCAGATACGAGGGCCGCAAATCGTCATGCAGCTTGGCCGATAGCGCGACTTCATCGGCTTGCGCGTCGATCAATTGCTGCGCGAACTGCTCCTGATTCAGGCGCGCCGCCTGTTCCTTCAATTGCCATTCCATGATGCGGTCGCGCTGCGGCTGCAGGCTGCGTTCGGATTGCATACGGGCGTCTTCGTGCTGGCGCAGGTTCTGCGATAACTGGTCGAGCTCGTGACGCGCATCCGAGAGCGCGCGTTCCTGGCTGGTGCGCTGGTCCAGCAAGGTTTGCAAACCGGTCTGCGCGGTCTGCTCTTCCAGCCCGGTCTGTTCCTGCAAACCCTGCTCCAGGCTGTCGGTCAGTTGCGCGACCTGCTGCTGCGCAGTGGCGATATTGCGGCGTAATTCGTCGATCTTGCTGCGCTGGCTTTTCTCGGCGTAGTCGATTTCCTGCGCCGAACGTTCGAGGTCGCGCAAGCGCTGGCGCGCCTCATTGAGCTGCTGTTCCTTGTGCAGATAATCGGTCTGGCCATCCTCGTGCGCTTCCTGCCGTTCGGCCAGTTCGCCATCGAGCTGCTCGAACTTGGCTTCGGACTCGGCGCGCGCTTGCTGCTGTTCGGTTTCCTGCGTGGCGATTTCAGCGAGGTCGGTGGCGATCTGGCCACTGCGCTGATTGAAGCGCGCCTGCACTTCGGCCATTTTCATCACGTCGATCTGCAGCGCATGAACGGCCTGCGTCAGACCGGTTGCGCGCAGGCGGTATTCCTGCACGCGCTGCACCGCCTGTGTCAATGCCGCCTCGGCTTGCACCGAGCGGTTACGTGCGGCGTCGGCCAGCAGGTACTGGGCGCGCACCTGCCGCGTCAGATTATCGATTTCCTGCTGGCGCGCCAGCATGCCGTCCTGCTCGGAATCGGCGGCATAAAAACGCACGCTGGACTTGCCGATCAAGTGACCCTGGCGCGTCACGAAACTGGCGCCGGCGGGCAGCTTGTCGCGCGCGGCAAAGGCCGCCTCGACGTCCTCGGCCGCATACAAATTGCACAGCCAGTCCTGCATCAGCTGGCGGATGCCGGGATCGTTTTGCAGCAGCAGGTTCTGCAGCGGTTGCAAACCCTGGATTGACTCGGTGAGCGGACCGGCAGCAGCGGCGCTGGCCGAAAACAGCGCCAGCTTGGCTGGCGGCGCATCACTGAAAAACGCCTTGGCCCAGTCGAGATTGGACAGCTCAAGTGCCGAAGTGCGCTCGCGCAGCACCGATTCGAGGGCGGTTTCCCAGCCGGCTTCGATATGCAATTTTTGCCAGAGTCGCGGCAAGCCATCGAGCTCGTGCCGGTTCAGCCACGGCTGCACCTTGCCCTGGCTTTGCACCCGCTCCTGCAATTGCTTGAGCGCGCCCAGCCGCGCATCGAGACGTGCATTGCTGGCACTCTCTTCATTGACCGCGGCTTGCGCGGCACGGCGTTCTTCCTCGAGACGCGGCTGCTGGTCTTGCGCTTCATCGAGCAGCATCGTGGCTTCTTCGAGTTCGGCACGCTTCTCGTCGAGCTGCAACGTCGCCTCGACCAGACAGGCGTTATCGGGCAGGTTCAGGCCGGTCTTTTCCTGGTGCAGGCGCTCGCGTCGCACCGCCAGGCCATTCAGGATATTCGAGGCATTGCGCTGCTGCGCTGCTTCCAGTTCGATCTGCTGCTGGATCTGCATGATCTGGCTGCGCGATTCGGTGCTGCGCTGTTGCGCATCGCGCCAGGCTTGCTCCAGCGATGGCAGTTGTTCGCCATGCTGTTGCAGCACTTGCTGGGACTGTTCGACGCGTTCGCCCTGCTCTTCGAGCAGCAATTCGGCTTCGGCCTGCTCTTCGGCAAACTGGCTTTGTTGGCGCTGCCAGTGATCACGCTGGGTGGTCAGCGTGTCGAGCTGCGCTTGCAGGCGGCTGCGCGATTCGATGACAAACTTGATCTGGGCTTCGAGGCTGCCGATTTCGGTATTGGTCTGGTACAGCGCGCCCTGCGCCTGATGCAGGCGGTCGCCGGCACCGAAATGGGCCTGCCGCATGTGCTCGAGTTCCAGCTCGACATGGCGCAACTTGGCGGTTTCCTGCTCGAGGGCGGTCTGGGCTTTTTCGATCTCCATGAAAAACTTGTGCTGCTCGGTCTTCGCTTCGTTCTTGCGCACCAGCCAGAGCAGTTTTTGTTTTTCGTCCTGATCGTCCTGCATATCGCGAAAACGCATAGCGACGGCGGCCTGGGCGTCGAGCTTTTCGAGGTTGGTATTGAGTTCGCGCAGGATGTCTTCAACCCGCAGCAGGTTTTCACGCGTGTCGTGCAGCCGGTTTTCGGTTTCGCGCCGGCGTTCCTTGTACTTCGAGACGCCGGCGGCTTCTTCCAGAAAGATGCGCAACTCTTCGGGCCGCGCTTCGATGATGCGCGAAATCATGCCCTGCCCGATGATCGCGTAGGCGCGCGGACCAAGGCCGGTGCCGAGGAAAATATCCTGGATATCGCGCCGCCGGACGGCCTGATTGTTGATGTAGTAGGTCGAGGTGCCGTCGCGGGTCAGCGTGCGCTTGACAGCGATTTCGGCGTACTGGCCCCATTGCCCGGCGGCCTTGCCATCCGAGTTATCGAACAGCAGTTCGACCGAGGCACGTCCGGCCGGCTTGCGGTGCGTGGTGCCGTTGAAGATCACGTCCTGCATCGATTCGCCACGCAACTCCGAGGCTTTCGATTCTCCGAGTACCCAGCGCACGGCATCGATGATGTTGGATTTGCCGCAGCCATTCGGTCCGACCACGCCGACCAGCTGGCCCGGTACCTGGAAATTGGTCGGGTCAACAAACGATTTGAAGCCGGAGAGTTTAATGGAGGATAAGCGCACGAAGTCAGCAGTCAGTAGACGATCAGTAGAGGAAGCGAACACCGCAACGGCACCGCGAAAATGGGCACCATCATAACATCGGCGCTTTGCCGCCCTGCCGGCTTTAGCCATGCCAAACAACAACGGTGCAACAGTGACGCGACGTTATAATGGCTACTTTTGTTCTCCATTTGCCGCCTCGTCAACCTTCCGCTAGCGCCCGTGAATCCACATCTGAACCAGCTGCAACCCTATCCATTCGAAAAGCTCCGCCAGTTATTTGCGGACGCGACGCCGAATCCGGCCTTCGCCCCGATTAGCCTGGGCATCGGCGAGCCGAAACACCCGACCCCCGCCTTCATCAAGCAAGCCATGGCCGACCATCTGGGCGGACTGGCCAGCTATCCGACCACCGCCGGTAGCGACGCGCTGCGCGGCACCATCGCGGCCTGGCTGGAACGGCGCTATGGATTAGCGAAGCTCGACGCCGGTACGCAAGTGCTGCCGGTCAATGGTTCGCGCGAAGCCTTGTTTGCGCTGGCACAAACGGTGATCGATCCGGCCGGCGATGCGCTAGTGCTCTGTCCGAACCCGTTTTATCAGATCTACGAAGGCGCGACCTACCTCGCCGGTGCCACGCCCTATTTCGTCAATGCCGATCCGGCGCGCAATTTTGCGCCTGACTACGACACGGTTCCGGCTGATGTCTGGCAGCGCGTGCGCTTGCTGTACTTGTGCACGCCGGGCAATCCGACCGGGTCCGTGATGACGCTGGCCGACTGGAAGCTGCTGTTCGACCTGTCGGACAAGTACGGTTTCGTGATCGCGGCCGACGAGTGCTACTCCGAGATTTACTTCAAGCCGGAAGCGCCGCTCGGGTCGTTGCAGGCAGCCAGCCTGCTCGGTCGTGCCGATTACCGCAACCTGATCGCGTTTTCGAGTCTGTCGAAGCGCTCGAATGTGCCGGGCATGCGCTCCGGCTTTGTCGCCGGCGATGCCGCGATCCTGAAACAATTCCTGCTGTACCGGACCTATCAGGGCGGCGCGATGAGCCCGACGGTGCAGGCTGCGTCGATCGCCGCCTGGAATGACGAACAGCATGTGGTCGAGAACCGCGCCAAATATCTCGACAAGTTTTCGCGGGTCACGCCGATGCTGCAGGAAGTGCTTGACGTCGAACTTCCCGACGCCGGTTTCTACCTGTGGGCGGGCGTGGATCGCTATGCCGGCATCAGCGATGTCGACTTCGCCCGGCGTTTGTATGCCGAATATAATGTGACCGTTTTGCCCGGCAGCTACCTCGGCCGCGAAGCCCACGGCAGCAATCCGGGTCGCAACCGCATCCGCATGGCGCTGGTCGCCGAAGCCGATGAATGCCTGGAAGCAGCCGCGCGACTCGTTGCGTTTACCCGCACGCTTTGAGCGGCATTTCCTCCTCTGATTTTTATACTTAAAGACTGACCAAGACCATGACCCAAGCACTCCAGAACATCATCGACCAGGCATGGGAAGACCGCGCCAGCCTGTCACCGCAAGCCGCACCTGCCGCCATCCGCGAAGCCGTTGCCCATGTACTCGAACAACTCAATGACGGCACGTTGCGCGTGGCGCAAAAAGACAGCGGCAGCTGGGTCGTCAACCAGTGGGTCAAGAAAGCCGTGCTGCTGTCGTTCCGTCTCGAAGACAACATCGTGATGCCGTCCGGCGATCACATGCAGTTTTACGACAAGGTGCCGACCAAGTTCGCGAACTACACCGCCGAGGATTTCGCCAAAGGCGGTTTCCGCGTGGTGCCGCCGGCGGTTGCCCGTCGCGGCAGCTTCATCGGCAGGAACGTGATCATGATGCCGTCGTTCGTCAACATCGGCGCCTACGTCGACGAAGGCACCATGGTTGATGCCTGGGCCACCGTCGGTTCGTGCGCGCAGATCGGCAAGAACGTCCATCTGTCCGGCGGCGTCGGTATCGGCGGCGTGCTCGAACCGATGCAGGCCAACCCGACCATCATCGAAGATAACTGCTTCATCGGTGCCCGTTCGGAAATCGTCGAAGGCGTCATCGTCGAAGAAAACTCGGTCATTTCGATGGGCGTCTATATCGGCCAGTCGACCAAGATTTATGACCGTGCTACCGGTGAAGTGACCTACGGCCGGATTCCTTCGGGCTCCGTCGTTGTCGCCGGCAATTTGCCGTCAGCCGATGGCAAATACAGCCTGTATTGCGCCGTCATCGTCAAGCGGGTCGATGCCAAGACGCGTGCCAAGACAGGAATCAATGAGTTGCTACGAGACTGATTGCACGACTAATTTTTCAGGAGACAGGCATGGCGATGGATCGACTGTTTGCATTGATGAAGGAAAAAGAAGCGTCGGATATGTTCTTGTCCGTCAACTCCGCAATCCATCTGAAAATCAACGGCAATCTGGTGCCCATCAATCAGCAAAAGATGGATCACGCCACCATCATGAGCTTGCTCGGTGAAGTCGTGCCCGCCAGTCGCCTGCAGGAACTCGAACGCGACAACGAACTCAACATCGGCATTCCGGTATCCGGTGTCGGCAGCTTTCGTTTGTCAGCGTTCCGTCAGCGCAGCAGTGTTTCGGCCGTGCTGCGCTATATCCCGCACAACATTCCGGAGCTCTCGACGCTCAATGTGCCGCCACTGCTTAACGAACTGATCATGGCCAAGCGTGGTTTGCTGCTGATCGTCGGAGCAACCGGGTCAGGCAAATCAACCACGATTGCGTCGATGCTGGATCATCGTAACGCAAACGCCTCCGGACACATCCTGACGCTGGAAGAACCCATCGAGTTCCTGTTCCGGAACAAGCGCTCCATCGTCAATCAGCGTGAAGTCGGCGTTGACACCGAGACGCTGGCGATTGCCCTGAAAAACGCGCTGCGCCAGGCTCCCGACTGCATCCTGATCGGCGAAATTCGTGACCGCGACACCATGGCGGCAGCGATGGCGTATGCGCAATCCGGACACCTGGTTGTCTCGACGCTGCATGCCAGTAACAGCTACCGCGCCCTCAATCGCATCATCGGTTTCTTTCCGATCGAGAATCGTCCGGCGCTGCTGCAGGACCTGGCGTCGACGCTCACCGGAATTGTCTCGCAGCGACTGGTGCCCGCCATTGATGGCGGACGCATCCCTGCCGTCGAGGTGTTGCTCAACACGCGCCATGTGGCCGACCTGATCGAACAAGGCGAAATCGGCCAGATCCGTGAAGCCATCGAAAAAAGCCTGTCACCGGGATCACAAACTTTTGAACAGGCATTGTTGCAATTGATTCGCGATGGCAAGGTCACGCAGGACGCCGCCATGGCCAATGCCGATTCGGCCAGCAATCTGTTCTGGATGATCAACAACACGGTCAATGGCAAGCCCGCAGCTGCAGCACCGGATAGTGCGGTTACGGACGGTCCGACCTTTACCGAATTCACACTCAATACATGACCACCCTGCTCTACGGCATCCCAAATTGCGACACGGTCAAGAAAGCCCGCACCTGGCTCACTGACCGGCAGCACGAAGTGGTTTTCCACGACTTCAAGAAAGCCGGCCTTGACCGCGCGACGGTCGAGGGCTGGTTGCAACGCGTCGACTGGGAAGTGCTGGTCAACCGCAAGGGCACGACCTGGCGTGCGCTCGACGAGGCGCGCAAGGCGACCATCGTCGATGCAGAGCAAGCCACCGTGCTAATGCTGGAAAATCCCTCTATCATCAAGCGTCCGGTGCTGGTCACGGACACGCAGACCGTCGTTGGCTTTTCCGACGACACCTATCAACAGATTTTCAAGAAATGACTCCATGAGCAAAACGCTGGCGCTGACAGAAAAACTGATCGCGCTCTCTTCCGTGACTCCCGAAGACAACGGTTGCCAACAACATCTGATCGCCTTGCTGGCACCATTGGGCTTCCATTGCGAAGCCATCCAGTCCGGCAATGTCACCAATCTGTGGGCGCGCAAGGGCAGCGCACAACCATTGCTGGTGTTTGCCGGCCACACCGACGTCGTGCCGACCGGCCCGCTCGACCAGTGGACCTCGCCGCCGTTCTTGCCGACCCACCGCGATGGCAAGCTGTATGGGCGTGGCTCGGCCGACATGAAAACCTCGATCGCCGCGATGGTGATCGCAGTCGAGGAATTCACTGCCAGCCACCCGGATCACAAGGGATCGATCGGTTTCCTGATTACCAGTGATGAGGAAGGCCCGGCCACCGACGGCACCATCGTGGTCTGCAATTTGCTGAAGGAACGTGGCGAGCAGCTCGACTACTGCATCGTCGGTGAACCGACTGCAACCGAACAGCTGGGCGACACCATCAAGAATGGCCGGCGCGGGTCGATGTCCGGCCGGCTGGTGGTGCGCGGCATCCAGGGCCACATCGCCTATCCGCAGCTTGCGCGCAATCCGATCCATCAGGCGGCACCGGCGATCGCCGAACTGGTCGCCGAGCAGTGGGACGAGGCCAACGAGTATTACCTGCCGACGTCGTGGCAGGTCTCGAACATCCATGCCGGCGCCGGTGTCTCGAACGTGATTCCGGGCGAGCTGGTGATCGATTTCAATTTCCGTTTTTCGACCGCCAGCACGGTCGAAGGATTGCAGCAGCGCGTGCAGGAAATCCTGTCGCGTCATGGTCTCGAATACAGCCTGAAATGGACCGTCAGCGGGCTGCCGTTCCTGACACCGCGCGGTGAGCTCAGCGATGCGATCAGTGCAGCGATCAAGTCCGAGACCGGGCTTGAGACCGACCTGTCGACCACCGGCGGCACCTCGGATGGCCGCTTCATTGCGCAAATCTGCCCGCAAGTCATCGAGGTCGGTCCGCCCAACGGCAGCATCCATAAAATCGATGAACACGTTGAAGTGCGCTATATCGATCCGCTGAAAAACATCTACCGCAAAACGCTGGAAAATCTGCTGACCTGATCTTACCGGTTGCGCCCATGCCCTCCTTGGGCGCGACCTCCTCCTCTCCTTTTTCCTGATCGACCACTTCCCATGACGACTCATTTTTCGACCATCCGCGACATGCTGCGCTATGCAGTGACCCGTTTCAATGAAGCCAAGCTGTTCTTCGGTCATGGCAGCAGCAACGCCCTCGACGAAGCGGCCTACCTGATTCTGCATACGCTGCACCTGCCGCTCGACAAGCTCGATCCCTTTCTCGATGCACACCTGCTGCCCGATGAAATCAACGCCTTGCTCGAGGTGATCCGCCGCCGTGCCGTCGAACGTCAACCGGCCGCCTACATCACGCAGCAGGCCTGGCTGGGCGACTACCATTTTTATGTCGACGAGCGTGTGCTGGTGCCGCGTTCGTTCATCGCGGAGCTGATCCCGGACCAGTTTTCGCCGTGGGTCAGCGATGCCGATGGTGTGCTCAACATTCTGGAGCTGTGCACCGGTTCCGGCTGCCTGGCGATCATGCTGGCCGATGCTTTTCCGAATGCCCATGTCGATGCGATCGACATCTCCGCCGATGCGCTGGCCGTGGCCCGCCGCAATGTCGACGACTACGAACTGCAAGACCGCATCACGCTGATCGAATCGAACCTGTACGCCGCCGTGCCCGTCAAGAAATACGACCTGATCATCTCCAACCCGCCGTATGTCAACAGTGCCTCGATGGACAAGTTGCCGAAGGAATACCAGATCGAACCGCGTATTGCGCTGGCCGGCGGCACTGATGGCATGGACCTGGTGCGCAACATCGTCGCCGGTGCACGCGAGCGCCTGACCCGTGGCGGCTTGCTGGTGGTCGAAATCGGCAACGAACGCGCACACGCCGAACTGGCTTTCCCGACTCTGGAGCTGACCTGGATGACCACCAGCGCCGGCGACGACATGGTATTTCTGGCCACCGCCGACAAGCTTTGATGCTAGCGGCGAACCGCATCGCGTATACTGCGCGTTCGCCGAACTGACTTTCCTTCCCCCCGACACCAAGAAAGGGGAGCGCCACCGCGCTCCCGCAAGTGCATTAACCATGATTCGTTTCCAGCAAGTTTCCATGATGCGCGGCATCAAGCCGTTGCTCGACAATGTCGACCTCACCCTCAATCCCGGCGACAAGATCGGCCTGATCGGTGCCAATGGCGCCGGCAAGTCCAGCCTGTTCGGCCTGTTGCGCGGCGAACTGCATGCCGACCTCGGCAGCATCGACTTCCCGACCAAGTGGCGCATGGCCTACGTGGCACAGGAAACACCGGCGCTGGACCGCGCTGCGCTGGATTACGCGATCGATGGCGACATCACCTTGCGCCGGCTGGAAGACGAGCTGGCCTTCCTCGAAAGCGAACCCGAAAGCTCGGCCAATGGCTTGCTGATCGGCGACCTGTACAGCGCACTGGCGGACGCCGATGCCTACACCGTGCGCTCGCGCGGCGAGCAGTTGCTCACTGGCCTCGGCTTCTCAATGGCGCAGATGAACCAGCCGGTCGCGAGTTTTTCCGGCGGCTGGCGCATGCGGCTGAACCTGGCGCAAGCGCTGATGTGCCCGTCGGATTTGCTGCTGCTCGATGAACCGACCAACCATCTGGATCTGGACGCCATCATCTGGCTCGAAGACTGGCTCAAGCGCTACGCCGGTACGCTGATCATCATTTCGCATGACCGCGACTTCCTCGACGGCGTGGTCAACGTGATCGTGCATATCGACGAACGCAAGCTCAAGCGTTACTCGGGCAATTACAGTTCGTTCGAGCGCCAGCGCGCCGCGCAAATGATCCTCGCCGCCGGCACGCTCGAAAAGCAGCAGCGCCAGCGTTCGCACCTGGAATCTTTCATCAACCGCTTCAAGGCGCAAGCTAGCAAGGCGCGTCAGGCACAGAGCCGGATGAAGGCACTGGCCAAGATGGATGAGCTCGCGCCATTGCGCGCTGCAGCCGAATTTTCGTTCGAATTCCGCGAGCCGGCCAGCGCGCCAAACCCGTTGCTGACGATGGAAAACGTCAATGCCGGTTATCGCGTCGAGAGCCAGACCGACCATAGCGTCGAGGTCAAGACCATCGTCTCGGACATCAAGTTCTCATTGCAGATCGGCCAGCGTATCGGTCTGCTCGGTGTCAACGGCGCCGGCAAATCGACGCTGATCAAGACTATCGCCGGCGAGCTGATGCCGCTGTCGGGCGATGCCCAGTTCGGCAAAGGCCTGGCCATCGGTTACTTCGCCCAGCATCAGGTCGAAATGCTGCGCCACGAAGAATCGCCGCTCTGGCATCTGGCGCACATTGCACCGACGGTGCGCGAGCAGGAACTGCGCAACTTCCTCGGCAGCTTCAACTTCAACGGCCCGATGGTGACTAGCAAGATCGCGCCGTTTTCCGGTGGCGAAAAAGCCCGTCTTGCCCTGGCGCTGATCGTCTGGCAACGCCCTAACCTGCTGCTGCTCGATGAACCGACCAACCATCTGGACCTGGAAACGCGCGAAGCGCTGACGATGGCGCTGGCGCAGTTCGAAGGCACGCTGGTGGTGGTCTCGCATGACCGGCATTTGCTGCGCGCCACCACCGACGAATTCATCATCGTCGCCGATGGCAAGTTGCAGCCGTTCGATGGCGACCTCGACGATTACAAAGACTGGCTCTTCAAGACCAAGCTGGCCACCAAGACCAATGCCATCGGGACGGCACTGCCGAAAGTGACCACCAAGTCCGCCAGCATTATCGAGCCGCCCAGCGTGGCCGCACCGAGCAAGGACCAGAAGCGCGCCGAAGCCGAAGAACGCCAGAAACTGGCGACACGCAAGAAACCGATCGAGAACAAGCTGAAGAAACTCGAAGAACAAATTGCCAAGCGCACTGCGCAAAAAGCGGTAATCGACGAGCGGCTGGCCAATCCGGAAATCTACGATAGCGCCAACAAGAAAGATCTGAAAACGCTGCTGACCGATCAGGCCTACTTCAAGAAAGAACTGGCCGAACTTGAAGCGCAATGGATCGAGCAGCAGGAAGCGCTGGAACAGGTGGTCTGACGATGCCGACGCCTGTCGACCAGCCGCTGCGCGGCATTCGCATCCTCGACCTGACACGTTTGCTGCCGGGTCCGATGGCGACGCTGCAACTGGCCGACATGGGTGCCGACGTCATCAAGATCGAAGAGCCCGGAGCCGGTGATCCGGCCCGCGCGATGGGACCGTTCCCGGGCGAGCTGTCGCAGTTTTTTCAGGTCGTCAATCGGGGTAAGCAACTTGTGCGGCTGGATCTGAAAAACGCCGACCAGCGCGAGCAATTACTCACGATGGTCGAAACCGCAGACGTCCTCGTCGAGAGTTTTCGACCGGGCGTGATGGCGCGTCTGGGCTTGGGCTGGGAGGTGCTGAAAGCGCGCAATCCGACGCTGGTGGTGTGTGCGATTTCCGGCTACGGACAGGCGGGGCCGATGGCGCTGATGGCCGGCCATGACGTCAACTATCTGGCCAGTGCCGGCATGCTGGAACAGAACGCCGGCAGCGATGGCAAACCGGCGCTGGCGAACTTGCAGGTCGCCGATTTGCTGGGTGGATCACAGACCGCCGTGCAAGGTATCCTGGCGGCGCTGCTGGCGGTGAAGATGGGTGGACCGGGACGTTATGTCGATGTCTCGATGACGCACGCAGTCTTCGCCAACAATGTCATGCCGCTGGTGGCAGTGAAGAATTTTGGCGTACCGGCCCAACCCGGGCGCGACTTGCTCACGGGCGGTGTGGCTTGCTACAACGTCTATCGCACTAGCGATGCACGGTACGTGGCGGTTGGCGCGCTGGAACTGAAATTCTGGGAGTTGTTCTGCGCCACGGCCGGACGGCCGGACTGGGCAACGCAGCATTGGGCGCTCGGTCAAGTGGTGGGGTGCGATGACGCGCTGGCGTTGATCGATGCGGTGGCCGGGTACTTTTCAGGCCTCGATCTCGATGCAGCGATGGCGCATTTTGAAGGCGTCGATTGCTGCGTGTCGGCGGTGTTGCGGATGGATGAAGCGATGGAGTCTGCGCTGTTAAAAAACCCGGGCCTGGAGGTGATTCGCAGCCCGGTCAGTTTTCTGTATTAAATGCAGGATCCCAAGGCATTGGGGCAGTGACACCTGGCGGCAACCCCGTGCTGCAGGATATCCGGGTGTGCTGTATTTTGAATGGAGTGGGCAGAAACTGCCCGGTCCGATCTAAATCCCTTGAAATGAAACATCGTATTTTCTTGAGACCGATTCCTTCCTAGGTTAAATGCGATATCGATAAATAATCTGATCCCCGCAATCAAATCCAGGCAGTCAATTACGCGATCCCTCACCACTGACTGCCTGTTTTTTTACACGGTCTGGACCAGGTACCGGCCATACCCTCCCGAATATCGTACCGGTGTGATGAATTGTCTCAACGGTTTTAGATCGTTCGAGGTGTCATCGTAGAACCACCCGGCTTGTCATCCGTGGCAGTCTTATCTTTTGCCAACATACCGGTAAGTTCCTTCATTTCCTCTGGTGTGATTTTTCCCTCCTTCAGTTTTTTGAGTAGCTCTTTGAGTCTCTTTTCATCGTCGGTTTCCTCCGTTGCTGCCGGATCCTTTGGCGCAGTAGGCGCATGACTGGAGGTCGACTCAGCCTTAGCTGCATCAATACGCCTCAACAGTTCGGCAGCGATTTCTGATTTGCGGGCATCGCTTAAACCGGGCGAACCCAGCATCGTCGTCAGGTCCTTGTTCGACATCGTGGACATCTTGGTTCCAAACTCGCCCGTCGACATCCCGTTTGCTTGCGTTACTGCGGCATTAGTGCCACCAGCAGCACCACCGGATTGGTATGCCGTTGAACCGGCTACGCTACCTGAACCGCTTACATTCGTAATTGCCATGATTTTCTCCTATAACTTTCTATATCGATGAAATAACTCACTTTATTGCGTCCACGCAGATTGCTCCAGGCGTTCATTTAAACTGCGCAGCTAAAATCCGAATGCCCGATTACTACTCTTTTTTAATCTTTAATTACGATTTCAGATCAGACCTGAGCGCTTTTTTTTTCCTGAAAATTCTGCTCAAACAAGTGCCCGGCAATAGCCCTTTTGTCCGCGGAAAGATCTCCGCTTTTTGACAACATTAATAATTCAGATTCGGATTTTCCAAGGCATAGTTGGGAAAAGGATGTGTTATTCCAGTCATTCAGGTGCGGTACAGACACATCACCAATTGTGGTTTGAATAGTTGGACTGGACGTCTGAGAAGTAAGATTAAAAACTATTGCCATGACTTTCCCCTGAATATCAACTGATTAACTTTATTGTCTATGGGTGTTGTCTGCGAAGTGCTGGTTCCACGCCGCGACTTAGCGTGGGGATTTGAATTGGGACGCGATGAAAAAAACCGGATAGGACAGCATCCTGGCGCTGGATGTCGCGCACGATACGCTGCGAATAGCGTCGGATGACGCAGTGGCAGTTCGATTTTCAGGTCCGAATGGAGAGTGATGCTCTTGCAGGTAGCTGTTCGTGACAGAACGGCGGTTCCACCTTGCTGGGCTACACTGCGCAATACCTCTTTTTTCAGGAACCGGATTGAACGCACTTCCCCCCATATCGATGACCATCATCGGCGCAGGCCGCGTCGGCAAAACGCTGGCCCGTGTCTGCCACGACAAGAGTGCCGCCGTCATTACAGACCTACTCAGCCGCACAATCCGCAGCGCACAGGAGGCAGTAGATTTCGTCGGTGCCGGCAGGCCGGTGGAGGCGATCGAACAACTCGCGCCGGCCCGGTTATTTGTACTGGCCGTACCGGACGACCAGATCGCCGCATGCAGCAAGCGCCTGGCGGCGAGCAGACTGACCGGGCCGGACAGCGTCGTGATCCACTGCAGCGGTGCGCTAGCGTCAAACGTGTTGCATGCAGTGGCTGCAACGGGTGCGGCGGTGGCGAGCGTGCATCCGATCCGCAGCTTTGCTGATCCGGCGGCGGTCGCGGCGGGCTTTGATGGCACCTGTTGCGGGGTCGAAGGAGACGCCGTGGCGTTAGCATTGCTGACACCGCTTTTGCAGCGCATTGGTGCGCGCCTGATTCCGATACGCGCAGAATCAAAAACGCTATATCACGCGGCAGCCGTGTTCGCTTCGAACTATCTGGTGAGTGTGCTGGCGGTGGCGCAACAAGCCTATGTCGCTGCGGGTATCCCGGCCGGGGTGGCGCTGGAACTACTCACGCCGCTGGCGCGCGAGTCGGCTGAAAACGTGTTCCGGCTCGGACCGGCCGCCGCCCTCACCGGCCCCATCGCCCGCGGCGACGTCGCCACGGTGGCGCGGCAACTGGACGCAGTGCAACAGTGGGATACCGGCTACGGTCAGCTTTACGAACAACTTGCCGCCGCCACGACAAGACTGGCCGCAACACGATGACGATACCGAAACGAACTGAGCGCCATGCTGCTGGAAATTACTGATTACCTGAGTCTGCCCTTGAGCGAGATCGAACTGACCGCGATCCGTGCTCAAGGTCCGGGCGGACAAAACGTGAACAAGGTCGCCACAGCGATTCATTTGCGCTTCAATATCACCGCGTCATCGCTGCCGGAATATTGCCGCGAGCGCTTGCTGGTACTCAACGACCAGCGCATCACCCGCGACGGCGTCATCATCATCAAGGCACAACACGGACGCAGCCAGCAGCAAAGCAAGGCCGAAGCCTTGCGCCGGTTGCAGGAACTGATCCAGCAAGCGCTGGTCGTGCAGACCTTGCGCCGCGCAACCAAACCGACGCGCAGTTCGCAGCGCAAACGCGTCGATGCAAAGACCGGACGTGGCGCAGTCAAAGCCTTGCGCGGGAAAGTGCGGGAGTGAACAAAGAGGCGCGGCAACAGCGCAATGCCGAACGGCTGCAGCAACTGCATCCGGGATTCCGGTTGCGCGTACACACGATGCTGACCGCACTGGAGGCGGCCGGTTGGCATCCGCGCTGCCAGGATGCCTGGCGCTCGCCGGAGCAGCAACTGCGGGCCTGGCGCAATGGGTATTCCAAGCTGAAATTCGGTTTTCATAATGTCACCGATGCCGACGGCAACCCTGCGGCGCTGGCAGTCGATGTGCTCGATGATGATGCGCCGGAGTCGGCGTCACCGGTCTTTCTGTTGCAGCTTGCCGCCGCAGCCGAACAAGCGGGTTTGCGCACCGGCATCCGTTGGGGTTTGCCACGGGCGCTGGCGCAGGCAATCGACCGCGCCGTCGCCGCCAGCGACTGGCATGCCGCGGTCAAGCTCGGCTGGGACCCCGGCCATGTCGAAACAAGCGATGTGACCGTCGCACAAGCCCGTGCCGGCCGGCGTCCGTCAGGCCCGGACCAGGTCGAGAAAACCTGAACTCCCCACGTCGCTGCCATCAATCGACCAGCATTGACGCAGCAGGCTGGCGTAGACATTCCGGAAATCAATCGCATGCCCGATATTGCCACTGCCGTCGAGCCGGGTCAGCTGAGGTGCTGCCCCCAGCAGCCCGCCGTTGACCCGCCCTCCCAGCACAAAATGCGCTGCTGCCGTGCCGTGGTCGGTACCGCCGGACTGGTTTTCGCGCGGACGGCGTCCAAATTCCGAATAGGTCGAGATGACGGTTGTATCCCATCGGTTCAATTCGACCAGCGCCGATTTCAATGCCACCAGGCCGTCGGCGAGCTGGGTCAGCAAACCGGCCTGTGTCCCGTTCTGGTTCTGGTGGGTATCAAAATTACCCAATGTCAGGCGCAGCACCGCCACCGGTTTGCCCGTTTGTTCGCCGTTGCCGATTACTTGCGCGGCGGTCCTGACGACATCGCCGAACGCACCTTTCGGAAACGCAGTCCGGAAGGCGACCTTACCCTGGGTCGGTCTCATTCCATCGGCAGCCTTGACGATATCGGTTTCGACTTTCATCAGGTGATCCAGTGCGGCATTGCCATGCGTGTTGGCCGGCATTGCGAGGCGGGCATTGCCAAGGAACTGGTCGGTACTCGACAAGGCCACCGCGCGCGCGCCACCGGCCAATGGCCCCAGTTCCTGGCTACCGATGATGACGCCATCGGCGCTGAACGCCGCCGGTGTCGGATGGCCGGCAAACACGCGCGTCAGCCAGCCTTGCTGCAAATACTGGTCAGAGCGCGACGCCGTATCCCAGATTTCAATCGAGCGAAAGTGCGACAGATTCGGCTGCGGATAACCGACACCCTGCAATACGGCCAGTTGCCGCTCCTGCCACAGCGGCATCAACGGCTGCAGAGCGGGATGCAATCCGGTCGCGGCATCGAGTTGCAAGACCTCATCACGCTTGATTGCAATGCGCGGGCGCAGCGCGTAGTAGGCTGGATCGGCATACGGCACCACCATGTTCAGGCCGTCATTGCCACCTTTGAGTTCAATCAGGATCAACAGGTTGCGAAATGCCGCGGCACTGTCGGCCAGCGCCAACCGCGGCACCAGCATGGCAGCACCCAGACCGGCAGAAAAGTGCAGAAATTCGCGTCGTTGCATCGCAGGCTTTCGATAACTTCTTATTTCAATTGGTAGACCGGATCCATCACCAGACTGCGCAAATAGGCCGAGCCGCGCAACGCCGCATTGGTTGGCGCGCTCGGCTCCCGCGCCAGCACGACACGCTGGATGGCCAGTCGCTGCCGCACATCGGGAATGGCCATGTCGTCACTGGCGAACTGGGACAGCCAGGCATGCGGATCGAAACCGATCATCGTCACGGCGCTGGCGAACTGGATCCTGCCCTCCCGCCCGAGCGCTTGCTGCCCGGGTAGCTTGGCACCGTCCTGCATCCGTACGGAAGCCATCGCCGGTTGCGGATCAGTGGCGCGAAATAACCGTTCCAGCACCGACTTGCGCGCCAGCAGCGTCGTGCTGTTGATCCACGCATCGCCACCTGGCCAGCCTTTGACGTTGGGCGGGCTGAACAGGTTCTGGCCCAACTGTCCCACCGCAAAAGTGAATGGCAACGGATCGTCGTAACTGAAATGGAACTGACGTATCGTGCCGACCACCAGTTCGACCGGCGACTTGACTAGCGTGGCGCGATTGGCGACATCCCAGAAAGCCGGCGCAAGAAAAAGTTCGCGCAAGGCGACCTTGATCTCGTAATGACTATCGCGAAATTGCAGGGCGATGCGTTTAACTTCACGCGGATCAGGCGTTGGAGAGATAAATTCGCGCCAGAGCTTGTCGACCAGATACTCGGCACAGGCCGGTTGCGCCAGCAGGATGTCGAGCATGGCATCACCATCAAGATTGCCGCTGATGCCGAGGACCGTCTTGCTGCCATTGTCATGAGCACCGGGCCTGGCCCTGAACTCGCCTGTATCGCGCTCGACACTCCAACCGGTCAGCGCACGGGCGGCTTCCTTGACATCCTGCTCGTTGTAATGGCCCTCGCCTAGCGTGAACAACTCCATCACTTCACGCGCAAAATTTTCGTTTGGTGCGCCTTTGCGGTTACTGGAATTATCGAGGTACAGCAGCATCGCCGGATCCCGGGCGATTGCGTGCAGCAAGGTACCGAAGTTGCCCAGTGCCTGCTGGCGCAACAGCACATTCTGGCGATACATGAGCCGGGTGGCGCGCACCTTTTGCTGGCTGGACGTGAAGTGGTTATGCCAGAACAACGTCATGCGCTCGGTGAGCGGTGCCGGCGTCGACAGCATCTCGCGCAACCACCATCCGCGCAGCGCAAACGCATGGCGCTGCTCGAGTTCGCGCAGCGCTTTTTTCTCGTCGTCGGATTTGTCTTTGAATTCGGAGTACGGGATGAGCGCTTCGTCGGTCCAGTCCGGCGCAGGCGACAAGGCGATGGTGCGGGTGCCGGCCAGCACTTGTTCGACGGCCTGGCGTCGGGTCAATCCGTTGTAGCGCGCGACCTCGGCAGCGTCCGGCGCGAAGCCGGTGCGAAGCAGAAAAAACCGGGCATCCGCGTCGTCGAGCTGCTGCGCCGAGGCAAGGCCTGTGGCAAGCCAGAGCAATGCCAGCATCAGGAGTTTTTGGGAAGATCGAGTCGACGCGGGCATGGTCGTATCGCGATTAGCGTTTCTTGGAAGTAATGTCGTTATTGGCTTCGCCGATCTGGCGGCGTAGTGCCCGACGGTCATCGGCACTCATGCGTTCGCCGCGACGGCGCGACTGGTCGCCTTGTGTGGCGGAGTCTTGAGGGGGAGCCTCGCGCACCTGCGGCTCGACACGATCCGCCCGACGTTGCTCGCCACGGATGTCTCGACGCAGGCGGCTGTCTTCGCGATCGTTGCTGTGGGCGAAGGTCGCGCTAAGCGCCAGGACAAGACTGATAATGCAGGTACCGAGGACGGTTTTCATTTGATTTCCCTAGAGGCGGACCGGCAAGACTGGCCGGAACGACGCTGAAGTCTATGCGGCTTTGCAAGTAGATCGCCGGTGCATTCCGTAAAGTGTGTAATATTTTGTAATGCGCCACAACTCGTGGTTTTTAAACGGATTTCTGACGTTACCATACCCCCATGAATACGACTCCCAATTCCGCCACGCCTACCACCCCGACTGGCCATCAGCCCAAAATCCTAGTCGTCGACGACGACATCCGCTTGCGAGACCTGCTACGGCGATATCTAGCCGAACAAGGTTTCAATGTCATCACCGCCGAAAACTCCCAAACCATGAACAAGCTCTGGCTGCGCGAACGCTATGACTTGCTGGTGCTCGACCTGATGCTGCCTGGTGAAGACGGTCTATCGATTTGCCGCCGCCTGCGTGGTGCCGGCGATATGACGCCAATCATCATGCTGACTGCGAGAGGCGAAGACGTCGACCGCATCGTCGGCCTCGAAATGGGGGCCGACGACTACCTCCCAAAACCGTTCAACCCCCGCGAACTGGTCGCACGCATCAGCGCTGTTCTGCGGCGCAAGGCACCGGATGAATTGCCCGGTGCGCCATCGGAGCGGCCACAATCATTCGAGTTCGGCGAATTCGTGCTTGACCTCGGTACCCGTACGCTCAAGAAAAGCGGCGTCAGCGTGGCCCTGACCACCGGTGAGTTTTCCGTCCTCAAGGTGTTCGCCCGCCATGCCCGCCAGCCACTCTCCCGTGAAAAATTAATGGAAATGGCGCGCGGTCGCGAATACGAAGTGTATGACCGCAGCCTCGATGTCCAGATCTCCCGCCTGCGCAAATTGATCGAACCCGATCCGTCGAGCCCGCTCTATATACAGACAGTGTGGGGCCTCGGTTATGTCTTTATCCCCGAGGGACAGCCGCGTTGATCCAGCCGTGACCACCGCCCTGCATCGCCCCGATAACAATCAGGCCCGGCTGGTCTGGTTTCGCAGCGGATTATTCTGGCGCACCTTCGTGTTACTGGCTTTTCTGATCATGATCAGTATGGCGGCATGGGTAGCCAGTTTACGGATGGTCGAGCGGGAACCGCGCGCCGAACAACTGGCCAATCAGATCATCTCTGTCGTCACGATTACGCGCGCCGCGCTAACCCATTCTGCCCCCGATCTGCGCATCGAATTGCTGTTTGACCTCGCCAGCAACGAGGGCATCCGCGTCTATCCGCTGGAAGACGATGACCTCATCGTGCCGCCGCGCGACAGCACGCTGATGCCTTTGCTGCAGACCCGTATCCGCAACAAACTGGGACCGGATACGCGCTTCGCACGCAAGGTCAACGAGGTCGCCGGATTCTGGGTCAGCTTCAAAATCGACGGTGATGACTACTGGCTGATGCTCGACCGCGATCGCATCGACCGCACTCCCGGCATCCAGTGGCTGGGCTGGGCCGCCGTGACGGTGCTGCTGGCGCTGCTCGGTGCAGGGTTCATTTCGCGCCTGATCAACCAGCCACTGGCGCGCCTGAGTGCTGCTGCACGCGCGATTGCCAAGGGTCAGCAACCGGAGCCGCTGCCTGAACGGGGTCCGCTCGAAGTACGTGAAGCCAATCAAAGTTTTAACCACATGGTCGATGACCTGAACCGGATCGAGTCCGATCGTGCGGTCATACTGGCCGGTATTTCACACGATTTGCGCACGCCGATTTCACGCATGCTGCTGGAAGTCGAAATGGCCAGATTGAGCGACGAGGCGCGCATCGGCATGCAATCCGACCTGGCCCAGATGGACGGCATCATCGGCCAGTTCCTCGATTACGCCAAGCCCACCGACACGGCCAGTTTCGTACAAATCGACCTGTCGCAATTACTGGAACTCGCGGCACAGGAAGCCGGCCGCTTGCCCGACGTGCGCGTGACCACGCATCTCGATGCCGGCATCACGGCCATGGGCAACCCGATCGAACTCAAACGCGTCATTAACAACGTAATCGAAAATGCCCGCCGCTACGGCAGAACGGACAATGGCGAATTTACTGATGTTGACATCATCTGCTGCATCGAAGGCGGCAAGGTCCTCATTGAAATCGGTGACCATGGCGAAGGGATTCCCGAGTCCGAAATGGACCGGCTGCGTCGTCCGTTCACGCGTCTAGATGTCGCGCGTGGCCAGGCCAATGGTTCGGGACTCGGCTTAGCCATCGTCGAACGCGTGATTCGTCGCCACTCGGGTAAACTGCATCTGCGCAATCGCCATGACCACGGCCTGATTATTGAAATCACGCTACCAACCGCCTGACCCGTTGCCTTATCAGACCGACTCGACCGAAAAAATCCATGACACATCCTCACGCCGATCACACCCTCAGCACGATAGCCGAGCTCGAAGCGCTCTACGGCCTGCCCGGTGAGCGCGCCAGCCTCAAGCAGATCAATCATCTCGATGCCGTGTGCCAGCGTTTCATTGCCGCTGCACCGTTCCTGCTGGTGGCGACGTGCGGTGCGACCGGCATGGATTGTTCGCCGCGCGGCGACCAGCCCGGCTTTGTCGGTATCGACGATGCCCACACGCTGCTGCTACCGGACCGGCGCGGCAATAACCGCATTGACAGCCTGCGCAATCTGATCGCCAATCCAATGATCGGCCTGCTATTTCTGATCCCCGGCGTGCACCAGTGCCTGCGCGTCAATGGCACTGCGCGCATCAGTCTCGACCCGGCCTTGCTGGCACGATTCGCGCTGGACGGTGTGCCACCCACGAGCGTGCTGGTGGTCCGCGTCGAGCAAGCCTTCGTGCAGTGTTCACGCGCGATTCTGCGCGGCGGTCTGTGGCCGGTCGACGCCACGCAGGTGCCGGGACTATCGGACCTGCTGCAGGCGCAAATCGGCAGCAAAGAGTGATCGACCAGTCTATGATGCCAGCTGTCACCGCGCAGGAAGACCGCGCGGTTCACTCACTCGAAGGAATCCTGCATGCAAAATTTTGACTACGCCAATCCAACCCAGATCCTGTTCGGCAAAGGCCGCATTGCCGACCTCGCCAAAGTTGTTCCTGCCGATGCGCGCGTTCTGCTGCTGTTCGGCGGCGGCAGCATCCGCAACAATGGCGTCCTCGATGAAGTGCATGCCGCGCTGGCTGGCCGCACATTCCATGAATTTTCCGGCATCGAACCTAACCCGAGCTACGAAAATCTGATGCAAGCCGTCGAACTGGTGCGCAATGAAAAAATCACCTTCCTGCTCGCCGTCGGCGGTGGCTCCGTCATCGATGGCACCAAGTTCATCGCAGCGGCAGCGAACTTTGAGGGAGAACCATGGGCCATCCTCGAAAAAGGCGGTCGCAACGTCAGCAGCGCCCTGCCCTTTGGCGCGGTACTGACCCTGCCGGCTACCGGCTCGGAAATGAACAGTGGCAGCGTGGTCACGCGCAAATCGATCAAGGCCAAAATGGCGTTTTCGAGCAAGCATTGCTTCCCGCTGTTTTCCATCCTCGACCCGACCAAGACCTTCACGCTGCCCACCCGCCAGATCGGCAATGGTGTCGTCGATGCGTTCGCGCACGTGATGGAACAGTACATGACCTATCCGGCCAACGCGCCGGTCCAGGACCGCTTCGCCGAAGGTATCTTGCAAACCCTGATCGAAGAAGGCCCGAAAGCACTCGCCACGCCGGATGATTACGACGTGCGCGCCAACATCATGTGGTGCGCCACGCTGGCCCTGAACGGCCTGATCGGTGCCGGCGTCCCACAAGACTGGTCCACCCACATGGTCGGCCATGAACTGACCGCGCTCTACAACCTCGACCACGCCCAGACCCTAGCTATCGTGCTGCCGTCGATGCTACGCGTGCGCAAGGAAGGCAAGCGCGCCAAGCTGCTGCAATATGCAGCACGCGTCTGGCAAATCACCGAAGGCGACGAAGACACCCGCATCGAAGCGGCCATCGCCAGGACCCAGGAATTTTTCGAGCAGATGGGTGTTAAAACGCGCTTGTCGGACTATGACCTGAAGGCCGAAGTCGTTGAGGAAGTGCTGGCGCAACTCGGCGCGCACAAGATGACAACGCTGGGCGAGCGCCGTGATGTGACATTGGAAGTGAGCCGGAAGGTGCTGGAACTGAGCTTGTAGATTGGAGTGTTCGGCGTGACCAACGGACGGTCTTGCCCGAGCTTGTCTGCGACGCTTAAACTGATTCGCCGCAGACAAGATATCCATTCAGGTACTAACACGCATCGTGAAGCCGTAGTCCGGACCCTTCAATCCCAAGTGCCAGACCTGCTAGCGGTCTATGTCTTCGGGAGCCGTGCTCAGAATACTGCAGGAGCGGGAGGCGACCTCGATCTGGCAATGCTGGTCTCCGGCTATGCCGATGCATTGACCTTGTTCGATTTGGCCGGTGACCTGGCCGACATTGCAGGTTGTCCAGTCGATCTACTCGACCTACGTGCAGCGTCAACTGTCATGCAACACCAGATACTGACCACCGGCGTGCGCTGGTGGTCCAAGGATAGCCAGGGCGCCCTGTACGAAACGGCCGTACTGAGCGACAAAACCGAGCTCGACAGCGCCCGTGCCGGCTTGCTGGCCGACATACAACAAAGAGGAACAGTGTATGGTCGATGCCGTGCTGATCAACAAAGCCGCCACCATTGAGCGGTGCGTGGCGCGGGCACGCGAGGAATATTCCCGCGATCCCGCCAGCTTTGCGATCGATTTTACCCGGCAGGATGCCGCCATCCTCAATATTCAGCGCGCCTGCGAAGCGGCGCTAGACATGGGCCAACACCTGATACGGCGCGAAAAATTAGGCGTCCCGCAAAGCGCGCGGGATGTTTTTACGCTGCTGGCGCAAGGTAACTGGATTGACGCAGCGCTGGCCGATAATCTGAAGCGGATGGTTGGTTTTCGCGATATCGCCGTGCATGACTATCAGACTCTGCAACTACCCATCACCGTCAGCATCATCACGACGCATTTGCATGAACTTCTGGATTACAGCAGCACTGTACTTTTACGGGATGCAGCGCCAGCGGGAAGTTAAGCAGCTCGCTCATGCGGGAGGCAGTCAGTCCGATTTCCATTAGCAGGTCCGTAAGCAGTTGAACCGGAACGCCTTGACGCTCGAGTGAAATCAACGACAACGACAACGACAACGACAACGGCGACGCCATCGACACCAGCGGGGCGAAGTTGCGGATCGTGTCCTTGCCGGGGTGATACGCCAGATATTGAAGTAGTGCTGACATTAAACCTCCGGTCTTCAACAGAAAATCCGCACCCTGCTAAACCGATGCGCCTTCAGCAAGCATTTCGGAAACTTGACGGAAGGCCGCTGAAACACCGCCCTACCGGTGATAAATCAACACCACCGCCTCCGCCGCCATCCCCTCCTCGCGCCCTACAAACCCCATCCGCTCATTGGTCTTGGCTTTCACGTTGATCCGCCCTGCCGGAATGCCAATGGCTTCGGCGATGATCGTCACCATCTGCGGGATGTGCGGTGCCATCTTCGGTGCCTGCGCAATGATCGTGGCATCGACGTTGCCGACCGCGTAGCCGGACTGATGCACCCGCAACGCGATCTCGCGCAGCAGCGCAATCGAATTGGCACCGGCAAAGGCCTTATCCGTATCCGGAAAATGCTTGCCGATGTCGCCCAGCGCGGCAGCGCCGATCAGTGCGTCGGTGATGGCATGCAGCAGCACGTCGGCATCGGAATGCCCCATCAAACCGGTCGGGTGCGGAATCAGCACGCCGCCGACAATGAGCTTGCGGCCGGCGACGAGCTGATGGCAGTCGTAGCCCTGACCGATACGAAACGGAGGAGGAGTGTTCATGGTGTTCCATTCAAAATGAGAGTGGCGAGCGCGGCGTCTTCGGCCAGCGTTACCTTGAAATTACGAGTACTGCCCGGCACCAGCAGCGGCTGCAGGCCGAGCGCTTCGATGGCGCTGGCTTCGTCGGTGACGTCCTGCGCCAGAGTGAGTGCGGTTTTCAGTAATTCATGACGGAACATCTGCGGTGTTTGCGCGGCCCACAAACCCGACCGTGCGACGGTCTGCCCGACGCGCTCGCCGTCGCTGCGCTTGAGCGTGTCGGCCACCGGCAGGGCCAGCAACCCGCCGACGGCATCCTCGCCCACCGCAGCGATCAACTGATCGATCATTGCACCAGTCAGGCCGGGCCGCGCCGCATCATGCACGAGCACCCAGTCCTGCGCGTCGGCCGGCACAAGCTGCAAGCCATTGAGCACCGATTGCTGGCGCGTCGCGCCGCCCGCCCGCAACAGCGTAACGCGGTCGTACAAGTGCGGCGCATCGGCCAGCAACGCATCGATATAACCGTCGTCCGGACTCACTACCAGATACGTGTGCGCGATCACCGCGGCACCGGCAAAGGTATCGAGTACATGGCGCAGCATCGGCAACGCACCCAGCTGAAGATACTGTTTGGGACACGTGCCACCCATGCGGGCACCGATGCCGGCGGCGGGGATCAGGGCAAAATAACGTGACGAAAAACAAGGAGAAGTTCGGACTGTAATGATGGCTACTCACTATGGGAAGAGTTCGCCGCCGGTATCGGCGGTGTGGAAACGGTTCGACTACGCATCGACTATAATCGCAACTTACTTTTTTAGTGTCAATTCCATGCCGGCGAGCCATTTTCCGGCTAATAACTCACCTCCCCCGATGGCATTCCAGCTGATTCAATCCCTTCCGAAACCGGGCCACCGCTTCGTCCTGCCCGGCTTGCACGGTTCTTCCGATGCATGCGTGCTGGCGCAAGCCGGCGCGGCACTCAAAGCCCAGAACAAAATGCTGGCCGTCGTCGTGGCTAACGCCGCCGATGCGCAGCGCCTGCTGACCGAGATCCCGTGGTTCGCGCAAGAAGGCGAAGCCGCGCTGCGCTGCCACTTGCTGCCGGACTGGGAGACGCTGCCCTACGACGCATTCTCGCCGCATCAGGACCTGGTCTCGGAACGGCTGGCGACACTATACGAAGTGCAGAACGGCCAGTGCGATGTGTTGATCGTGCCGGCCACCACGGCACTGGTACGGATGGCACCGCCGTCGTTCCTGGCGGCGTATACCTTCTTTTTCAAGCAGGGCGAAGTGCTCGATGAAGCCCGCCTGAAAACCCAGCTGAGCCTCGCCGGCTACACACCGGTGTCGCAAGTGATGTCGCCCGGCGAATACTCGGTGCGCGGCGGCCTGATCGACCTGTTCCCGATGGGCTCGGCGTTGCCCTACCGGATCGACCTGTTCGGTGACACCATCGACACCATCCGCACCTTCGACGCCGATACCCAGCGTTCGCTGTATCCGGTGCGCGAAGTGCGTCTGCTGCCGGGCCGCGAATTCCCGATGGATGACCTCGCCCGTACCGCATTTCGCGGTCGCTGGCGCGAAATCTTCGAAGGCGATCCGTCGCGCTCGTCGGTCTACAAGGACATCGGCAACGGCATCGCTGCCGCCGGTATCGAGTACTACCTGCCGCTGTTTTTCGAAGACACCCGCACGCTGTTCGATTACCTGCCCGAAGACACCACGTTTGCACTGAGCGGCGACATCGATGGCGCGATCGGTCGCTTCTGGAATGACACGCGCTCGCGCCACAACTTTCTGAAGTCCGACCGCGAACGGCCGATCCTGCCGCCGGACCAGTTATTCCTGACCGACGAAGAATTTTTTACGCGCACCAAGTCCTTTGGACGCTGGATTTTGCGCACTGATGACGAGCCATCCGAGCTGTCGGCGCCACTGCCCAACATCGCCGTCAATCGCCGCAGCGATGACCCGCTGATCAACCTGCGCAGCTATCTGCTGTACAGCGCGAAGCGCGTGATGATCTGCGCCGAAACCAATGGCCGGCGCGAAACGCTGCAGCAGTATTTCAATGAATACCAGCTCGAACTGACGCCGTGCGAAGGCTATGCCGGCTTCGTCGCAGGCTCGGCCAAACTGATGCTGGGCGTGGCGCCGATGCATGCCGGCTTCGAGCTGGGCGAGGCACTTGGCAATGTGGTCTTCATCACCGAAACCGAGCTCTACGCCGGATCGGGTCGCCGCGTCGGCCACAAGAAACAGGAAGCCGCCACCCAGGTCGAGTCGATGGTGCGCGACCTGTCCGAATTGAAAATCGGCGACCCGGTCGTGCACAGCAACCACGGCATCGGCCGCTACATGGGACTGGTCAGCATGGACCTCGGCGAAGGCGAAACCGAATTCCTGTATCTGGACTATGCAAAGGAAGCCAAACTCTATGTGCCGGTGTCGCAACTGCACGTGATCTCGCGCTATTCGGGTGCCTCGCCGGAAGACGCACCACTGCATTCGCTGGGCTCCGGCCAATGGGAAAAAGCCAAGCGCCGCGCGGCCCAGCAAATCCGTGACACCGCTGCCGAACTGCTGAACTTGTACGCACGCCGCGCACTGCGCAAGGGTCATGCATTCGAGTTTTCGGCCCATGACTACGCCAACTTTGCCGACAGCTTCGGCTTCGAGGAAACCGTCGACCAGGCCGCCGCGATCAACGCCGTCATCGGTGATATGACCAGCGGCAAACCGATGGATCGCCTGATCTGCGGCGACGTCGGTTTCGGCAAGACCGAAGTCGCATTGCGCGCAACCTTCGTCGCCGTCCTCGGTGGCAAGCAGGTCGCCATCCTGGCACCGACCACGCTGCTGGCAGAGCAGCATGCGCAGACCTTCGCCGACCGCTTCGCAGACTGGCCCGTGAAGATCGCCGAGCTGTCGCGTTTCCGCTCCGGCAAGGAGATAAACACTGCCATGAAAGGAATGGCCGATGGCACGCTCGACATCGTCATCGGCACGCACAAGCTGCTGTCGGACGACGTCAAGTTCGAGCGCCTGGGACTGGTCATCATCGATGAAGAACACCGCTTCGGCGTGCGGCAAAAAGAAGCGCTGAAAGCCTTGCGCGCCGAAGTTGATGTGCTGACGCTGACGGCCACGCCGATCCCGCGCACGCTCGGGATGGCGCTCGAAGGCTTGCGCGATTTCTCGATCATCGCGACCGCGCCGCAAAAGCGGCTGGCGATCAAGACCTTCGTGCGCAGCGAAGGCGAATCCGTGATCCGCGAAGCCTGCCTGCGCGAACTCAAGCGCGGCGGCCAGGTGTACTTTCTGCACAATGAAGTCGACACCATCGAGAACCGCAAGCAGATGCTAGAAGCGCTGCTGCCGGAGGCTCGCATCGGTGTCGCCCACGGCCAGATGCACGAGCGAGAACTCGAAAAAGTCATGCGCGACTTTGTGGCTCAGCGCTTCAATATCCTGCTTTGCACCACCATCATCGAAACCGGCATTGATGTGCCGACCGCTAACACCATCATCATGCACAGGGCCGACAAGTTCGGCCTGGCGCAGCTGCATCAACTGCGCGGCCGCGTCGGTCGATCGCATCATCAAGCGTATGCGTATCTGCTGGTGCATGACGTGGCCGGCCTGACCAAGCTGGCGCAACGCCGGCTGGACGCGATCCAGCAGATGGAAGAACTCGGCAGCGGTTTCTATCTGGCGATGCACGACCTCGAAATCCGCGGTGCCGGCGAAGTCCTCGGCGAC
Source organism: Actimicrobium sp. CCC2.4 (assembly GCF_034347385.1). Lineage (NCBI taxonomy): Bacteria > Pseudomonadati > Pseudomonadota > Betaproteobacteria > Burkholderiales > Oxalobacteraceae > Actimicrobium > Actimicrobium sp. CCC2.4. The sequence continues at coordinate 2,371,010 of NZ_CP133777.1, read as the reverse complement.
AACCAGTCCGGCGAGATGACCGAGATCGGTTTCCAGATGTATTCGGACATGCTCAACCTGGCGGTGCGCTCGCTGCGTAATGGTAAGGAACCCGACCTGGCCGCACCGCTGGCCTCGACCACAGAAATCAATCTGCATGTGCCGGCACTGTTGCCGGCCGAGTATTGCGGCGATGTGCATGAGCGGTTGTCGCTCTACAAGCGCCTGGCCAGCTGCAACGACGCCGACAAGATCGACGACCTGCAGGAAGAGATGATCGACCGCTTCGGCAAGTTGCCCGAACCGGCCAAAGCGCTGGTAGAAACGCACCGGCTGCGCGTGCTGGCCAAGCCGATCGGCATCATCAAGATCGATGCCCACGGCGAAGCCGCGCAACTGGTGTTCGAGCCGAATCCGCCGATCGATGCGATGCGCATCATTTCACTGATCCAGAAGAACCGGCACATCAAGCTCAATGGCCAGGACAAGCTGCGCATCACCGCCAGCATGCCTGACCTTGCCGCACGCGTTTTGCAGATCAAGACCACCATCCGCGCGCTGGTTGGCTGAACCAGCAGGCTGACACACCATTTAATTGCACACAATGAATCTAATCCTTCAAGGCCTTACCGCCGAACGCAACGTCATCGACCGCATCGCCGCACTGGCTGGTGCAACCGGCATCGTCGCACTCACTGCCACCGCGTTTCGCTGCGAAGGCGTGACGCAAACGGCCGACATCAAGGCTGCCGTCGATGCTGCCTGCCTGGCTGCGCAACTCGATTACGCCTTCGTCAAAGCCAGCCTGCAACTGGCAGACTTCAAGCTGCTGGCAATGGACATGGATTCGACGTTGATCACAATCGAATGCATCGACGAGATCGCCGACATGCAAGGCCTTAAACCGCAAGTGTCGGCCATCACCGAAGCAGCGATGCGCGGGGAGATCGAATTCAACGACAGCCTCACGCGCCGCGTGGCGCTGCTGGCCGGGCTGGATGCGTCGGCACTGCAACGGGTGTTCGATGAGCGCCTGCAGTTGTCGCCGGGTGCCGAAAACATGCTGGCAGCAGCCAAGGTGGCGGGCTTGAAAACCTTGCTGGTGTCGGGCGGGTTTACTTTTTTCACCGACCGTATCAAACAGCAGCTCGGATTGGACTACGCCCATTCAAACGTGCTGGAAATCGTCGATGGCAAACTGACCGGCCGTGTAGTCGGCGGTATCGTCAATGCCGAACAAAAAAAACTGACCGTTGCGCACCTCTGCGCCGAACTCGGCACCACGCCAGCGAACGCCATCGTCATGGGTGATGGTGCCAATGACTTGCAGATGATGGGTATTGCCGGGATGTCGGTGGCGTTTCGTGCCAAGCCGGTGGTGCGGGCGCAGGCGGATGTGGCACTCAATTTTGTGGGGCTTGACGGGATACTGAATCTGTTTAGGTAATTCTTTACTGCATGTATTGCCACATCAAGGAACCGAACCATTCGCACAGTCACTCATGCCCAGATCAACCAGCACGAGAGACATCGAGATGGGCAATTTTCTTCAAAAAATACCGTGCATGTCAGCATGCGCCATACAACGCAATGCGACCGCTGTTGAAGCTGCATTAGCGCCCACCATCGATATTCACAGTCTCGACGCACCGATGCTAATCCAGATTGCCGGGCGCCTGCATGCCGCTGATCGCAGCAATTTTCGACTTATCTCAAGAACCTTCAGAACAATCGGCGCTGAAGCCTGCAAAGCGATTGCGGTCCGGGTTCCGGTCGATCTGCGCGACGCACTGCGGGCTTTCCGTGCCGGTGGCCTGACCGGTCTGGACTTGGCGAACGGTAATTTTAATGATCACGACTTGCGTCTGATTCAAACCGAGTTGCCGACGTTCCTGCAGCGCATCCAACATCTGGACTTAAGCAACAACAGCCATCTCACCGCGGCGGGACTCGCCGCGCTGGCGCCCCTGACTGGGCTGACAAAAATCGATATGGGACATTGCACCGGAATTGGTGATGCCGCACTAGCGCACTTCGCCAACATGAAGTCATTGACGCAACTGGATTTACGATACTGCACAGGTGTCTCAGATGCAGGTCTCCAGCATCTCGCCAACCTGCCGTCCCTGATGCGCTTGAACCTGCAGGGTTGTACCGGCATCACGGCTGCGGGACTGGCTCACTTAAAACAATTGCCGCTAAAGCAGCTCAGCCTGGCAGACTGCCCAGGCATAAGCGATGCAGCGCTCAAACATCTCGGCGGGCACGGCTTGTCCCACCTGTCTCTGAGCGGCTGCGAGGGCTTCGGCGATGCAGGACTCAAGCATCTGGCGGCAGTTCCAGTACGTAATCTGGATTTGTCCCGCTGTACCGGCTTCACAAATGAAGGCTTGATCCATTTAAACCGTGGCACCCTGACCTGTTTGTCACTGAAGGAGTGCAGACAACTTGTCTGGGGTGCCACGTCCAGCCTGGAGCGGCTGTCGCGGCTGCAGCATCTGGATATGGCGGGTTGCTCCGGCCTCGGTGGCGGTAGTCTGATTCCGCTGCGCTACCTGCCATTGCAATCGCTGAATCTGGCAAATACGCCCTTCCTCACCGATAACGCCCTGCTAGGCCTGACTACCATTTCATCGCTACGCAATCTGGACCTTAGTGGCAGTAACAGAATCACAGGGGTCGGCCTGAGCCTGTTGCACCATTTGCCATTGCAGAAACTGAGACTGGCCAATTGCACGGGGTTGACGGATGCCGCGCTGGCGGCATTACCAAGCGCTGTTGCCACGTTACAGGACTTGAATTTGAGTGGCTGTGCAGGGCTTAGGGATGCAGGCCTTGCGCATCTGAGCGGTATGACAGCCTTGCGGTCATTGGATCTGTCATTCAATCCCCATTTTACGGATGCCGGTGCAATGCATCTGCAGGGATTACCACTCAAAACACTGAGCCTGAACGGATGGCAGGAACTCACGGATCGGGGACTTGAATGTTTGCAAGGCATGCCATTGACGACGCTGGAACTGGCGGGATGTCCCAATATCGAGGGTAGCGGACTGGGTCACGTGACCAGCACGTCATTGCGACACTTGACGCTGGCAGATTGCCATCAACTGAACAATGCGTCGCTGCAGCACGTGAAGCACCTCCCCCTGAAAGAGCTGGACCTGTCCCGGTCAACGCTGATCGACGATACCGGTATGAAGCACCTGGCGGTATTACCCCTGACGCACCTTGGTCTAACAAACTGCCACCGGATCACGGATGCCGGACTCGCCCATGTCGCACGAATGCCGATACAAGAACTGCACCTGAATAATTGCGTCCACATCAGCGATGACGGTCTTGCGCATCTCGCCGACAGACGGACGCTTCAACAATTAAGTCTGTTCAACTGCAACCGCATCACCGATGAGGGCATCGCTCACTTGCAGGAACTGCCATTGCAGAAGTTATCTCTGGAGGCTTGCCATCTGCTTACCGATGCCATGCTCAGACATTTAAGCAGCATGCCCTTGCGGCAACTCGAAGTTATAGACTGCCCACGGATCACGCCGGCAGGACTTCGTGCGGCAGGATTGCCTCGTCTCGAGTAAGCCCGCGGCAAGTGCACCGCAACTGTATGCAGTATGCTTTTTTTACACAAAAACGTGATGCCTTAGTCTTGCCGGGTGGACCGGAGGAGCCAACGCAATGCTCATCCGGCCGGGAAGCACGTCTTGCGTTGACTCACATCCGTTCGAAAATCGCTGCAATCCCCTGCCCGCCACCAATACACATCGTCACCAATGCATAGCGGCCGCCGATGCGATGCAGTTCGTTGATCGCCTTGACGGTGATGATCGCGCCGGTTGCGCCGACCGGATGACCGAGCGAAATGCCCGAACCATTCGGATTGACCTTGGCCGGGTCAAAGCCCAGTTCCTGAATGACCGCGCACGCCTGCGCAGCAAAGGCTTCATTGGACTCAATTACATCAAGGTCTTCAACCCGCAAGCCGGCGCGCTGCAAGGCCAGACGCGTCGCCGGCACCGGCCCAATGCCCATGTACAGCGGTTCGACACCGGCGTGGGCATAAGCAACCAACCGGGCCAGCGGCTTGAGGCCGAGCGCTGCCGCACGTTGCGCGTCGGCCAGCACCACCGCACCAGCGCCATCGTTCAGACCGGACGCATTGCCGACCGTGACCATGCCGTCTTTCTTGAAGACCGGCTTCATTTTGGCCAGTGATTCGGCCGAGGTCTCCACGCGTACATGTTCATCGGTATCGAACAGCACGATACCTTTGCGGGTCTTGACTTCGACCGGCACGATCTGGTCCTTGAAGTAACCGGCAGCGATGGCGTGGGCGGCCCGGCGCTGGCTCTCAAGAGCCAGTGCGTCCTGCATCTCGCGCGTGATGTGAAAGCGCTCGGCGACATTTTCGGCGGTCACGCCCATGTGCACCGGTTGCCACGGATCATGCAGGATGCCGGCGACATAATCGACCACGCCGGTATCCCCCATCCGGTTACCCCAGCGCGCCGACGGCATGATGTAAATCCCCCGGCTCATCGATTCGGCACCGCCGCCGATGGCAACCTCAGCATCGCCCAGCATGATGGTCTGCGCCGCCGAGATGATCGCTTGCAGGCCCGAACCGCACAGGCGGTTGACGTTGAAGGCAGGCGTTTCCTGCGGAATGCCGGCATCCATTGATGCGACCCGGCTCAGGTAGGCGTCCCGCGGTTCTGTCGGGACCACATTACCCATCACGACATGGCCGACCGCTGCAGCATCGACGCCTGAGCGCTCCAGCGCGGCGCGCACGGCGGTGGTTGCCAGCGTACACAGCGGTACATCCTTGAGTGAACCGCCAAAAGTGCCGATGGCCGTTCTGGCCAGACCGACGACGACGACTTCGCGTTGTGACATGGAGATCCCCTGAATAATTATTTGTGTGGAGGCGCAGGATAAACCAAAGCGGCCGCCAGGGGCCGCGTGGTTTCAGATCCCGCTCAACAGATCGCCGGCCAGATGTCCGGTGCCATTGAAATAAGTCAGCCCCGTGCCCTTCCCCGAAAACACCACGCCGGTCAACGAGGCATTGCCGATCACGCCGATAAAGTGCGCCAGTGCGCTGTCCGGCAAGCCGGCGACTTCGCACAGTACAGCGGCAATGACGCCGGCAGAAGTCACTGCCAGCACCTTCTGTCCCGGTGCCGTGTCGGCCGTGGCGCGGCGCAACCAGTCTGCCACCGTGGCACGAAATTGCGCAGCGGGCGCGACACCATCGACAACGATGCTGCCGTCAGCCCACAGGCGGATTTCTTCGGCATACAGGCGCAGCCGCGTTGCTGCCGGGACGCTGGCATCGGACAGGACCTGCATGCCGGTACGTTGCTCTGCACCGGCCAGTAATTGCGATCCTTCGGCGAACTCATCGAGGCCATCGTCGATGACCGGAATCGCCCCGCCGATCTCAGCTAATGCCAGCTGGGCAGTAAAGCGATGACGCCGGCGCGGTCCGATCCAGACACGGTCAAAGGTGGTCCCGCGCTGATAAAAAAATTCGCCGGTCGCTTGCGCCTGCAACTGCCCCAGCGATGACAGCTGATCGTAGTCGCTGGCACCGAACGCGGCCTGGCCGTGGCGCAGCAAAGTCAGCTGGCTCATGAGGTTGCGGTGCCCTGCTCTTTTTTGCGTGCCCCGACAAGTTTGTTGGCGATGCTCCAGCGGTGCACTTCGCTCGGGCCGTCATAAATGCGGAACCCGCGCACATCCTTGAAGATCCGCATGACGATGGTCTCAGCGGTCACACCGCGTCCGCCCAGGATCTGGACGCAGCGATCAACCACGCGCCAGATCGCTTCCGAACAGATCACCTTGGTCATGCTCGATTCGATATTGCCGCGACCGCCTTCGTCGAGCACCCATGCGGTATGCAGAATATTGAGCCGTGCCGTATGCAAGTCCATCGCGTTATCAGCCAGCATGAAGCCGACGCCTTCGTGTTCACCCAGCGCTTTGCCGAACGCCTGGCGCTCGCTGGCATAGTCCAGCGCAACGTCATGCGCGCGCTGTGCCTGCCCGAGCCAGCGCATGCAGTGCGTCAACCGTGCCGGTGCCAGACGAATCTGCGCATAGCGAAAACCCTTGCCGATTTCACCAAGTACATCGGTGGCCGGCACCCGCACATTATCAAAACGCAGCACGCCATGGCCACCCGCAAAACAGGAATCGAGCGACTCCATCAAGCGTTCCAGCACGATGCCCGGACGATTCATATCGGACAGGAACATCGTCGCCGAACCGTCTTCCATGCGCGCCATGATGATCGCAAAGCTCGCGCCTTCGGCACCGGTGATGAACCACTTGGTGCCGCTGATCAGGTAGTCGTCGCCATCCTGGATAGCAATGGTTTGCATCATCGACGGGTCGGAGCCGGCACCGGGTGCCGGTTCGGTCATCGCAAAGCACGAGCGGATCCGGCCTTCGACCAGCGGTCGCAACCAACGCTCTTTTTGCGCGGGCGACGCGACGTGTTCCATCAAATGGATATTTCCTTCGTCCGGCGCGTGGATGTTCAGCGCAACCGGACCGAGCGGCGAGTAACCGGCGGCTTCAAACACGGCCGCCTTGGCGACATGGGACAAGCCCAGCCCCCCCAGTTCGACCGACGCATGCGGCGTCAGCAAACCGGCCGCGCGACCGGCAGCGACCAGTTCTTCACGCAGCGATTCGGTAGGACCGTGGCCGGTTTGACGCGGATCATTTTCGAACGGGATGACGACGTCGGCGATGAAACGGCGGGTGCGTTCCTGCAGATCCTTGATTTCAGATGACAGTGAAAAGTCCATGAGTCTCTTTGGTTATTTGAATGAAGTGCGCCAGCATAACAAGCATTGCCGTGTTGCTCTCAAGTGCTGGTAAAGAGACCAGCGTGGTCGATCGCCGGCAGCGCAATCAGCGCGATGTGCAGAAGGCAGACGGACGCGAATTCAGTCTTTCCGAGGCTGGTTTGCCATCGTTCACACCTTGGAAATTAGCTGTCATGATTTCCTAGGTGCGTTCATGTTCCAAGCGTGTTTTCCAACCTATGCGACGATAAAATGACTTGTTTTGCTAGTCATTTTTACTATAGTTGGGCGGCTATAGTCATCTGCCCATAGTCAAATACTGGTGCCTGGAGAATTTATGGAAAACAAGCAAGTTTCTAAGTCTGAGTTCAAATCGAAGGCGTTGGAATATTTTCGGCAGGTCGAGTCATCCGGTCAGAGTGTGATCGTCACCGACCACGGAAGGCCAGCCCTTGAAGTCCGTCCGTACCGCAATATCGACCAAAAACGCAATCCGCTCGATGTTCTCCGGGGCTCGGTCGTCAGTTACGTTGACCCGACTTCTCCCATCGATGTCGATTGGGAGTCGGCGCAATGATTGTGCGGGATACGCACTCACTAATCTGGTGGGTTACTGGTGACAAGATGTTGAGCGACCAGGCGAAAAAAACCATTGAATCGGAAATGTCTGTTCCTGGCGGTCAAATTATTGTCTCGGCAATATCCGCCTGGGAAATTGCAATGCTCGTAGAAAAAGGACGACTCATCCTTTCGATGGATGTTGCGGGCTGGCTCGATGCGGTGGCTGAAATCGATACGGTGAAATTCTGGCCGGTAGATGTTGCGCTTGCATTGAAGTCGGTTGATCTGCCTGGGGAGTTTCACAAAGATCCCGCAGACAGGATGATTGTCGCGACTGCGCGGAAGCTCGCCGCACCGCTCGTGACGAAAGATGAAAAAATTCGAGCATACGAACACGTCAAGTCGATCTGGTGAGCGAAAGAAAATGCCGAAGACCAAATTCGGGTCTGGATATCTTCAACGCAGCGTCGCGTAACGGAGCGAAATCGCTCCGTTACGCGCGCCAACGCATCAAAAATCCACTAAAAGAGCAATATTGATCTGTTATGTCGATAATCCTCGAATCCGTTCTTAACCGATCAATACCGCTCTGTTGCTGCGAACTTTCGCAGACAACAGGCGGCCCTCGACCGGCCTCGTTACCCCCATCACATGCTGCGCCGATACTGCCCGCCCACCTCGAACAGCGCATCGGTAATCTGCCCGAGCGAGCAGACCCGCACCGCATCCATGAGCTTCTCGAACACGTTGCCGTCCTCGATCACCGCTTGCTGCAGCGCGGCCAGCATGGCCGGTGATTCATCGGCATGCAGTGCATGAAAGGCCGCCAGGCGCGCCAGCTGCGACTGCTTTTCTTCATCGCTGGAACGGGCCAGTTCGATGATTTGCGGCGTGTCACTGGCCTTCGGATTGCGGAAGGTATTGACGCCGATGATGGGCAGCGTGCCGTCGTGTTTCTGGTGCTCGTAGAGCATCGACTCTTCCTGGATCTTGCCGCGCTGGTAGCCGGTTTCCATAGCACCGAGTACACCACCGCGTTCGGCAATACGCTCGAATTCCTGCAGCACTGCTTCTTCAACCAGGTCGGTCAGCTCATCGATGATAAAGCTGCCCTGGTTCGGATTCTCGTTCTTGGCCAGACCCCATTCGCGGTTGATGATCAGCTGGATTGCCAGTGCACGGCGCACCGATTCATCGGTCGGCGTGGTGATGGCTTCGTCGTAGGCGTTGGTGTGCAGCGAGTTGCAGTTGTCGTAGATCGCGATCAAGGCTTGCAGCGTGGTGCGGATATCGTTGAAGTCGATTTCCTGCGCATGCAGCGAACGACCCGAGGTCTGGATGTGGTACTTGAGCTTTTGTGAACGTTCGTTGGCACCGTATTTTTCGCGCATCGCCACCGCCCAGATGCGGCGGGCGACGCGGCCCAGCACCGTGTATTCCGGGTCCATGCCATTGCTGAAGAAGAACGACAGATTCGGCGAGAAATCATCGATCTTCATGCCGCGCGCCAGGTAGGCTTCGACAAACGTGAAGCCATTCGACAGCGTGAAACCAAGCTGCGAAATCGGGTTCGCGCCGGCTTCGGCGATGTGATAACCGGAGATCGATACCGAGTAAAAATTGCGCACCAGATGCTGGACAAAATACTGCTGGATGTCGCCCATCACCTTCAATGAAAATTCGGTCGAGAAGATGCAGGTGTTCTGGCCCTGGTCTTCTTTCAGGATGTCGGCCTGCACCGTGCCACGCACATTCTGCAAGACCCACGCGCGGACCTTGGCGGCTTCGTCGGCAGTCGGCTCGCGTGACTTTTCGGCGCGGAACTTGTCGAGTTGCTGGTCGATCGCGGTGTTCATGAACATCGCCAGAATCGACGGTGCGGGACCATTGATGGTCATTGAGACCGAGGTGGTCGGGTCGCACAATTCGAAGCCGCTATAAAGCACTTTCATGTCGTCGAGCGTCGCAATCGAGACGCCCGAATTGCCGACTTTGCCGTAGATGTCAGGACGCACCGCCGGATCGGCACCGTACAAGGTAACCGAGTCAAACGCGGTCGACAGGCGCTTCGCCTCCATCCCTTCAGAGACCAGCTTGAAACGGCGGTTGGTGCGGAAGGCATCGCCCTCACCGGCAAACATGCGGGTAGGGTCTTCGTTTTCACGCTTGAACGGGAACACGCCGGCGGTGTACGGAAACGACCCCGGCACGTTTTCCAGCATCAGAAAACGCAGTATCTCGCCGTGGTCTTCAAAGCGCGGCAAGGCGACCTTGCGGATCTTGGTGCCAGACAGCGTGGTGGCGACCAGGCGAGTGCGGATTTCCTTGTCGCGAATCTTGACCACGTACTCGTCACCGGCGTAGGCCACCTGCATCGCGGGCCAGCCGGCGATGAGTTGCTTGGCACCAGCGTCGAGCCGGTTGTCGCGATCAGTGATCAGGTCGTCCATGTCGACGACCCTGCCGGCTTCGGTCAGCATGCGTTTCGATTCCTGCAATTGCTGGCGTTCGCGCGCCAGCTTGACATTCTTGGCGGTGAAGACGTGATAACCGCGCACGGTGTCGGCGATCTCGGCCAGATAGCGGCTGCGGGCCGGTGGCACGATGGCGTTCTTGCCCGACGAGTGGCGCACGTCAACCGCTGCGAGCTTGCCGGCCTTGACCGGCAAACCGCAGTCAGCCAGCCGTGGCAGCAAGCCTTGATACAAGGCCGTGACGCCATCGTCATTAAAGCGCGATGCCTGCGTGCCGAACACCGGCATCTGCTCCGGCTTCAGGCTCCACAGTTCGCGGTTGCGCTGGTACTGCTTGGCGACATCGCGCAGTGCATCGAGCGAGCCCTTGCGGTCAAATTTGTTGATGGTGACGAAGTCGGCGAAGTCGAGCATGTCGATTTTTTCGAGCTGCGAGGCCGCGCCGAATTCCGGCGTCATCACGTACATCGACAGGTCGACATGCTGGACGATGGCGGCGTCGCCCTGGCCGATGCCGGAGGTCTCGACGATGACCAGATCAAAGCCGGCCACCTTGCAGGCAGCAATCACATCGGGCAGCGCCTGCGAGATTTCGGAACCGGCTTCGCGCGTGGCCAGCGAGCGCATGAAGACGCGGCTGATACCGCCCCAGGGACTGATGGCGTTCATGCGAATACGATCGCCGAGCAGCGCGCCACCGGACTTGCGGCGTGACGGATCGATCGAGATCACGGCGATGTTCAACGCATCATCCTGGTCGAGCCGGATGCGGCGGATCAGCTCGTCAGTGAGCGACGATTTACCCGCGCCACCGGTGCCGGTGATGCCGAGTACCGGCACCTTGATGACGTCGGCAGCGGTATGCAATCCGGTTCTGAGGGCAGCAGAAACGTGATCGTTTTCCAGTGCGGTGATGAGTTGTGACAGCGGCCGCTGACGCTCGATCAGCGAGCCGTTTTGCAGCGGTGCGAGCGTGGTCGGTGCGTAGGTCGACAGGTCGATATCGCAAGCCTGGATCATCGACAGGATCATGCCGACGAGGCCAAGGCGCTGGCCGTCTTCGGGACTGAAAATACGCGACACGCCATACGCGTGCAGGTCGGCGATTTCAGTGGGGACAATTACGCCGCCACCGCCGCCAAAGACCTTGATATGCGCGCCGCCGCGTTCGCGCAGCAGGTCGATCATGTACTTGAAGTATTCGACGTGACCGCCCTGATAACTCGAGATCGCAATGCCCTGTACGTCTTCCTGCAAGGCGGCGGTGACGATGTCGTCGACCGAGCGGTTATGCCCGAGATGGATCACCTCGACGCCATTGGCCATCAGGATGCGGCGCATGATGTTGATCGACGCATCGTGGCCATCGAAGAGCGACGCGGCCGTGACGAAGCGAACCTTGTTGACGACTTTGTATTCGGTCAGTTTCTGGACAACGGAGAGATCGGTCATGGCGGGTCGCTTCACGGAAAGGGTGATCGGGGACGAAAGACAATTTTTTCAGTATAGGAAAATCGGCCACCGATAGCCATGCCGAAAAAAAGCAAACTAATTGGTTGGAATGGTCAACGGGCCATGGCAGGCACGGTGCTTCGCGCTACACTCGCTGCTTGTTTCCGACCGGTCATTTCCCGCACTTCTATGGACAAAGGTAACGTCTCGATTTACTTCGTGCGCTCGGCCCTTGAAGCGGTCATTGCGCGCGGCATCGATCCGGCTGCGCTGTTGCGCAAGGCGGGCATCGCGCCGGTGCTGCTGCAGTCATCGCAAAGTCGCGTGACTGCACAAAATTTCAGCACCCTGTGGCGCGGCGTCGCGCTGGCGCTCGATGACGAACTGTTCGGTCAGGACAGCCGCCGCATGAAGCCGGGCACCTTTGCGATGCTCAGCCGCGGCCTGATTCATTGTCCGACGCTGCGGCTGGCGCTGCTGCAGATGGCGCGGTTTTTCAATCTGATACTTGATGATTTCCAGTGCGCGCTGGAAGTCGATGATCGCCATGCCCATCTGGCCATCCGCGAAACAGCAGGACGAGCGCCCCATGTGTTCGGTATCGAGACGCTGCTGATGATGCAGCATGGCGTCGCGTGCTGGCTGGTGGGCAGGCGCATCGCGATCCGGTCGGCGACGTTTGCGTATCCGGAACCGTCGCGCAGTGCCGAATACCAGCGCATGTACAGCGAACAGTTGTGCTTTGATGCGGATGCAACCCGGCTCTCGTTTGACCTGGCGCATCTGGATTTGCCGGTGATTCAGAACGGCGACAGCCTGAAGGATTTCCTGCGCGGCGCACCGGCCAACATCGTCCTGAAATACAAGAACACGGCCGGCCTGGCCGCGCAAATCCGGCGTCGGCTGCGGGCAGCGGCGCGCACCGAATGGCCTGATTTTGACGTCGTCGCCGACAGCCTGCACATGACGCCGTCGACACTGCGCCGGCGACTGGACGAAGAAGGTCAATCGTTCCAAGCCATCAAGGATCAACTGCGGCGCGATATGGCGGTGGATTATTTATGTCACACCGACCGCAGCATGTCAGACATCGCCGGCGATCTCGGCTTTGCGGAAGCCAGCGCGTTTCATCGGGCCTTCAAGAAGTGGACTGGTGCAAGTCCGGGGCAATACCGGCAGCGGGTGCATGCGCCCTGAACCCTTGAATTTTGCCGACCGTGGCGGCATATCAACCTGAACCGTCCATCCAACGAGGAAGTCAATTCATGTCCCAAGAAATCGTGTTCGACCAGAAAACCGAGTCCATCAAGAACGTCGCCTGGTGGCTGTATATTTTTCATGCACTGAGTCTGGTGTTTGCGCTGGGTGCGTTCTCGTGGATCCCGCTGATCATCAGCTATATCCAGCGCAGTGATGCGGCCGGCACCTTTGTCTATAGCCATCACAACTGGCAGATTGCGTCGTTCTGGTGGTACCTGTTCTGGATTATTGCCGGCGGTTTGTGCTTCATTACCATCATCGGGATTCCGCTGGCTTACCTGATCTGGTTTGGGGCTTGGGCTTGGAAGGCGTACCGGCTGATACGCGGGTTCATTGGTCTGAATAACAACCGGCCGATGCCGGCTTGAGGCGGCACAGGCCCGGCTCAGGCAGACAACGTTGCGAGGGCACGTTCAATATCAGCGATCAGATCCAGCGGATTTTCAAGACCGATATTGAAGCGCACCAGCTGACCGGCATGCTGCCAGCTGTCACGCATGCTGCCGATGCGGTAAGGCACGCACAGGCTGTTGCTGCCGCCCCAACTGAAGCCGATGCGGAACAACTGCAGCGCGTTGACGAAGCGGTCGGTCTGCGCTTCCGTGAAGCGCGCATCGAAGATCACCGAGAACAAGCCGCCGGCGCCGGTGAAGTCGCGTTTCCAGTGGGCGTGCCCAGGGCAATCCTCCAACGCCGGATGTAACACGGTGGTGATTTCGGGACGGCTCTTGAGCCAGCCGGCAATCTGCCGCGCCGCCATATCGTGCGCGTGGAACCGCAAGGGCATCGATGGCAAGCTGCGCAGCACCATGTACACGTCATCCATGCCGACACCCATGCCGAGCCGCATGTGGGCCCGTCCGAGTTGCTGGGCAAGCGCGTCATCACGGGTGAGCACGGCGCCCATCAGCACGTCGGCGCCACCTGACTGGTACTTGGTCAGCGCCTGCATGATGATGTCGACGCCGTGGTCGAAGGCGCGAAAAGCGAGTCCGGCTGACCAGGTATTGTCGATCGCCACCAGCACGCCGCGCGCATGGGCCGCCGCGCACAAGGCCGGGATATCCGGCACTTCCATCGTGATCGAGCCGGGTGCTTCGGTCCACAGCAAGCGGGTATGAGGCTCGATCAGCTCCGCGATGCCGGCACCGATCATCGGATCGTAGAGTCGCACGCTGATACCGTAATCCTGCGCCAGCCATTGCGCCATCTCGCGATTCGGCCCGTAGACATTGTCCGGCAACAGCACGTCGTCGCCGGATTTCAGCAGCCCGAGATTGACCAGTGCAATCGCGGCCAGCCCGCTCGGTGCCAGCAGGCATTGATGCGCGTCTTCGATTTCGGCTAGACGGGCTTCGAGCGTGAACGAGGTCGGTGTGCCGTGCAAGCCGTAGGTGTACGCGTTCTTGTGTTGCCAGCTGCGCGAACGCATCGCGGCAACATCCTTGAAGACCACCGTGGAGGCATGGTGAATGGGCACCGGGAAAGCCGCGAAGCCCTCCGGTGCGATGTAGTTGCTATGGCTCAGCAGGGTTTGCAGGGATTTCGAATGGGTCACGCCGTGCTCTCCTTGAACAGTTGAAATTATTGTGCTTCGCCCCACAAGTCATGCGCGTCAGAGGCAGTGATCTCGACCTCGACAAAGTCGCCGACCTTGAGTTTGCGATGCGGCTCGAACGGGGGCTTGACGTACACGACGCCATCGATTTCAGGCGCATCGGCCGACGAGCGACCAACTCCGCCACTGCCGTCGAGTGCATCGATGAGCACGCGCAGGGTCTTGCCCACCTTGGCCTTGAGACGCTTCGTCGAAATCTGTTCCTGCAGCAGCATCACGCGGCCGCGGCGTTCTTCGCGCAGTTCTTCCGGCACCGGATTATCAAGCGCATTGGCGGTCGCGCCTTCGACCGGCGAGTAGGCAAAGCAACCCAGCCGGTCAATCTCGGCTTCTTTCAGGAAGTCCAGCAGGTACTCGAACTCGGCGTCGGTCTCGCCCGGAAAACCGGCGATGAAGGTCGACCGGATCGTGATGTCGGGACACATCGCGCGCCAGGCCTGGATGCGCTCGATGTTTTTTTCGCCGTTGGCAGGACGCTTCATGCGCTTGAGGACATCGGGATGCGCATGCTGCAATGGCACGTCGAGGTACGGCAGGATGTGCCCTTCGTTCATCAGCGGGATGATCGCGTCGACATGCGGATACGGGTAGACGTAATGCAGGCGCACCCACGCGCCATATTGCTTGGCCAGTTCGCCGAGCGCTTCGACCAGCTGCGTCATGTGGGTCTTGACCGGACGGCCATTCCAGAATCCCATGCGGAATTTGACATCGACGCCATACGCGCTGGTGTCTTGCGAGATCACCAGCAGTTCGCGCACGCCGGCCTTGAACAGGTTTTCGGCTTCGAGCATGACTTCGGCGATCGGGCGCGACACGAGGTCGCCGCGCATCGATGGGATGATGCAGAAACTGCAGCGGTGGTTACAGCCTTCGGAAATCTTCAGATACGCAAAATGCTTGGGCGTCAGCTTGACGCCTTGCGGTGGCACCAGATCCAGGAATGGCGCATGCGGTTTTGGCAGATGAATGTGGACTGCATCCATGACTTCGCCGAGCGCATGCGGACCGGTCACGGCCAGCACTTTCGGATGGACTTTGAGGATGATGTCCTCGCCGTTGGCATCCTTCTTCGCACCGAGGCAACCGGTGACGATGACCTTGCCGTTTTCGTGCAGCGCCTCGCCGATGGCGTCCAGCGATTCCTGGACGGCGGCATCAATGAAGCCGCAGGTATTGACGATGACCAGGTCGGCACCATCGTAGGACTTGGCGGTCTCGTAGCCTTCGGCGCGCAGTTGCGTCAGGATTTGTTCGGAGTCGACCAGCGCTTTGGGACAACCGAGCGAGACAAAACCGACTTTGGGAGCGGTGGCGGGAACAACGGCAACAGGAATGACGACGGAGGAGCTGGACATGGAATAGGGGCGTAAAAAAAGGCACAAAAAGCGAAGCCGCCATTGTACCCTCTGCGCCGCCCCGAACCGGACGGGTTCTTGACGACTTACTTCTTGTTCGCCGGATCCAGCGGATTGAACGGGAATGCACCGAACATCGATTTGGTCTGGGATTGCATCTGCTCCTGCATCTGCACGAACAGGCTCTTGCTCTGTTCGATGTAATTGCTGGTGATGCCTTGCATCATCGGCCCCTGGACATTCATGAACTGGGTCCACATTTCGGGACTGAAGGGTTTGCCTTCGTACATGCCCTTCGAGTTTTCAGTCAGCTTGTTCTGGATATCGATGAAAGCCTGGATGTTTTTCTCGAGGTAGTTGCCCATCATTCCCTGCATCGCATGCCCGTAGTAACGGATGATCTGCGACAGCGCTTCACTGGAAAACATCGGCGAGCCATTCGACTCTTCTTCAAGGATGATCTGCAGCAGGATTGCGCGGGTCAGATCGTCGTTCGTCTTGGCGTCGATGACCATGAAAACTTCATTGTCCAGGACCAGCTGCTTGACATCGACCAACGTGATGTAGGAACTGGTCTGGGTGTCATACAAACGGCGATTCGGGTATTTCTTGATCAGTCGCTCGGCTACTTTTTTAACACTGTTCATAGAAACTTCCACTTATTGCGTCGCAACGCATCATCGTTAATCACTACCGAATTGAACGTTCGTTCTTTTCGGGATCTTCATTATAGGGTCAAACCACCCAGCTACCGCCGCAGTCACCGGAGTTTCTTGTCTTTCGGGAATAAGCCTCTGCACTGCAAAAAAAACTGCCGGCAATCCGTCAGCCCATATGCAAGCCGCCATTGAGTGAAAAGTCGGAGCCGGTTGCATAGCCGCCTTCGTCGGAAGCGATCCAGGCCACGATCGAGGCGATCTCATCGGGCTCTCCGAGCCGCTTGACCGGAATGCCGGCGACGATCTTGTCGAGCACGTCGGCGCGGATGGCCCGCACCATGTCGGTTCCGATATAGCCGGGCGAGACCGTGTTGACGGTGACGCCCTTGGTGGCGACTTCCTGTGCCAGCGCCATGGTGAAGCCGTGCAAGCCGGCCTTGGCGGTCGAATAATTGGTCTGGCCGAACTGCCCTTTCTGGCCATTGACCGACGAGATATTGATGATGCGGCCCCAGCCCTGCGCAATCATGCCTTCGATGACTTGCTTGGTGACGTTGAACAGCGAATTGAGATTGGTATCGATGACCGCATCCCAGTCCGACTTCAGCATCTTGCGGAACTGGCCGTCGCGGGTGATGCCGGCGTTGTTGACCAGGATATCGACCACGCCGACTTCGGCCCGGACTTTCTCGAACGCGGCCACCGTGGAATCCCAGTCAGCCACATTGCCTTCCGAGGCGTGGACCATGCAGCCCTGACTGCGCATGTCAGCCAGCCACTTGTCCTTGCGCGGCGAATTCGGACCGCAACCGGCGATGACCGTGTAGCCCTCCTTGCAGAGCCGCCGGCAAATCGGCGTACCGATTCCCCCCATGCCACCGGTCACGTAAGCGATATGTTGTGCCATGACTCCTCCGTAAAGTTAGCTGGACTTGGCTTTGACGTAGCGACCCGGTGCAGGTTCAATGACCGGGAAATCGGCATTGCCATAGGCGCGCGGCTTGACCTGTTTACCCGCGTGCTTTTGCAGGAATGCCGCCCATGACGGCCACCAGCTGCCGGGCTGCTCGGTGGATTTTTCCATCCACTCTGCGGCCGATTTGGCGACCTTGTCGTTGCTCCAGAAACTGCGCTTGTTCTTGGCTGGCGCGTTGATGACGCCGGCGATATGGCCGGAGGCACCGACGACAAACTGGTTCAGTTTCGGATGCTTGGGATTGAGCAGCGCCATCGAGGCATACGCTGAGGTCCACGGCACGATATGGTCTTCGCGCGATGCGTACAAAAAAGTGGGTGCGGCAATCTGTCCGAAGTCGACCGGCTCGCCTAGCACGCTGACCTTGCCCGGATGCTTGAGGCCGTCCTCGAGATAGGTATTACGCAGGTACCAACAGAACATCGGCCCCGGCAGATTAGTGCTGTCAGAATTCCAGTACAGCAGGTCGAACGCCGGCGGCGCTTCGCCTTTCAGGTAGTTGGATTTGACGTAGCTCCAGACCAGGTCATTGGAGCGCAGACTGGAAAATGTCTGGGCGAACTCCTTGCCCTCCATCAGACCGCCCTGGCCGATCGCCTGCTCGCGCTTAACGACCGCTTCTTCATCGACGAACACATCGATGATGCCGGTATCGGTGAAGTCGAGGAAGGCCGTCAGCAAGGTCAGGCTGGACACCGGTTTTTCGCCGCGCGCAAACAGCAGCGCCAGCGCCGTCGAGAGGATGGTGCCGCCGACGCAAAACCCGAGCGCGTTGATTTGCTCCTGCCCGGAAATTTGCTGCGTGACAGCGATCGCCTCAAAAGCACCCAGTCCGATGTAGTCATCCCAGGTCAGATGCGCCAGCGACGCATCCGGATTACGCCATGAAATCAGAAATACGGTATGGCCCTGCTCGACTGCGTAGCGCACCAGCGAGTTCTCCGGTTGCAGGTCGAGGATGTAGTACTTGTTGATACACGGCGGCATGATCAGTAGCGGCCGTTCGAATACCGTCTTGGTCAGCGGCTTGTATTGCAGCAGCTGGAACAGTTCGTTTTCGAAGACCACGGCACCTTCGGTGGTGGCGACGTTCTTGCCGACCTCGAAGGCGGTTTCATCGGTCTGCGAAATGCGGCCCTTGCGCATGTCGGCCAGCAGCTGGGTCAGGCCGCGCGACAGGCTTTCGCCTTTGGTCTCCAGCAGCAATTGCTGTGCTTCGGGATTGGTGACCAGAAAATTTGCCGGCGACATCGCATCGATCATTTGCTGCACATTGAAGCGGATTTTTTCCTTGACCTTGGGTGTGGCCTTGACGGCATCGGTCATCGCATTGAGGAACTTCGCATTGAGCAAGTAGGCCGAGGCATTGAAACTGCCCATCGGATTGGCTTGCCATGCCGGTGCGCCAAAGCGCTTGTCGGCAATCGCCGCTGCCGGCGCACTCATCGTGCTTGTCCATAACGACCCCAGCTCCTGCATGTACTTGGCCTGCAAGGAGGCCATCACGGCCGGATCGAACTCTGCGGCAGGCACCCCGGGAATCGCTGGTTGGCCCGCAGGTGCGGAAGGAAACTGCATGGGCTTCAGCAAATTCTGCCACTGGGTCGTGTCGGCCAACTGGGCCATCCAGGCGGGCATTGCGGCAAGCGGATCTGGTCGGGTCATGCGGGCCTCATCGTTTCGGGTATCGTTACGGTTTATCGGTATCGAACGGAATCAACATGTATTTGTATCTGGTGGCCATCGCCTGGGTGTATGTCGTCCTGCTGATGGCAATGACGGAAGGTTCTTTTATCGCTGGATTGATGACCTTTTTTTTCTATTGTGCTTTTCCGTTGTCGATCATTTTATACGTGATGGGGACGCCTCAACGCAAGCGAAAACGGCATGCTGCAGAGAAAGCCAAACGTCTTGCCGACGCAGAAGCGGCGAACGACAACTCGTCCGTGCCGTAAAACCGCCCTATCGCTCCAGCCAGATCAGCGACGCCATCCTGCCGGTCTGACCATCGCGCCTGAACGAATAAAATTGCCCGCGCCCAGTCATCGTGCAATGCGAGCCACCGGCCACCCGCAAGACGCCCTGCCCTGCCAGCACCAGACGTGCAAGCTGGTACAGGTCCGCCAGATATTTGCCGGCGATGCCCGGCCGGGCCGTGAAGGCCGTTGCCGCCAGCGGATTACCGGCAACGAAAGCCCCGACCACTTCGCTGCCGACTTCAAATTGCTGCGGCCCGATGGCCGGACCGAGCCAGGCGAGGATTTCGCCAGCGCCTTTTTTGTGCAGCGCGGCCACGCTGTTTTGCAGCACGCCGCCAGCCAGTCCGCGCCAGCCCGCATGGACCGCACCAACGACAGTGCCAGCCACATCGCATAACAATACCGGCAAGCAGTCTGCCGTCAGGATTGCGCACACAACGCCGGACAAGTCAGTGACGCTGGCGTCGGCTTGCGGCACGCCATCGACCTGACCGGCATCAATGACGTCATGTCCATGGACCTGGGTCAGCCACACCGGATCAGACGGCAACAGAGTGCGCAAGCGCTCGCGGTTATGCTGAACTGCCGCGACCACATCGCCGACATGCGTCCCGAGATTCAGGCCACCACCGTGCACGCCATCATCAAAAGGCGGCAAGCTGATGCCGCCGGCACGCGTTGTGCTGATCGCTCGGACACCGCGCGGCATATCCGGCCAGTCGAATGCCAGTATCGACACGGCATTACTCCTCGTCGGATTCCAGGTAGGAGTCGTCCATCATGTCCGGCTCGGGAATATCCGCCGAGGCGATCAGTGCCGCGAAGTCGTCGGCCAGCGGCACGCGCCATTCGACGTCTTCGCCGGTGACCGGATGGACCAGTCCGAGCCGGCGTGCCTGCAAGGCCTGGCGATGAAACGCCGGTGCCAGATGCTGCTTACCGTAGAGCGTGTCGCCGACCAGCGCAAAGCCGATCGATTGCATATGAACGCGAATCTGATGGGTACGACCGGTTTCGAGACGGCAGCGCATCAGGCTGACCGGACGACGATCCAGCAAGCCCGATTCAATCCGTTCGAAATGCGTGATCGCCGGCTTGGCGGACATGCTTTCCAGCACGGCCATCCGGATCCGGTCACGCGGATGACGGCCCATTGAGGCATCGATCGTGCCGCTGAGATTTGGCGTGCCCCAGACCAGCGCAAAGTATTCACGCTTGACCGTGCGGGCGGCCAGTTGGCGAACCAGATCGGTGTGCACTTCGAGCGTCTTGGCCACGACCATCAGACCGCTGGTGTCCTTGTCGAGGCGATGCACGATACCGGCACGCGGTACGCCGATCAGTGCCGGCCAGTAGTGCAGCAAGCCGTTGAGCAAGGTGCCGGACCAGTTGCCCGAGCCGGGATGCACGACCAGGCCGGCCGGCTTGTTGACGACGATGATGGCCTCGTCTTCATAGACGATATTGAGCGCCATTTCTTCGGGGGCAAAGGCGGTGTCTTCCGGCGCAGCTTGTGGCAGAACGACGATATGTTCGTCACCGTACACCGTCATCCGCGTACGTCCGACCTTGCCGTCGACGGTGACAAAACCGTCGTCTATCCATTGCTGCATGCGGCTGCGCGAAAACTGCGGAACCAGTCGGGCAACGACTTTGTCCAACCGATCGCCGCAGTCGCCGGGAGTCAGGTCCAGTTCAATCGGCGGCATGTCGGGCAAGCCGCCGGTGTATTCTTCCTGCTCGTCAATATCGAGTTCGGGCAGGTTTTCCGCATCGTTCAGCGGTGGCGTTAATCTCACGGCAAGTCCCATCGGCTATAATCAGCCCATTAAATTAGTACTAAAAATTCACAAATAAATACACGTAGCGATTGACGCAATAATTCACGAAATAATTCACGAAGCGATTCTTGCAAAGACTATGCGAAACAAATTATTGAAATGCGCCGCACTGGCGCTGGCATTCACGATCTCGGCATGTGGCCTGTTGCCGGAGAAAATCGACGAAACCAAAAACTGGTCGGCGGCCAAATTATACGCGGAGGCACGCGACGAAATCTCAACCGGCAACTACGAAACCGGAATCAAATATTACGAGCGACTCGAATCGCGTTATCCGTTCGGTACCTTCGCCCAGCAAGCCCAGATGGAAGTGGCCTACGCCTATTACCGCCAGAGCGACCAGGCACAGGCGCTAGCCGCCGTCGAGCGCTTCATCAAGCTGCATCCGAATCATCCGAACGTCGATTACATGTACTACTTGCGCGGGCTGGTCAATTTCAATGACAAGCTCGGCCTGTTTGATTTTGTCTCCCGCCAGGATGCGACCGAGCGCGATCCGAAAGCCGCCCACGAAGCCTTCGAGTCATTCAAGCTTCTGGTTGAACGTTTTCCGGACAGTATCTACGCAGCCGATGCGCGCCTGCGCATGAAATACCTGGTCAACGCAATTGCACAGCATGAGGTTCATGTCGCGAAATACTACTTCCGGCGTGGTGCCTACGTGGCAGCAGTCAACCGGGCCCAGTTTGCGGTCAAGCAATATCCGACCGCGCCGGCCACCGAAGAAGCGCTGTTTGTCATGACACGCAGCTATGACGAACTCGGTATGCCGGAGTTGCGTGATGATGCCGGTCGCGTGATGAAGCAAAATTTTCCGAATAGCGTCTATTATCGCGGCGGTCCCAAAGACAGCGCGCCATGGTGGAAAATCTGGTAACTCGAATCAAAAAAGACCTCGCTGCGAGGTCTTTTTTTTAAGCCGTAATACGACGCCGGAACATCCAGTGCGACGCATCCGAGGCGTCCGCATCGAAGGCATACCCGCCAAGATTGAACTCGCGCAAGCCATCCGCCCCGGTAATCCGGTGCTCTGCCGCATAACGCGTCATCAATCCCCGAGCCCGTTTTGCGTAAAACGAAATGATTTTGTACCGACCATCTTTCCAGTCCTGAAAGATCGGTGTAATCACGGGAACCTTCAGCCGCGCCGGCCTGACCACCTTGAAATATTCTTCCGACGCCAGATTGATGAGCGCGGCCGAGTCTTGTGCATCAAGCTGTGCATTGAGCGCTTCGGTCACGGTATCTCCCCAGTAGGCGTATAGATCCTTGCCGCGCGAAGTTGCCAGCCGCGTGCCCATTTCAAGCCGATACGGCTGCATCAAGTCGAGCGGGCGCAGCGCGCCGTACAAGCCGGACAAAATGCGCAGATGCGCCTGTAGGTAATCGAGTTCGGCTGGTTTCAGCGAGGCCGCATCGAGCCCTTCATACACATCGCCATTGAACGCGAGCACGGCCTGTTTGGCGTTGGCAGTCGTGGCGACTGTTTCCCAGCTCAGATAGCGCGTCGCGTTGAGCTGCGCGAGCGGGTCGGAAATGTGCATCAATGTGCCGACCTCGGCAGGCGATAATTTTCGCAAAACATCAATCAGTGCGGCCGAATGGTCAATGAAATCGGCTGTAGTAGAAAATTTCGTACCGGGCGCTGTGGCATAGTCGAGGGTTTTGGCAGGGGATAAAACGATGAGCATGAATTGCAGTCGTAAAAATAATGGGCAGGCTCAATGATACCCAACCGTATCGTTATCGACACCAACGTCTGCCTTGACCTGTTTGTGTTCAGGGATCCGCGCTGGGATAGCCTGGTCACGGCGCTGCGGGATGGCACCGTCGAGGCAGTCACCCGTGCCGATTGCAGGATGGAATGGCTGATCGTGCTCGGCTATGCACAGTTGAAACTCGATGACACCGAACGGCAGCGCAGCATGGCCGAATTCGATGCAGCGATCCGCTGCTTGCCGGACATCGCTACGGATACGGCGACAGTACGTTTGCCCGTTTGCAAGGACCGCGATGATCAGAAATTCCTCGAACTGGCCCGTGATGCCAAGGCATCGGTCCTCATCACGAAAGATAAAGCACTGTTGAAGTTGGCCTCGAAAACACGCCGGTCTGGCTTGTTCCTGATCCTCAAGCCAGAGTCATGGATCATTCCAGCACCATTATTCAAAGGTATAACGACCAATAGTAATAATTAACAACATACCGAAGATCGTTTCCGTGCAATCATGTTTCTTATAAACATTTATTCCCAAGAGTAATTTTTGCAGCGTCAAACAGCAGCGTCAGATGAAGACGCCAGCCAACATGGCGCACTTCCGGGGGCAAGCATGGAACAACGCCGCATCAATCTGGCCGATATCGTCTCCGGACAAGCTCTCCCTTGGGACATCACCGATCTGGCCGGTCATTTATTATTGAGACAGGGCCAGATCGTCCACAGCGGACTACAGATTGAGCGTCTGATCGAACGCGGCTTGTTCATCAGTGGGACTGCCGGCCCGTCAAAAAAAGAAAATCCTCCCGTCGTCAAGCCCGAGCAGGCCTCTGCCTTGCGCATCATTAATCAAGCCATCAAGCGACTTGAACGACTGTTGTTCAATATCGGCAATGAAACCGAGGTCCAATCCAAGATCATCGAAGTCGCAAAAGCCATTCGCTATGCGGTTTCCATTAACAGTGATGTGGCAGTGGCGACAATTTTATTGAATCAGGATGTCGGCGAATATGCGGTCCGGCATTGCATCGACACCGCCATTCTGGTGGCGCACGTCGGCAACCAAAACGGTAAATCCGAGGCGGAACTTGTATCGGTCACAGCTGCCGCACTGACAATGAATCTTGGCATGCTGCGCGAACATGGCCACTTGCAAACCAACGGCAATCAACTTACCGACGGCGAACGCAAAGTCATTTACCGGCATCCGGCGGAAAGCGTCAGGCTCTTGCGCGAAGCAGGCGTCAAAGATGAAGACTGGTTGAACTGCATCCTGCAGCATCATGAAAACGAAGACGGTAGCGGCTATTCTTCCGGCAAGCGCGGCGGCGAAATGATGAGCAATGCCAAACTGCTGATGCTGACCGACCGCTATTGTGCGCGGGTAGTTGCGCGTACTTATCGCAAGAAAATGTTACCCAATGCGGCCCTGCGCGACATTTTACTGAACGAAAAAAACAAGATCGATGCCCTCCTCGCGGCCAGCTTCTTGCGTGAGCTCGGAATCTATCCTTGCGGCACCTTCGTCAAACTGGAAAACGGGGAAGTCGGGGTAGTGACCAGCCAGGGAGTGAGTTCTACGACGCCGATCGTGCATGCGCTGCTTGGCCCCCACGGCGCACCCCTGGCGTTTCCGATCAAGCGCGATACGGCACGGGCACTGACGAAAATACGCGAAGTCTTACACGCCGATGCTGCCTCGGTCCGATTCAACATGCATCAGCTATGGGGTAGCGACGCCAACCTGTAAATCAGGCTGGCTTAACAGAACGCTTTGCCATCAGGTCCTGATTGATCTTGCGGTCAGTATTGATGCGCTGCACGTGCGGTCGCTGGCCCAGCATCGTCAGGTAGTCACGTACAGGCAGGCCGGCAAGGACATCCTCGCCAAGTACGTTCCTTGAAGCGATGGAGACCAGCGGCAGGTGAACCAGCGCGGCGCAGTCCGCCAAGCTGAACTCGGCGCCTCCCACATAGGGTTCAAACCTGGCCAAACGCGCGAAGGCACTGACGTTGCGCTTGAGCAGTTTGTAAGTTCGCGCTTTAGTCTCTTCGCTGACTTTTCCGCCAAAAAAAGCTTCTGCGTACAATTCGCGTGCCACCAGTTCAAGGTGCAACTCAATTACCGTGATCAATTCTTTCAGTTTGGCAGCGGCAAACAGGTCAGACGGCAACAAGGGCATGAGCGGATAACACTGCTCGAGGTAATCGACGATCACTTGCGACTCGCACAACGGCCCGTCTGCGGTCTCAATATACGGAATTTTCCCGAAGGGTGACTTGACGAGCAAGGCGGCTGATTTGTCCGTCCAGACAAGTTCTTCCTGAAACGGGATATTTTTTTCCAGCAAAACAAGTTTGGCTTTGTTGTAGTAGTTGCTTAACGCAAAGCCGGCGAGTTTGATCATTGTTTTTAGTCTCCAGGGTAAAACCGAATAGCTATTCCAGTGTCAGATCAGGCATGTCCTTGACGGCACCAGCTCGCCGGGCCGGACCAAAACCCCGCGCAATCGATAACAGCAACATGATTTCTTGATAAACCTCAATGTCGAAGCCGCGCCGGATACCATCACGTTTGTCGAGTACAAGACTCTCGAGATACGGCAGGATTTGTTCGGTTTCCCACAACGCGGAGATCTGTTCGACGACATGCGGAAAATTTTCTAGACTGGCCGCCGGAGCGACGTCCGGAACTTCATCCCAGCCGGGAATACGGGTATTGAAGATACGGATGGTCCGTTCGCGCAGCGCTTCGTAGCTGGTCTGATTATCGCAATCGCGGTACAGGTCCAGCAAAAATAGCCAGGGCATCGGTGATTCGGGCTGCTCCAGATTGCCATAAGGCTCGAGGATTTCGATGGCGCGACCGGGATCGTTGAGCGACACCCAGAATTCTGCTTCCTGCATCACATCCGAAATTTCTTCGACCTTCAAGTGTTCGACTCTAGCCGGATAAAATTGCAATGTTTCATGGACGACTGAAACCGGAGAATCGGTTTTGCCGATCGCGGCACCGGTGGTCTCCGCTATACCACCCGCAGAATGACTCTCTTCCGGTTCGTCGCGGACCTGCAGGAATTCCGGTTCAGCCGACACAGTACGTACCGGGTTCCTGCCGGCACCGAACAAGCCAAATGGCACGGGTCCTGCTTGATCCGCCCGGTCAGCGGATTCGGTCGCACCCGCCGCAGTTCCGGTCTCGTTACGCAGAATACTCACGTCCCAGGGTATCGCGGATGGCTGCTTGTACAAGTTCTTCAGCCGCCAACCCAACCATCCCGCAACACCAATACTCCCTAGCAGCAATGCCGCAAGGCCGGCAAACCATCCGAGCGACATGGAATTTTTTTGCAAGTCATCAAAAGCAGCCTGGTCAGCAACATGCCGCGCATTGCCGGCGTCGGATTGCTGCTTGAGCGTAGTGATTTGATTTTGTTGTGTGAGACTTTCCTGATCAGCCGATTTAATTGGATCTTCGCCACGTAACACCATTGCGTAGCGCCGCCGGGCCGCGGCAAGATCGTCACCGGACGGCGCACCTGCGCCAGAGACCGGCTCAGCCAATTGGCTGGTGAGCTTGAGTTGCCCCAATGAAGCAAGTTCTGCCGCTGTCAACTCCTGCGATGACAGTTTCAGGACATTGCGGGATGAAGCGCTACGCGGTATTGGCGCTAAAGGTGCCAGATTAACGGCGACACGTTTTCCTTCTGCCGCAGTAAGGTCCCGTCTTTTGTTGCCATCGACTGTCGTAGTCTGGTTGTCACTGGCGCGGCCAGGCACCAGTGCGGACGAGGAATTACCAGCAAGGACGCGTGGTCCACCAACGGTCTTGGGCGGTGCATTGCGTAGTGCCGTCGCACCGGGCACATCAATAAATGTACTGATGGGATCAAGCAAAATCTGGAAATCACGATGAACCCGTGCCCCGCAAGTCAGGTCGATTGATACGGACATCGCTGGCTCGTAGACAGGCTGTCGGGTTGTGATCTGAATGGAGGTCGATCCCTGGGACGATTTGTTGATGGAAACCACGGGAGACGCGATAAAGACGCCGTCCGATGATTCAAGGCGGGCTTTGACGCAGGAGGCAATTAGTTCGGCACTATCGGCACCGATCACTGGAACGGATAACTGGAGCACTTGACCAAGACCGGATTGGACCTGAACTGTCCCGATGCCGACAGCGTGGGCAGAACCGGCGCACAAGGTGATTGCTGCGATTGCAATCCGGTGCAATGCCGGATTCAGCTTTAGGCGCGTCATCGTTTTGAATTTCCTCACAAAAGGCCTCTGCAGCCACTAACAGTTACCCATAACCAAGATTGATCATATACAAAATTTTCAGCACAAAAAAGCGAAATCAGCCTGATTGTCAAGGATTCCCGCAATTGCAACTTCTGAAACTCCTACCAACAGTCAAAAAATGGCACCGCCGCGCATCGAACTTAAGACATGCGGTGACAGATCATTTGATTTCAACGCTGAACCCAGCAGATGGGCTTTTCGGCGACTCCGGGTTTCCGTGTCGTGACGCTATGAGGCTTCATCGGGCATAGCAGGCCGCATTCTCGGGGATTTATGTTCAAGTTGCAAGTTGCCCGCCCCGCCCCAAGCGCACACAAATCATGCATCATTGCCGCTCTTTTCGTCACTATTGTCAACTACCGACTATGTCAGCAGAATTACTGGCCACCCGCCACAACGCCACACTCATTGTCACCATGTCTAATCCGGGCAAGCGCAACGCACTACATCCAGATATGACGGCAGCGGCCATTGAAACCTTAGCCACCGCCGGGCGCGACGATTCCATCCGCATGGTTGTCCTGACTGGCGCCGACAACTTTTTTTGTGCCGGCGGCGATCTAACCCGCCTAATGGAAAATCGTGCGCTACCACGCGCCGTGCAGGCCGGTTCGATCGACCTGCTCAATGGCTGGGTCGATGCGTTACGGGATTGTCCGAAGCCGGTCATCGCGGCCGTCGACGGTGCTGCCGCCGGTGCCGGCTTTTCGCTAGCGCTCGCTTGCGACCTGATTGTGGCCGGTGCGTCGGCAAAATTCCTGATGGCGTATGTCAATGTCGGCCTGACACCTGACGGCGGCGGTTCATGGTTCCTGCACCAGGCACTACCGCGCCAGCTTGTTACCGAATTGCTGATGGATGGCAGGCCGGTCAGCGCTGAACGACTCTTCCAATTAGGCCTGGTCAACCGCATTGTGCCCGACGGCAGCGCGCTCGATGCCGCTCTCGAATGGGCTGACCAGCTGGCCGGTCGCTCACCGAATGCGGTCCAACGCATCAAGGCTTTGGTGCGCGAGGCTGCAACCAGCACACTTGCCGAACATGCCGATGCTGAAAAACACAGTTTTGTCGAATCTCTCCACCATCGTGACGCTCAGGAAGGCATCGGTGCTTTCCTGGAAAAACGCACACCGCACTACCGTTGACCCGCATTGTTGACTTCGCAATCAAGCCGGACTTAAATAGTACGGTCGTACGATTCGTTAATGTAGAATACAAAACCAAAGCACTCAGGAGACCAGATGTTTGAAGAATTCATGGGCACCATGCCCGTCGCCGAACGCCAGCAATTCGACCTCGTAGCGCTGCAGGAATACCTGTCGCGTCACGTCGACGGCTTCTCGGGACCGCTCACGATCGAGCAGTTCAAAGGCGGGCAGTCGAATCCGACCTTCAAAATCAATGCGAACGGCCAGCATTACGTGCTGCGCACCAAGCCCGGACCGGCCGCCAAACTGCTGCCATCGGCACATGCCATCGACCGCGAATACCGCGTCATGGATGCACTGAACAAGGCAGGCTTTCCAGCCGCAAAACAATACACGCTGTGCACCGACGAAGCCGTCATCGGCCGCGCCTTCTATTTGATGGAATTTGTCGACGGCCGGGTCTTGTGGGACCAGTCGCTGCCGGGCATGGACAAGGCCGAACGCGCGGCCCACTACGATGAAATGAACCGTGTCATCGCGCAATTGCACACCATCGATTACGCCGCCATCGGCCTGGCCGAGTACGGCAAACCCGGCAACTACTTCGGTCGCCAGATCGATCGCTGGACCCGCCAGTACAAGGCTTCCGAGACCGAAAAAATCGACGCCATGGATCACTTGATGGAATGGCTGCCGAAGAACATCCCGCCCGGCGACGAAACCAGTATCGTCCACGGTGACTTCCGCCTCGACAATATGATGTTCCATCCGACCGAGCCACGCATCCTCGCGATCCTCGACTGGGAGCTATCGACGCTGGGCCATCCGCTGGCAGATTTTTCGTATCACTGCATGAGCTGGCACATTCCTCCCGGCCAGTTCCGCGGCATCGGCGGGCTGGACTTGCCGGCTCTCGGCATTCCGACCGAAGCCGAATACATCGCCACGTATTGCGCCCGTACCGGCAAGACCATCCGCCCCGAAGACTTCAATTTCTACCTGGCCTACAACATGTTCCGCATGGCCGGCATCCTGCAAGGAATCATGAAGCGTTTCGTCGACGGCACCGCTGCCAGCGCCCAGGCCTTGAAAGCCGGCCAGGCTGCCCGTGCGATGGCCGAGATGGGCTGGCAATACGCCTGCAAGCAATAAATTTTGCCCTCACACCATCCACAACAAACCAACAGGAGACAAGATGGAATTCGCGTATTCGGAACGATGCAAGACGCTTCAGACGAAGTTACTGGCTTTTATGGACGAGCATATCTATCCGAACGAAAAAGCCTACAAGCAGGAAATCGACCGCAACGGCACCGAAAAAGGGAACCGCTGGCTGGCCACCGAATTAATGGAACGACTCAAGCCGCTGGCGCGTGAACAAGGCCTGTGGAACCTGTTCCTGCCAAAATCAGAGCGCGCACCGGAAGGCTTGTCCAACCTGGACTACGCCCCGTTGTGCGAAATCATGGGTCGCGTCGGCTGGGCGCCGGAAGTCTTTAATTGCAGCGCGCCCGATACAGGCAACATGGAAACCATCGAACGCTATGGCGTCGAGGCGCACAAGGTCGAATGGCTGGAGCCACTGCTGCGCGGCGAAATCCGTTCCGCGTTTGCCATGACCGAACCGGCCGTCGCCTCGTCGGACGCCACCAACATCGCCACCCGCATCGAACGCGATGGCGACGAGTACGTCATCAACGGTCACAAGTGGTGGATTTCCGGCGCCGGCGATCCGCGCTGCAAGATCTTCATCCTGATGGGCAAGACCGATCCCGAAGCCGCCCGCCATTCCCAGCAATCGATGATTCTGGTACCGGTTGCCACCAAAGGCGTCACTATCGTGCGGCCACTGCCGGTGTTCGGTTATGACGATGCGCCGCACGGCCATTGCGAAATCCGCTTCGAGAATGTTCGCGTCCCGGTCTCGAACATTCTGCTCGGCGAAGGCCGTGGCTTTGAAATCGCCCAGGGCCGGCTCGGACCTGGCCGCATTCACCACTGCATGCGCGCCATCGGCGTGGCAGAACGGGCGCTCGAACTGATGTGCAAACGGCTCAACGAACGGGTCGCCTTCGGTCGCAAGATTTCTGAGCAAAGCATCTGGCGCGAACGTATTGCCGAGTCACGCATCCAGATCGACAGCGCCCGCTTGCTGACACTCAAAGCGGCCTGGATGATGGACACCGTCGGCAACAAGCACGCCAAGGCCGAGATCGCCATGATCAAGGTGCTGGCCCCGAACGTGGCCCAGCAAGTACTCGATTGGGCTATCCAGGCGCACGGTGCAGGCGGCGTGTCGGATGATTTCCCGCTGGCCTCAATGTGGGCAGGCAATCGCACGCTGCGCATCGCTGATGGTCCGGACGAGGTGCATCGCAATGCCATCGCCAAGCTGGAATTGTCGAAGCACATGGGACTCCCCGGCGAGGACCTGGAACTGCCGATCACGCGTTCCTGAGTCGGCATTCCTGAACGACCGCCGGTGCTGCCAGATGGGCTGCACCGGCGCGTCAAACAACGGCATAATCACGGCTCGCAGTGTTCACGCAGTTTTCATGTGACGGAGCTTTCATGATCGATGTCTATTCCACCGCTACCCCGAACGGCCACAAGGTCCACATCCTGCTCGAAGAGCTTGGCCTGCCCTACCGCGTGCATCACATCGATATCGGCGCGGGCGACCAATTCAAGCCGGATTTTCTGGCCATTTCCCCGAATAACAAGATTCCCGCGATTGTCGATGCCGATGGTCCCGATGACAAACCGATCTCGCTGTTCGAGTCCGGTGCCATCCTGCTGTATCTCGCCGGCAAGAGCGGCCGCTTCCTGGGTAACACCGATCGCGAAAAATTCACGACGCTGCAATGGCTGATGTTCCAGATGGGCGGCGTCGGTCCGATGCTGGGACAAGCCCATCACTTCCGCATCTACGCACCCGAAAAAATTGCCTATGCAGTCGACCGCTACACCAACGAGGCGCACCGTTTGTACGGCGTACTGGAACGCCGTCTGAGCGGGCAGACCTGGCTGGCCGGCAGCGACTACACGATCGCCGATATCGCGACCTTTCCGTGGGTCCGCTCATGGCAGAACCAGGGCATTACACTGAGCGACTTTCCGCAGGTGCAGCGCTGGTTCGATGACATCGCCGCACGCCCTGCCGTGCAGCGCGGCGTCAAGGTATTGGCCGATCTGCGCAAGCCGCTGACGGACGACAAGGCCAGGGAGGTGTTGTTTGGCACGTCACAATATGCGAAACGATAAATTCCGTATTGCTCAATAACAACCGATAATCACTACAGCATCCTGCTCCCTTCGTTACCGAGGCCACTCATGAAATCAGTCCAGCAAGAAGTCGATGAACGTACCAACCTGACCGGCTCCAACCAGTTCGAGTTATTACTGTTTCGTTTAGGCGGCGACGCCAACGGGGATCGCTCGGAGCTGTACGGCATCAATGTGTTCAAGGTCCGTGAAATCGTTGCGATGCCCGAACTCACTGCAGTCGCCGGGGCCCATCCGAACCTGCTGGGCGTCGTCAATCTGCGCGGTCAGATCATCCCCGTCATCGACCTGCCCGCCCTGGTCGGCTGCGTTCCGAAGACCGGACTGAACATCATGCTGGTGACCGAATACGCGCGCTCGACCCAGGCCTTTGCGGTCGAAGCGGTGGAAGAAATCGTCAGGCTCGAATGGCGCCAGGTATTGTCGGCCGAGGCCAGCGGCGTCGGGGGGATGATCACCAGCATCGCCCGGCTCGAAGTCCCGAACGAACCGACCCGGCTTGCGCAGGTGCTTGATGTCGAACAAATTCTGCGTCACATCATGCCGACCAGCGGCAAGGATGTTGATCCCGAGACCATCGGTCCGAAGTTACTGCTCAAGCCCGGCAGCGTCATCCTCGCCGCCGACGACTCGCAGGTAGCGCGTTCGCTGATCGAGGCCGGACTCGAAGCGATCGGTGCGCAATACATCATGACCAAGACCGGCAAGGAGGCCTGGGACAAGCTGCAAGCGATGGCCAGTGCCGCCGAAGCCGAAGGCCAGACCATCCGCGATAAAGTGGCGATGGTGCTAACCGACCTCGAAATGCCGGAGATGGATGGTTTTACGCTGACCCGTAACATCAAGCAAAACCCGCGCTTTGCCGGTTTGCCGGTCGTGATTCATTCGTCACTGTCGGGCACGACCAATGAAGACCATGTCAAGAGCGTCGGTGCCGATGCGTATGTGGCCAAGTTCGTTGCCGAAGAACTGGCTGCTGCGATCCGTAAAGTCCTCGCCTGATCGACCGTTGTGACGGTGCCGCCGGCGCTTGTCGGCGGCACTTTTTGTAGCCTGACCCTGACATCAGGCCTTGTTTTTGTTCCACTCTGCTATTGTCTGCCCCATGCCGATCACCTCCCCTGTCCTGAATCACCCGCTGCGCATGACGCTGGCGGCCGAAGCCCATTCCCGGCCCTTCCTGCAACTGGACGCCCCTGAAAGCGTGACCCATCTGGCCCTGTATGCCGAACTCGATGCCACGCCTGACTGGCACCTACGCAAACTGGTCGACCTGTGCGGCTGTTTTGGCGTGGCGGGCCCGGCTGCCGATGCCAAATATTTTTATCATGACTTCGGTCGCTTCCGCCTCAAATGGGAATGCCATACCGAATTCGCCACCTTCACGTTTGCAATGCGCCATGCCGACAGCGCGCCGTTGGCACAAGCATTCGAACGCATACCGTTGATGCATGTCCCGCAGCAGTGGCTGCACGGACTGAAAGGAAAAATTCTGGTCGCTGCCCACGTCGTGATGGAAAAATCCGGCCCCGGCAAAGATCCCGATGCGCGCGAAATCCGCGCGGTCTTCGAAGGCCTCTCGCTGGCCGCCAGTGTCGTTCTGCAGGACGCCGAAGTCTGGAGTGATTTTCTGATCCAGAGCGATGGTTTCAGCCGCTTCGTGGTGCGCGATCTGGGCCTGCGCGAGTATCAGCTCGGACGGCTGGTTCAGCGCGTACTCGAAATCGAAACCTACCGGATGATGGCGCTGCTTGGCCTGCCCCATGCGCTCGCCTCGACCACCACGCTCAATACGATCGAGGCCGAACTGGCGCGACTGACGGAAGAGATGGTCGACAGCGATGACGATACTAGCGCGGCCGGTTCGGTCGACGCTACCGGCGAACCGGATGATGGCGAACGCGCGCTTTTGCGCAGCATTACCGGCCTGGCCGCCCGCAGTGAAAAACTTGCCCTCGACAACAGCTACCGCTTCTCGGCGTCGCAGGCGTATTTCCAGCTGGTCAAGGCACGCATCGAAGAGCTGCGTGAAGTCCGTATCGATGGCTTACCGACACTACGTGAATTCATGGAACGCCGGCTCTCACCGGCCATGAGCACCTGCGCCGCCACAGTCCGGCGGCAAGCGGCGCTGGCTGAGCGCATAGCGCATTCAAATGACTTGCTCAGTACCCGGGTGGGCATCGCCCAAGAGCTGCATAACCGCCAGATCCTGCAATCAATGAATGCGCGCGCCGCGCAGCAGTTACGCCTGCAACAAGCGGTCGAGGGCCTGTCGGTGGTGGCAGTGTCGTACTACATGGTCGGCTTATGCGGCTATGCCGCCAAGGCCGCCAAGTCGGCGGGCTTGCCGATTAATACCGATCTGGCAACCGGACTGATGGTGCCGCTGATCGTGCTGGTGGTCTGGCTGGGCTTGCGTCGCCTGCACGGACAGATTAAGCATTGAACGACTGCCCCTGAGCCGAAAAAGGGGTGTGCCGGTCGTTCACGCCTGTCGCTAGCCTACTCGCCAAGCAATTCGGCCACCGCCTGCATGCCTTCAACGTGGGCGGCTACGACGCGGATGATCACGACCACCGGCACGCCCAGCAGCAAGCCCCATACACCCCACAACCAGCCCCAGAACAGCAGCGCAATGAATACCGCCGCCGGATTCATTTTGGCGATGCGACCGGTCATCCACGTCGTCACCAGCGTACCGACCAGCGTCGATACGCCAAGCGAGCTGCCGATCACCAGCAACACCGGGCCCAGCGTTCCGAACTGCAGAAAGGCCATCAGGCCGGCGGCCACCGTGAGCAGCAATGGTCCGAAATACGGAATCACATGCAGTAATCCGGCGGCCACCGCCCACGCACCGGCATTTTCGAGACCGATCGTTCGAAAGGCAATCCACATCAGCACCGCCAACAGCGAATTCGTTACCAGCAGCATCGACATGTACTTCTGGATCGAGCTGTTGATGGCATCGAGGATATGGACCGTGATCCGCTTGTTTGACAACGACGGTCCGGTCAGTCTGACCAGCTTGCGCTTGAAGGTATCGCCCGACAGCAGTAAAAAGAACACCAGAAAAAGTACGACGACGGCTTCCCCGACCAAGCCCATCGCCCCCATCGAACCGGCCAGCAGCAGATCGCTCACCCGAAACGTCGGCTCCTTGGACGGCAGCGACCGCGCGCTGGATCGATTGCCTGACGTGGCGGATTCGATTTCGCTAGCCGCCGCCTGCATGCGCTGAATGACGCTAGGCTGGCCGGACTCGTTGCGCAGCATCGCGCGTGCCACTTTGTGCGACGCGTCGGGCAGCGTTTGCATGATGGACTGGAATTCATCGGCCAGCGTCGTGGCGACCGCCGTGATACTGCCCGTCAGCATCAGCATCACCAGCACGGTGCCGAACACGCGCGACACGCGGCAGCGCTCCAGCCACGCCACCAGCGGATTGAGCGTGTAAGCAAGAAAGATCCCGCACAGCAGCGGAATCAGGAATTTTTGCGCGCTCTGCAGCGCAAATATTGCCGCCACCACGGCGATGATCGCGAGCGACAATCCGCGCGCATCGACGTGAATCCGCTGCAGCAAAACCGGCTTTTCCGGCGGCGCTGCGGGTAGCAGAATGGCGGCATCAGCGTCGGCTGCGGATTCAGGGGTAGGTGTCATCATCAAGCTCTCAATGGTGGGGTAGACGCAAAACGGCCCGGCAAATCATGCCGGGCCGATTGATCAACGATGCCGCAGCGATGTGCTGCGGTCAGCGCATGATTACTTCATGCGGATATCGTTCTTGACTGACATGACGCCCTTGACACCGCGTGCCAGCGTCGCTGCCATCGTCGCATCTGCCTGGTTAACAACAAAGCCGCTCAGTTGTACCACGCCCTTGAAGGTCTCGACGTTGATTTCGCGGGACTTCAGGGTTGGCTCATTGAGCAGCGCAGCCTTGACCTTGGTGGTGATGACGGTGTCATCGACATACTCGCCCGTGCCTTCTTTGGTGCTCGTTGAGGCGCAACCGGCGACAGCGATCAAGGCAGCGGCGAGGAAAAATGTACTGATGCGTTTGGAAAAAATCATAGTGAGCTCCCTGAAAAATGAATGAATCGAATAACAGATAAACCGTGTGTGGATTACGCAGACCTGCGCCACCGCCAGGGCTATCTGCAGCAAGCTGCGACATTGGCGTTTGGCGAAACCGCCTGAAAGACACCGCACTGTAACGAGCCGGTCACTGATGTTCTGTGCGGCACCGTACATAAAACAAATCTTTCGTACGTCATCGGGCTCGCACTCCGCGAAACGCGCTGACCTGTCAGTCGGGAAATGTGCCGGAGTATGTACGCTGTCGCACAGAAATAAGGCAGCCGCCCACCCACAATCGGCACGTGCCATCGACAGGCGGTAGGCCGATGACCCGGCACCATGCACAGGCGGCAGGATGCAAGTGCATCGCATCGACCGGTCGCATGCTTGATCGTGGCCGGTCCGGATTTCAACACTCAATAAACAAGGAGTACCCGATCATGTTGTACACAATTGCTGTGGTCCTCATCATTCTCTGGCTGCTGGGCATTGTCACGTCGTACACCTTGGGTGGCTTCGTCCACATCCTGCTGGTAATCGCCGTTGTCGTTATCCTCTTGCGCATTATTTCGGGACGCAAGCCGCTATAAGTCCTGCGCCCCCGGTGCTGCGCCGGCGGGCTCTTTCCCGAACCTGTTTCACTGCAGGACAGCAGCTGTGGCGGGTATGCAGCGCCCCATACCCCGCATTTGCAGCGACATAGCGCCATCCACCTGATCATAAGGAATTCACCATGACCACCAATTCACGCCCTGCCCTCACCGATACTGCGACGCTGCGTCTGCGCGCCCGCAAGCACATTGAAGACGGTGCCGTCACCAGTGGCTACGACGGCGACCGCGCCGCGGTACTGGCCATGCTCAATGACGCACTGGCGACCGAACTGGTCTGCGTGCTGCGTTACAAGCGCCACCATTTCATGGCCGAAGGCATCCATGCTTCAGCCGTCGCGGCCGAATTCCTGGACCATGCCAATGAAGAATCCGGCCATGCCGACCGGCTGGCCAAGCGCATCGTGCAGCTAGGCGGCGCACCCGATTTTTCGCCGGACAGCCTGTCGGCCCGCAGCCATGCCGAATACGTCGAAGGCAGCACGCTTGAAGACATGATCCGTGAAAACCTGGTGGCCGAACGCATCGCCATCGACAGCTACCGCGAAATGATCGCCGCCCTCGGCGATACCGACCCGACCACGCGGCGCATGCTCATCGAGATCCTTGAAGTCGAAGAAGAGCATGCCGACGAACTGGCTTCGCTGCATCACGGCATGCAGGACTAAACAATCCTTTTTTAACGGACCTTACGGAGACTGGCATGCAAGACTGGACCACCTTTTACGAAAAAATCAGCGCCATCAAATTTGCCATGCTCGTCACGCACGATGCCGACGGCTTGATGGAGGCACGTCCGTTCACCACCCAGGCGGCAGGCCGCGACGGCGCGGTCTGGTTTTTCACGGCGACCGATTCCGAAGCCGTTGCCGACATTCGTCAAAACCCGACGGTTCTGCTCTGCTACGCTGATTCGGCAGAGCACCGTTTCATTTCGTCATCCGGCACCGCATCGCTGGTGCAGGATCGTGCGCTGATGGAAGAACTCTGGAAGCCGGCGTTCAAGCTGTTTTTCCCGCAGGGTCTGGACGATCCGGCGCTGACCTTGCTGCGGGTCGATATCGTGAAAGCCGATATCTGGGATTCGGGAAAATCAAAGATGGAACAAATGCTGACGATGGCCAAGGCCGCCGTCGGTATCGACATTGACAAGGACGACCTGGGCAAGCATAGCGTGCTGAAAAAATAAGCACGCGCCCACTGACTGTTCAGGTACCCACACCCAAAGGAATCATGATGAGCACGACAATCCAACCCACGCAACGATCCCGCCTTATTGCCATCGCCGTCATCGCCGGTGCCACCGTGCTGGGCGGCTGTGCCGACATGTCCGGCACGCAGCGCGGTACCGCCACCGGTGCCGGCATCGGTGCCGGACTTGGCGCCATCCTCGGCGCCTCGACTGGTGGCGGCGGCGGTGGCCGCACTGCAGGCGGTGCCGTACTCGGTGCAGCGGCAGGGGCCGCGATCGGCAACGTCTGGTCGACCCGCATGGAAAACCAGAAGCAGGCGATGGAACAGGCGACCAGGGGCACCGGCGTGCAGGTCACCCAGACGGCCGATAACCGGCTCAAGCTGGCCATTCCGAGCGATATTTCGTTCGACACCAACCGCTCGGATATCAAGCCCGATTTCCGTCCGGTGCTGGACCGCTTCGGCAACAGCCTCAATGACAACCCATCGACCGTCGTGACCATCATCGGCCACACCGATAACACCGGCAGTGCCGCCATCAACGATCCGTTGTCGGTCGACCGCGCCGGCAGGACCCGCGACTATCTGATCAGCCGTGGCGTCGCACCGTACCGCTTCACCATCGAAGGCCGCGGCGAAAATGATCCGATCGCCTCCAACAACGACAGCACCGGGCGCGCACGCAACCGGCGCGTAGAAATTTTCGTGGCAGAACGGCAGCAATAGAGACTTGCCGGCATCGACTTGATCAACGATGCCGGCAATACCTGCAATACCCGCCGTTCTTTTGCACGCAAGCCGTAGTGGCATGACACACTGCGGGCCAGCTTTCCCGCCCGCTCCATTGATCCGATTGCATGCTGACTCTACTTGAACGTATTACCGCCCATCCTGTCAGCGATGACATGGGCGCGCTGGCCGAACTGGTCGCCCTGATCCGTCCGCCCGAACCCGACCAGGGCGCAGTCGCAACCGCCCGGCTGCGCATGCTGACCCAGCTCATCAAAGGCAACCCGGCGCACGGCGCGGCATTGCGCCATTACCTGTTGCATGTGCTTTCGCAGCGCCGCCACACGACGCTCTACACCGATACCGGCATCCTGCCGAGTGACGGTTTTTTCACCGAACTGTTCCGCCGCTTGTCGTTCCGCGTGCTGCCGCCGGCGATCGATACGCTCTACCTGAGCGACTGCCTCGACCGCATCCTGTGCGTCAAGACCGACTATCAATGGTTGCGCCTGATCGCGCCGGCCGACTGGTTGATGCTGTTTGATGTGATCGTCGCCAGCGATGTCGCCTCCACCGACACCGCCCTGCGCAGCGACCGCATCGACCGTCGCCTTGCGCACGTCGAATTGCTCGAAGCCATACAGACCCTGTCGCACCGGATCAGCGCCATGGGGCTGGAGCCGGCACTTGTGCGCATCCATCCTGATCTCGAAAAATTCGAATCGCCTTTCCTGGTGCAGAACGCCGAAGTCCATGCCTTCCTGGCCAGCGCAATGCAGCAGACCGATGGGGCGATTGCTCCCGCCGGTGATGCCGGCCATTTGCTGGTCATGCTCGATCAGTGCGACAACATCATTGCGCGCATCCGCAAGAACGCGCTGCATCGCGGTACTAGCGTGGCGCTGACTTATCTGCTGGTGCGCCTGACTCAGAGCATAGACCGGCTGCGTCGCCTGCTGATGCTGGTCGACCTGAAACCGGCCGATGGTCAGCTGCCCTGGAGCGCCGAACGGCGGCAACTGGCGCTCGATCTGGCGCTGGATATGGCGCAAGGACACAACCGCAAGTACGCCGTGCGCGAACTGTTTTCCGCCAACATCCACCTGCTGGCGCGCAATGTTACCGAGAACGCCAGCCACACCGGGGAGCATTACATCGCCGATGATCGTGTGGCTTACGGCACGATGTTCCGGTCGTCGGCAGGTGCCGGCTTCGTCATCGCTTTCATGGCACTGATCAAGATTTTACTGGCGACCCTGCGCAGCGCGCCGCTGGTCGAAGCCTTCCTGTTCAGCCTGAATTACTCGCTCGGCTTCATGCTGATCCACCTGCTGCACTTCACGGTCGCCACCAAGCAACCGGCCATGACCGCCGCACGCATCGCCGCCGACCTGCACGCCAACGACAACCGCACGATTGGCATCGATAGCCTGGCGGACCTGATCGTGAAGGTGCTGCGCACGCAATTCATTGCCGTTCTCGGCAACCTGATGACAGTCTTTCCGACCGCGCTGACCATCGCCATGGTGTGCTTCGCGCTCAACGACCACCAGCTGGTGTCGGCCGACAAGGCGCAGCATCTGCTGCATGACATCAACCCGTTCACCAGTCTGGCTCTGTTCCATGCGGCGATTGCCGGTGTCTGCCTGTTTTTGGCCGGCATGATCTCGGGCTATTTCGATAACCGCGCGGTCTATACCCGGATGGCGCAGCGAATACTGCAATTGCGCAGCTGGCGTCGCGTCTTCGGGCCGGCCCGCCATACGCGGGTGGCGGCCTATCTCGAAAAAAATCTGGGCGGGCTGATGGGCAACCTGTTTTTCGGTGTGCTGCTGGGCTCGATCGGCACCTTCGGCCAGCTGATCGGCTTGCCGGTGGATATACGCCACGTTACTTTTTCTGCGGCCAATCTGGCCATTGCGCTGGTCGGACTGGATTTCCAGGTGAGTGTGCCAGTGCTACTGACCTCGTTGTTCGGCATCGTTTGCATAGGCATCACGAATCTGCTGGTAAGCTTTGGCCTCGCCCTGTTCGTGGCACTGCGTTCGCGCCAGGTCCGGTTCAGCCGGGGCGGCGCACTGGTCAGGGCGCTGCTGGCAAGAATGGTGCAGCGCCCGCTTGATTTCTTCATTCCCCCGAAAAAAAGGACAACGCCGCAATGACAGTGGTTAGCTCACACAAAGGATGCAATACATGCAAGTAGCAGTGATAGGCGGCGGTGTTTTGGGGGTCAGCACAGCGTATTTCCTGGCGGCCGCCGGCCATGAAGTGGCACTCATTGAGCGACGCAGCAATGTCGCCGAGGAAGCCAGCTTTGGCAATTCCGGCCTGGTGGCACCCGCCCTGTCGGCCCCGTGGGCCATGCCCGGCATGCCGGGAAAACTCTTTGCGCAGTGGTTCCGGCAGGAGTCGCCGATCGTATTGCGTCGCCGGCTCGACCCGGCGCTGTGGCGCTGGGCGCGGCGCTGGATGACCGAATGCGATGCAGAACGCTTCCGCATCAACAAGCTGCGCCTGCAGCGCATCGGCTTCTACAGCCGCGACGTACTCGAACAATTACGCCTGCACTACAACATGGATTACGAGCAGACCGTCGGTCATTTGCAGCTGTTTCGTGGTGCCCGCGATGTCCTGCTGGCGCAACCGCTGCTGACCTTGCTGGCTGAAATGGAGGTTCCTCACAACGTGCTCGATGCCGATGCCGCGCGGCTGCTGGAACCCGCGCTGTGCGCCGCCACGCCACTGACTGCCGCCCTGCAGTTTCCGCAGGACGAAGCCGGCAACTGCGCGCTGTTTGCCAAGCAACTGAAAACCATCGCCCAGTCGCTCGGCGTGACCTTCCTGTTCGGCAAATCGGTCGACCGCATAGAGCGCATCGACAACCGCGTCGCCTTGCACATGGAGGGCAACAGCTTCACTGCCGATGCGGTCGTACTGACAGCCGGCATCGAAAATCCCACCTTGCTCAATGAGCTCGGCGTACGCTTGCCCGCGTTGCCGGTACAGGGCTACAGCGCTACCTGCAGCATCCGTGATTTTGATGAAGCACCGCTGGCGTCGCTGACGGACGATACCTACAAGACCACCATCACACGCTTCGGCAACCGCGTGCGGATCGCCGGCGTACTCGATCCTGGCGCACGTTCACCGGAGGTGCCGGAAGCCGCACAGCGTACCTTGCGCAAGGTCGCCACCGACTGGTTTCCGAATGCCAGCAACTACAACAACGCCACGCTCTGGAGCGGCTTGCGCACGATGCTGCCCGATGGCGTGCCGGTCATGGGCGCCACGCCGGTTCGTAACGTCTATGTCGGTCTCGATGACGGTGCCAGTGGCTGGACCACCGCGCTCGGCACCGGCAAAATCCTGTCGGATCTCGTATCGGGCCGCACGCCGGATATCGATCTCGATGGCTTGACGCTATCGCGGTTCGGCTGATTTATGCACGCCCTTTACAGCGTCGCCGCGCTGCGCCGGATTGAACAGGCAGCGCTGCAGCAAGTACCTGCCGGCACGCTGATGCAGCGCGCCGGCCTGGCGACCAGTTCGGCCGCGCTGGCGCTGCTGACGGTGACACCGGTTGCGGCCAGCATTCTGGTTCTGGCAGGCCCGGGCAACAATGGCGGCGATGCGCTCGATGCCGCGGCCCGACTGGCCGAAGCGGGCGCGAGTGTCAGCATTCACCTGTGCGCCGATCCGGAGCGCTTGCCCGCTGACGCGCAAGACGCCTTGCAGCGGGCACGCCAGTCGACGGCCGTCTTCGTCGACGCGCTCCCGCCGGTGCACTGGTCGCTGGTGATCGACGGCTTGTTCGGCATCGGTCTGGCCCGGCCGATAGCTGGCGCGATGGCCGACCTGATCCGCATGATCAACCGGCTCGACCTCACCGTGCTGGCCATCGATGTGCCCAGCGGGCTCGATGCCGACAATGGCGCACTGGTCGGCGACGTCGCCATCCGCGCCAGCCACACGATCACGTTCATTGGCGACAAGCCGGGTCTGCACACGCTGGCCGGACGCGAACAGGCCGGCACCATCTTCGTCGAACCACTCGGTATCGATGCTGCGCTGTACGAATCCTGCGCGCTGGAATTGTCCGGCCCGGCCTTGTTTGCATCTGCCGTCCACACGCGCTCGCATGCTTCCCACAAAGGCAGTTATGGCGACGTGATGGTGCTCGGTGGCGCGGACGGAATGACTGGCGCGACCATTCTTGCTGCGCGCTGCGCGCTGCACGCGGGCGCCGGCAAGGTGCATGCCGCATTCATCGGCAGCGTACCGGCCTTCGATCCGCTGCATCCGGAACTGATGTGCCGCAGCGCCGGCAACATCGATTTTGGCAAGGCCGTGCTGGTCGCGGGTCCGGGTCTGGGTACCGGCACGATGGCCGCCGCGTTGCTGCTGCGGATCTTGCAGAGCAGCCAGCCACTGGTGCTGGACGCCGATGCCCTCAATCTGGTTGCCGCCGATCCGGCCTTGCAGCAACGGGTTGCGCGCCATCCGGCGACGGTGCTGCTGACGCCGCATCCGCTGGAGGCAGCGCGCTTGCTCGGTTGCACGGTCGGACGGGTGCAGGCCGACCGCACTGCCGCCGCTGCGGCGCTGGCGGTACGCTTGCAGGCGGTGGTAATTCTGAAGGGATCAGGCAGCATCATTGCGCGGCCCGATGGTCACATGGCGATCAATCCGAGCGGCAATCCGGCGCTGGCCAGTGGCGGTACCGGTGATGTGCTGGCCGGTTTATGCGGGGCGCTGCTGGCGCAGGGGTGGCCGGCCTGGGAAGCCGCAACCGGAGCAACCTGGCTGCATGGTCATGCAGCCGATGTACTGGTGCGCGACGGCCACGGCCCGATCGGACTGAACGCCGGTGAATTGCTATTGCAGATACGCCGTGAACTCAATCTGCTCAAGCCACTCCGTCAGAACACGTTCATGCCGTTGCGGGTTGAACCAGCCGGCCCGCCGCAATGGTGATCGTGCTACCGCAGCGCGCTGCAATCAGTCGATCATGCGTCACCAGCACCAGCGTCGATTTACGCTCGCGATTGAGTTCGAACATCAGGTCGATGACGGCCTCGCCGGTGGCGGCGTCCAGACTCCCGGTGGGCTCGTCGGCAAACAGCAGCGGTGGTTCGGTCACGAAAGCGCGTGCCAGCGCGACGCGTTGCTGTTCGCCGCCCGACATGAATTTGGGATAGTGCCTGACCCGGCTTTCCAGCCCGACCCGGCCGAGCATGGCTGCTGCCTTGTCCCTGGCGTTATCGTCACCACGTAGCTCCAGTGGCAGCATGACGTTTTCGAGTGCAGTCAGATGGCCGAGCAACTGGAAGGACTGGAACACGAAACCCAGCTTGGCCATGCGCAAACCGGCACGGCCATCTTCATTGAGGGCGAACAGATCGACGCCATCGAGCAAAATGGTGCCGCTGGTGGGTGTATCGAGCCCGGCCATCAAACCGAGTAGCGTCGATTTGCCCGAACCGGAGGCACCGACAATGGCCAGTGTGGCACCTGCCGGCACGGTAAAATCGATGCTGTCCAGTATCGTCAATTCACCGGTCGCATCAGTGACGCGTTTGGTCAGCCGTCTGGCTTCAATGGCAAGTGGCACGGCAAATGCAAGATTCGGATCAACATTCATATTGGAAAGTTCAGGCATGCGTATAGAGTCAGTAAGAAATCGGGGATTGAGGCAGTGGGCGCGCGTGGCAGTGTTGGTTGCCGTGGCGATGTGTACAACGAGCGCTTATTCTGCATCAAAAGCAGTGCTTGTGCTCGGTGACAGCCTGTCTGCCGAGTACGGACTGGCGCGTGGCGAAGGCTGGGTTGCGTTGCTCGAACAACGTCTCAAAGAGTCTGGCATCGATGTCACCCTGATCAACGCCAGCATCAGCGGCGAAACCACCAGCGGTGGAAAAACACGCTTGGCGGCCCTGCTAAGCAAGAACCAACCGGACGTCGTTGTCGTCGAACTCGGTGCCAACGATGGCTTGCGCGGGCTGGCTCTCGGCGATACCCAAAAAAACCTGCGCGACATCATCAACGCCTCCAAAAAATCCAAGGCCCGTGTCGTGCTGGTTGGCATGCAGCTGCCGCCGAATTACGGTACCGATTACACCA
Source organism: Actimicrobium sp. CCC2.4 (assembly GCF_034347385.1). Taxonomy (NCBI): domain Bacteria; kingdom Pseudomonadati; phylum Pseudomonadota; class Betaproteobacteria; order Burkholderiales; family Oxalobacteraceae; genus Actimicrobium; species Actimicrobium sp. CCC2.4. The sequence continues at coordinate 2,326,822 of NZ_CP133777.1, read as the reverse complement.
AGCGCTTTGCAGCGATCTTTCCAACGCTGGCCAAAGAAACCAGATCGTCGCTGGTGCCGTTCATGCTCGATGGCGTGGTCAGTCAGCCGCAGCTGTTCCAGGCCGACCGCATCCATCCGACCGCGCAAGCCCATCCGATCATCCTCGACAACATCTGGCCGCAACTCAAGCCGCTTTTAAGCAAATGAACCCATGAAGTATCCTGCCCTGCTCCCCTTTGCTGAACTGCTGCCGCGACTGGCCGAATTCGATGCCATCATCGATGTCCGCAGTCCCGGTGAATTTGCCGAAGACCATTTGCCCGGCGCGATCAATTGTCCGGTCCTCGATGACGCCGAGCGCATCCGCATCGGCACCATGTACAAACAGATCAATGCGTTCGAGGCCAAGAAAGTCGGTGCCGCGCTGGTCGCCCGCAATATCGGCACGCACATCGAGACCGTCTTTGCCGACAAGCCGAAAGACTGGCAACCGCTGGTCTATTGCTGGCGTGGTGGAAACCGCAGCGGTGCGCTGGCACACATCCTGGCCAAGATCGGCTGGCCGGCGATCCAGCTCGATGGCGGCTACCGGGAATTCCGCCGGCATGTCAACACCAGCCTGCCGGAACTGGCGGCACGGTTTTCCTATCGGGTCGTTTGCGGCACCACCGGCAGTGGCAAGAGCCGCTTGCTGCAGACACTGGCCGCCCGTGGCGCGCAAGTACTTGATCTGGAGCAGCTGGCCGAACACCGTGGCTCGGTCCTCGGTGGCTGGCCCAGCGCACCGCAACCCAGCCAGAAAATGTTCGAAACCCGGCTGTGGCAGGCGCTCAGCGCCTTCGACCCGGCGCGCGAGGTCTTCGTTGAATCCGAAAGCAAGAAGGTCGGCAATGTGCGTGTGCCGGAGCAGTTGATGGAGCGCATCCGTGCGTCGCCCTGCATCGCGCTGGGATTATCGCAACCTCATCGGGTGCAATTGCTGATGCAGGAATATGACAACTTCGTTGATGCGCCCGAGACGCTGGCGGCCCAACTCGAATGCCTGGTGACGATGTATGGCAAGGAGCGCATCGGCGTCTGGCAGGCAATGGCGCGCGAGGGCAAGTTGCCGTTGCTGGTCGATGAATTGCTGGTCCAGCATTACGATCCGGCCTATCTGAAATCGATAGAGCGCAACTTCAGCCAGTACACGCAAGCCTTTGCGCTGGAATTGCCGGATATCTCGCCGGAGGCATTTGACGCGGCGGCGCGGCAGTTGCATCCGGCCTGATCGCTCCTACTCAGGCGAGTGTCCGGTCAGACCCGCGCGCGGCGACGGATGCCGTCATCGTCAATTGCAGCGACGGCAACGACCCACCGGCGCGGTAATTAAAACTGACCTGCAGCACGTCGCCGGCGAGAACCTCGACCGGTGCATCGAGCGGCAAAATCATGAAATTATTAAGCCAGTCGATCGTGGTCTGCTGATCCACCAGCACCGCCAGAATGTTCTTGGTGATGAAGCGCAGCGAAGTCACGGTGCCGCTGTGCGCCATCATGAAATCGCCGCACCAGCGGATCTCCGGATCGACGTCAGTCTGGAAATCCATCGTGCTGTAGACCTGCGGTCCGGCCATTTCAAGGGTGTCATCGGCTTCACGTGTCAGCTCGCGAAATTGCACGATAGGCGCATTGAAACCCTCGAAGTCATAGTCCAGCTGCAAGGGCTGCACCGCCATGATGACGGCATCCGGCACAAACAAGGGTAGCGGTCCGCCAAAGCGGGCCAGGTAGCGCTGCTTGAATGAGGCCATTACGTCGACCTGTTTTTCGCGCAGCATGCCGACATGGATCATTTCGCAAATCACGACATCGACCGGCTCCGGCGGCAGATACTCGAACGCGTCTGCCTGAACCACCTCGATCTTGTGGCCATGGGCGTTACGCGACAGCAAACGACGCGCCTCGTCGACCATGTCCGGATTGAATTCGACGCACCAGACTTTTTCTGCCGTCGCGGCGGCAAAAAATGACAGAACGCCAGTGCCGCCACCCAGCTCCAGGACTTTCGCGCCGGGAAAGACGACCTGGCTGATCGCCTCCTTGAAGCTCTTCATCCGGCGCTGATCCATCAGCATGTTGTGATGGTAGTGCAGCGGGATGAATTGTCCGAGGTAGCAGCTCTCGATGTCACGTTCGGCAAGCATCGGTGTTTCCTGGTTGATCGTCTCGCTGCGAGTATCCATGTCTGCCCCTGAATCGATTTTGTGAGCAGAGCTGTTTTTCTGCAGGTATTTGTTATGGACCGAACATTAGCTAAAGTTGCCCAAATGTACAATTCGTTTCTTCGCCCCTGCTACTGACCAGACCATGATGGCTACCGCGCGCTCCTTGCTTGTCGACCTTTTCGCCTGCGCAAGCGTGCTGACGCTCAGCGCTTGTGCCAGCCTGCCCAGCGTGCACTACCTCGATCCGGCACTGACTGCGCCGCGCACCGTCAGCATCGAGAATTCGCGCGGCAACAATCTTTCGCAAGCCAATGTCAAGGCGATGCTGGACCGGCGCCTGCGTCATTCCGATGTCGACCTGCAAGCCAGGGCGGCGCTCGAAGAAGCCGCCACCGGCAGTCCGCTCATCGCCGGCAACCAGGTGACGCTGCTGTATGACGGCCCGCAAACAATGACGGCCATGATGGCCGCCATCAAAGATGCGAAGAACAGCATCAACCTCGAAACCTATATCTTTGATCAGGATGAGCTAGGCCTGCGATTTGCCGACCTGCTGATCGCCAAGCAGATCGAAGGCGTGACCGTCAACATCCTGTACGACAGCATCGGCACGATCAACACACCCCGGGAATTTTTTGAACGGATGCGGCTGGCGGGCATCCGTCTGCTGGAATTTAACCCTGTCAATCCGCTGGCGCGATCCGGCAGCTGGGAACCCAACAACCGCGATCATCGCAAGATACTGGTGGTCGATGGCCGGATAGGCTTCACCGGCGGTGTCAACATCAGCAACACCTATTCGCGCAGCTCCCTGTTTCGCTCGAAATCGCGTGCCGGTCAGCAAACCGGCTGGCGCGACACGCATATCCGTATCGAAGGACCGGCCGTGGCAGCGCTGCAGATGGTGTTCATTGACGGGTGGGAAAGTCAGCATGCCGGCGAACTGATTGACCGGAATTATTTTCCACGATTGGCCCCGGCCGGCGAGCGCATCGTGCGGGTACTGGCCAGTAGCCCCGACAGCAATCATGCGATTTACCGCGCCTATGTCATGGCGATGCAGCAAGCCACGACATCGATCCATCTGACGGCGGCCTATTTTGTTCCGGACGTACAGATTGTCGAAGCGCTCAAAAATGCGGCGGCACGCGGCGTTGATGTCAAGCTGGTCTTGTCGGGCGCGACCGATAGCGGGCTGGTGCGCCATGCGGGGCAGTCGTTTTATGCGCAATTACTGGCAGCGGGCGTCAAGCTTTATCAGCTCAAGGTGTCGGTACTGCATGCCAAGACTGCGGTCATCGACGGCGTCTGGTCGACGGTTGGCTCGACCAATCTCGATACCCGCAGCTTTCTGCATAACAATGAAATCAATGTGATCGTGCTGGGCGACGAATTTGGCGCGAGCATGGAAAGCGCTTTTGCGGAGGACTTGCGCGGTTCGACAGAAGTGACCATCGAGAGTTGGGGACAGCGGCCCTTGTCGGACCGGATCAAGGAGTTTGCAGCGCGGACGCTGGAGTACTGGTTGTGACGGGCGGGCTGGCATGTTGCCCGCCCGCCGTAGTGTGACTTTTTAGACCGCGTCCGAGCCGGTTTCGCCGGTACGGATACGCACTACCTGCTCGACATTCTGGACAAAGATTTTGCCGTCGCCAATCTTGCCCGTGCGCGCTGCCTTGATGATCGCATCAACCGCCGCTTCCATGGCGCCGTCATCGACAATTGCCTCGACTTTTACCTTGGGCAGAAAATCGACCACGTACTCTGCACCGCGATACAACTCGGTATGGCCTTTTTGCCGGCCGAAACCCTTGACTTCGGTCACGGTCAGGCCGGTAACACCGACCTCGGCAAGCGCTTCGCGCACTTCGTCGAGCTTGAATGGCTTGATGATGGCGGTAATCTGTTTCATGGTAGGTCCTTAAATGGGCTGACGCGATGACGGTAACAATGGTGATTTGATTTTAAACTAGCCGCGAAATGTCGAGGTGATCGGATAGCGCCAGTCGCGCCCGAACGCACGGTGCGTGACGCGGATACCGACCGGCGATTGGCGGCGCTTGTATTCGTTGATTTTGATTAAATGCGTGATGCGGCGGACATCTTCGGCCTGAAAACCGGCGGCGATAACGTCGTCGACGCTGCGATTTTCTTCCATGAACAGCTGCATGATACCGTCGAGTACCTCGTACGGCGGCAGCGAATCCTGGTCGGTCTGGTCGGGCCGCAATTCGGCCGACGGTGCGCGGGTCAGGATGCGCTCGGGAATCACCGGAGAAATCGCATTACGGTACGCACAGAGCCGGTAGACCAGCGTCTTGGCGATGTCCTTGAGCACCGCAAAACCGCCGGCCATGTCGCCGTACAGCGTGCAATAACCGACCGCCATTTCGCTCTTGTTGCCGGTAGTCAGGACGATCGCTCCGTGCTTGTTCGACAGCGCCATCAGAATCGTGCCGCGGATGCGCGCCTGGATATTTTCTTCGGTGGCATCCAGCGGTAATCCGGCGAAGTCGTCAGCGAGCGTGGCAAGGAAGGCATCAAAGCAGTTGCCGATGGCAATTTCATCGTAGCGCACGCCGGTGCGCTGCGCCATGTCGCGCGAATCGATCCAGGAGATTTCTGCCGTGTACGGCGACGGCATCATGACGGTACGCACCTTGTCGGCACCGAGCGCATCGACCGCAACGGCCAGCGTCAGTGCCGAATCGACACCACCCGACAAGCCCAGCAGCACCCCCGGAAAACCATTTTTGCCTATGTAATCGCGCACTCCGAGAACCAGTGCCTGATACACCTGCGCCTCGACCGACAAGCGAGGTGCGAACTTGCCAGGTAATGGCGTGGCGCCGTCGAACTCGACGAGTTGCAGGTCTTCGTCGACATGGCTGAGCTGCGCTTGCAGCTGGCCGCTCTGGTCCATCACGAACGAATTGCCATCAAAGATCAGCTCGTCCTGGCCGCCAACCAGATTGACGTACACCAGCGACAGTCCCTGCGCACAGACATTGGCGCGCATGATGTCGTAGCGCAAGTGCAGCTTGTTCATGTGATACGGCGAGCCATTCGGCACCAGCAGCACTTGTGCACCAGCGGCGCGAGCCAGGGCCGGGGCCCGATCGAACCAGGTATCTTCGCAAATATTGATGCCGAAAGTCACGCCCTTGATTGTCAGGACACAGGCTTGATCGCCGCTGGAAAAATACCGTTTCTCGTCGAACACCGCATCGTTGGGCAGTTCCGACTTGCAGTAAGTCGCTACGATCCGGCCATCGGCAAGCACGACGACGGCATTGAACCGTACGCCGTCTTTCAGCAGCGGCAATCCGACCAGCACATGCAGTCCGGCGAACACCGCCAGGTCGGCAGCCAGCCCGGCGACTTGCTCAGCCGATTGTGCGTAAAATGCATCGCGCAGTAACAGATCTTCAGGCGGATAACCAACCAGCGACATTTCTGGCGTGATAACGATATCGGCACCCTGTCCGGCCGCACGTTCGGCAAACGCAAAAATTCTTGCGCGATTGCCGCTGAGGTCGCCGACGGTACTGTTAATTTGTGCGATGGCAACTTTGACTGTCATGAGGTCGATTCTTCTGGCAAAAAATTCAAGCGGATAGGCAACGTGATCACTAGGGGATCGCTGATTGTGACATCCGGATCAGCTGGCTACATTCATTTGAAACAAAGATCACATAGGGGAACCCGTGAATTATCGCACGCAAATCATCTCTTCCCTGAGTACCGTCGGCCAGCCTGCATGGGATGGCTTGCTGGCACTACAGGGCGATGCCAACCCGTTCCTGTCGTATGCATTTCTCGACGCCTTGCATGAGACCGGCTGCGCCTCGATCGACTCCGGCTGGCAGCCACAATTCCTGACGCTATGGGATGACACGGACGCGCTGCCGGTACTGGTTGCCGCAATGCCGCTCTACGCGAAGATGCATTCCTACGGCGAATACGTGTTCGACTGGGCCTGGGCCGATGCCTACCAGCGCCATGGGCTCGACTATTATCCGAAACTGCTGTCATCGATCCCTTTCACGCCGGTCACCGGCGGCCGCCTGCTGGCGCGCGATGACGGTGCGCGAGCGGCGCTGGTCGAGGCTTTATGTGCGATACAAGTCAACAGTCAGGTCTCGTCAACCCATGTGCTGTATCCGCCCGAGGCACAGGCAAGCCAGCTCAAGGAAGCCGGTTTCATGTTGCGGGCAGGTGTGCAGTTTCATTGGCTCAATCCGGGCTATGCCAGCTTTGATGCCTTCCTCGACACGCTGGAGCGCAAGAAGCGCAAGAACATCCGCGCCGAGCGCCGCAAGGTCGCCGAGCATGGCATTATTTTTCGCCAGGTGGCCGGCAACGATGCCACGGCCGCCGACTGGGAGTTTTTCAATCGCTGCTACGCGCAGACCTATGTCGAGCATCATTCGACGCCGTATCTGTGCCTCGACTTCTTCCTGCGCATCGGGGCAACGATGGGACACAACATCCTGCTGATCATCGCCCAACGCGCCGGCGTACCGATCGCGGCATCGCTGGTCATCCACGATGGCCATACGCTGTACGGCCGCTACTGGGGGGCCATTGCCGACGTGCCCTGCCTGCATTTCGAGACCGCGTATTACCAGCCGCTGGAATACTGCATCGCCAACGGACTGGCCTGTTTCGAAGGCGGAGCGCAAGGCGAGCACAAGATGGCGCGTGGCTTCCTGCCGCAAAAAACCTGGTCGGCGCACTGGCTGGCGCATCCCTCGTTTTCGGACGCCATCGAACGCTTTCTGGAACGCGAAACCGGCGGTATCGAGTCCTACATGGACGAACTGCACGAACGTAATCCGTTCCGTACAACAAATGGCTCTGAACCGGACAAGCAGATTGACGGCGGCCCGCCTGCACAGGTAGCGTAAGTTACGTCTACTCTGCAATGCCCCGCCATGAGCCTGTCCGATACCGCGCGCCCGCCAATGCCATCCCGTCACCGGATCGGCCGCTACCACCTCACCCGTGAACTGGGGCGCGGAACACTGAGCACCGTGTATCTCGGTCATGATCCGGTCATCGATCGTGCCGTGGCGATCAAGGCACTCCATCACGCACCGGCCTCGCCCGGCCGCCGCAGACAGGAAAGCCAGCTGATCAATGAAGCGCGTGCCACGGGCAGGCTGTCGCATCCGCACATCGTGACCATCTTCGAAGCCTCCAGCGAGGGTCCGGATACCTACATCGCCATGGAGTATCTGAAGGGCAGCGCGCTGAGCACCCTGCTGGCAGCCGGCCACCGCTTCGAATTCGACGCGATTGCCACCATCTGCTGGAAACTGGCTGATGCCCTCGACCACGCCCATCACCACGATGTCGTGCATAGGGACATCAAGCCAGCCAACATTTTTCTGGTCGGCGATCATCAGCCCAAACTGGTCGATTTTGGTATTGCACGGGTACCGGACCGGGCTGGTTCCAGCGACAATCCCGAGACACTGTTTTGCCACAATCTGCTCGGCACGCCGAATTACATGTCGCCCGAACAGGCCAGCGGTCAGCAGGTCGACCACCGCACCGATCTGTATTCGCTGGGTGTCGTCATGTACCAGATGCTGACCGGACAGACACCTTTTCAGGCCGTCGAGACTGCCGCGCTGTTGCAGCTCATTGCCAGCGCCACGCCAGCCCGGCCGCACGCGCTCAATACGTCAATACCGAGAACATTGTCGCGCATCGCCATGAAGGCCATGCACAAGCAGGCAGACAAGCGCTATCAGGATGCCGGCGAACTGGCCCGCGATCTCAAGCGCTACCTGGTCTATGGCAAACGCACGCGGCGACGACTACGCATGGGGCTGAGCGAGTCGGGCGATGGCACGACCCACCGGCGCACGCGACTACTGCAAAGCGCGCTGCTGGCGTCCTGCGCGGCGCTGACCGGCGCGGTAGCAGTGCTGCTATTGCGCTAAGCTCACTGGCCGACCCGGCTCAGTGCGGCGTCAATGCGGTGATGACCTGTCCCTTGAGCATCTTGATCAACGCAGTTTCGTCCGGAGGAACCCCCTCCGGCGCAACATGGATCCGGTCGGCATAGACCAGGCCGAATGACTTTCCCGTGATCAGCAAGGGCAAGACAATGAAGCTGCGGGCATCCGGCAACAAACTGCGATGCCAGGCAGGAATAAGAGCGGCAATGTTGGCTGCGCTGGCATCGGAAATCAGTAAATCAGCATCATTAGCCAGTGCCAGACCAAACAGATCACGGCCATCACTGAGTGAAAACAGGAAGTCGGACCGGGCCGACACCGGCAAATTTCCCAGCGATAAACGCGCGCGGTATTGACCGCTGCGCGGGTCGCGCACGCAGATGGTCGCGAAACGGAAACCCAGACTGTGGTGCAGCGTCTCCAGCACCAGCAGCATCAGATCATTAACCTTGCAGCGGCCCGACGCCATCATTTCGGTCACATCTTTCACGCCAGCGAGCAACAAGTCCCGTGAATTGTGCGGCTTTCCGCTGGGGTGACAGGTCTCGGCGGACATCTCCAGTTCCGGCCCGGCGTGCATCATGATGTCGGCCGGCAGTATCGAGTCTGACAGCACGGCGGCAGGTCGCGCTGCGGGTACTGGCGTGCAGACATTCGCGTCGATCAGTGCGTGGCTCTGCTCTGTGACCGTTTTGTACAACGCCACCATCGCGGCCTGATCCAGTCCCAGCGCCGGGCCGAACTGTTCCAGCAACAGGCGACTGGCCGTGTCGCCGGCCGGATCACGCTGCTGGAAAATCAACGACGCAGCGCTAGTGCTGAACGCAGCCACTTGTTGCAACCATTCAGGCCGGCTTTTTGCGACTTTCACCGGACCGGATGGTAACGGTGCCAGCGCCTTGACGATGCTGTCCGGTATCTGCCAATCGTGCAGCACGACTTCGGCCAGCGCTTCAAAACTGCACCCCATGCAGGCCATCGATGCCCGACCCGCCGACAGCTTATCGGCACCCATCAGCACAAGGATCTCCTTGTACAACGCGTGGTCGTGCGACGCCACCAGCAAGCGGCCCATGTTCTTGAACAGGGCGGCAACGGCGGCTTCTTCGGAATCCTTGAAATGACTGCGTCGCGCCAATTCGCGGCCGACGATGCTGGCGCACAGGGCCTGCGCCAGTTCGGCACGCACATCCTGTGCATGTTTGCCGGACATGCCTTCGACCAGCAGCATCGCCAGCGCACTGGTTTTGACGGCATCGAAGCCGAGCATAAAAATCGCCCGCGAGATCGTCGTCACCTGCCCGCCGGCCGCGGCGCGATACCCGACCGTATTGGCAAGGCGCAGTATCTTCTGGGTCAGCCCCGCATCGGACAACACGAAATGGGCCAGGTTACGCACCGCTTCATCGCCGGAAGACGCCAGCTGGACGACTTGCGAAATGGAGCTTCCGAGTGCCGGCAAGCTAGGGTTACTGGCGATCTTTTGCAATAGGTCTTCACGAACCCGGGTCGTGTCGATACGGGCAATAGCAGGATAAACAGCGGTCATGGACGCAGTCACCGGTAGCGGTTCAATGGAGGGCACGGCCGCGCGAGGCGACTCCTGCCGGGATTTGATGATGCCGTATCCGCTCAGGATTGTCGATACTGCACGGCAATCTGCAGCGAGTGTTTCATTTCCGTTGCGCAACAAGCCAAAAGTGCCGATGTCGCCGGTGACGCTTTTCAGGGCGGTCCGTTGGCACACCGTACAATCTATCCTTCAATCACACGGCTACCGTCATGCAACCCACCGATATCCTGCTTGCCCTTGCCGTCGTCATCATCTGGGGATCGAACTTCGTCGTCATCAAGCTCGGCCTGCAAGGCTTGCCGCCCATTCTGTTCACGACGCTGCGTTTTCTGTTCGCGGCACTGCCGCTGGTGTTTTTTGTCAAACGACCGGCACTGCCGTTTCGTTTGCTGGCGGGCTTCGCGCTGTTCCAGTTCGCGCTTCAGTTCACCTTGCTGTACTCGGGGATCGAGCTGGGTTTCCCGCCGGGACTGGCGTCGCTGGTCATCCAGCTGCAAGTCTTTTTCACGATCGGTCTGGCGGTCCTGCTGCTCGGCGAGCGACCGCACTTGCCGCAAATCGCCGGTGCCCTGATTGCGCTGGCCGGCATGGTCCTGGTGGCATCGCAGCTCGATGCGAAACCGACCGTGATCGGTTTCTTGATGGTGATTGCCGCCGGAATATCGTGGGCTACGGCGAACATTTTTTCAAAGCAGATGGGCAAGGTCAATGCCATTGAACTGGTGGTCTGGGCCTCGCTGCTGGCGGTACCACCACTGGTCGTCGCTTCGCTGCTGATCGAAGGGTTCGATGCCTGGGTCAAGGCGGCTAACCAGTTGAACTGGACCTCGGCCGGCGCCATCCTATTCCAGTCGTATCCGAACACGCTGCTCGGCTTCGCCATCTGGTCGATCCTGATGCGCAAATATCCGACCTCGACGATCGCCCCGTTTGCCTTGCTGGTGCCGGTCACCGGCATGCTCAGCGCGACCATCCTGCTGGGCGAACCGATGCAGTGGTGGAAGATCGTCGCCGGCGCAATGGTGCTGGGTGGTCTGGGCGTCAACCTGTTCGGCGGTCGCGCCGTGCGGTGGCTGAAGCTGCAAATACCTTGACGCCGGCAGGCTTTGCCGATCTGCGCGAGACTAGCGCCTTTCGTACCTGACAATTCTTCATGGCTGACCTGATCGTTGCCCGTCCCGAGGGCCTGTATTGCGTGCCGGGGCAGTTCTATATCGACCCGTGGCGCGCGGTCGATCGCGCCGTCATCACGCATGGCCATGCCGACCATTCACGCACCGGGCATGGCCACTATCTGGCGACGGCAGCTGGTGCCGGCATCCTGCACAGCCGGCTCGGCAAAATCAATCTGCAGACGCTGGCGTATGGCGAAACACTGCTGCACAACGGCGTGACAATTTCGCTGCATCCGGCCGGCCATGTGCTCGGCTCGGCGCAAGTGCGGCTCGAATACCGCGGCGAAGTCTGGGTTGCCTCGGGCGATTACAAGGTCGAGGCCGATGCCACCTGCGCGGCCTTCGAACCGGTTCGTTGCGACACCTTCATTACCGAATCGACATTCGGCCTGCCGATCTATCGCTGGCAGGCGCAGCAGGAGATCTTTGACGAGATCAACCACTGGTGGCGCGACAACGCCGCCGATGGCCGCGCCAGCGTGCTGTTCTGCTACTCATTCGGCAAGGCGCAGCGCCTGCTCAGTGGCGTCGATCCGGGCATCGGACCGATCATTTGTCATAGCGCCGCCGAACCGCTAAACCGTGTCTACCGCGAAGCCGGCGTCGCCCTGCCCGACTCGCTGCTGGTGACCGAAGTTGCCGATAAATCCGACCTGAAACGCGCATTGGTACTGGCCCCGCCGGCGACCGCAGGCTCGCCCTGGCTGAAGCGCTTTGGCGACTATAGCGATGCCTTTGCCAGCGGCTGGATGCTGTTGCGCGGCGCACGACGACGGCGCGCGGTCGATCGCGGCTTCGTCTTGTCGGACCATGCCGACTGGCCCGGTCTAATGCAGGCGATCAAGGAGACCGGTGCGCAGCGCGTCATCGTCACGCACGGACAGGTTGCCGTGATGGTGCGCTGGCTGCAGCAAAACGGCTTGCAAGCCGGTGCCTTCCAGACCGAATACGGCATCGAGGAAGACGATGCCAAACCGGAACCGGCGGTGGGCCATGCGTGAATTTGCCAAGCTGTACGACGCCCTCGATGCGACCACCTCGACAAACCGCAAGCTGGCGGAACTGGTCGCATATTTCCAGGTAGCCGCGCCGGAGAACGCGGCCTGGGCCGTCTACTTCCTGGCCGGTGGCAAGCCGCGCCAGGCGGTGCCGACCAAGCTGTTACGGCACTATGCGACCGAAGCGGCCGGCCTCGATGACTGGCTGTTCGACGAGTGCTATCACGCCGTCGGCGATCTGGCTGAGACCATCGCCCACATCCTGCCGGCACCGCAGCGCCGCAGCGATCTTGGCCTCGCCCAATGGATGGCCGAACGCATCACGCCATTGCGCGGTGCGGCACCGGAGACGATCCGCAGCGCGATGCTGGCGTACTGGGATGAACTGACCCCGCGCGAACGCTTCCTGCTGGTCAAACTGATCGGTGGCGGTTTCCGGGTCGGCGTGTCGAAGTTGCTGGTCACGCGCGCGCTGGCCGGAGTGGCCGCGCTCGACAGCAAGCTGATCGCGCAACGGCTGATGGGCTGGACCGACGCCCGCCAGCGGCCTGACGCCGCGCGCTTTCTCGCATTGGTGGCGCCGACCTCGGATCAGGAACAGGCACTGCGCGGCGGCCAGCCGTTCCCGTTTTTCCTGGCGCATCCGCTGCAGGCCGAACCGGTGACGCTTGGTCCGATCACCGGCTGGCAAGTCGAATGGAAATACGATGGCATCCGCGCACAGCTGGTACGCCGCGATGGCCAGAGCTGGCTCTGGTCGCGCGGCGAAGAATTGATCAGCGAAGGCTTCCCGGAAATCGCCGCCATCGCCCTGCCCGACGGCACCGTCATCGATGGCGAAATCCTGATCTGGGGCAGCGACACCCATGCCTCCTTCTCCGAACTGCAAAAGCGCATCGGCCGCAAGACGCTCAGTCCCAAATTGCTGGCGGAATTGCCGGCGGTGCTGATCGCCTATGACGTGCTCGAACATGACGGCATCGACCTGCGCCAGCAGCCGCAATCGGTGCGCCGCACCTTGCTTGAGCAGGTCGTCGCCGGCGCCGGTTCGGACCAGCTGAAATTGTCGCCGCTGATCGTCGCTGCCGGCTGGGAAGCATTGGCTGCGATACGCACGCAATCGCGTGCACGCGCCGTCGAGGGGATGATGCTCAAGGCAGTCAACGCGCAGTATGGCGTCGGCCGGACCAGGGAGGTCGGTATCTGGTGGAAATGGAAAGTCGATCCCTACAGCGTCGATGCAGTCCTGATCTACGCACAAAGCGGGCACGGCCGGCGCGCGTCGCTCTACACCGATTACACCTTTGCGGTGTGGGATGTGGCAGACGATGGCAGCCGCACGCTGGTGCCGTTTGCAAAAGCGTATTCAGGCCTGACCGATGCCGAGATTGCATTGATCGATGCCCGCATCCGCAAGACCACCATCGAGAAATTCGGCCCGGTACGCAGCGTCACGCCGACGATGGTCTTCGAGATCGGCTTCGAAGGTATTGCCCGTTCACCGCGCCACAAATCCGGTATCGCGGTGCGTTTTCCGAGGTTGCTGCGGATACGCGATGACAAGCCGGTCGACGAGGCCGATACCTTGCAGACGCTGATCGGCTTGCTGGGCTGACGGCAGTGGCAGCGCTTATTGCTCTGCCCGGAACACCACCACGTGATCAACATCAAGCCGGATACCGATGCGCTCGCCAATGGCGTGATCGTGGTGGCTGGGCACCAGCGAGAGCACCTGCGCACCACTGGCAAGCCGGAGGGTGTAGAGAAATTCAGCGCCGCGAAATGCCTTGGCCAGTACTTCTGCCTGCAGCAGGCTGGCATCGTCATGCACGACATCATCGGGACGCAGCAGCACCGTGACGCGCTTGCCTACCTTGCGCGCGATAGCGTCAGCATTACCGCCTGCCAGCATCTCGCTTGACAGAATACCCAACTCGATCTCGATCCGGCTGGCGCTGATGACCTCGCCCGGCAAGAACACGCCCTGCCCCACGAAATCAGCGACAAAGCGGTTAGCCGGCTGGTGGTAAAGGTTGTACGGCGTATCCCATTGCTGGATACGGCCTTCGTGCATGATGCCGATCTCGTCGGCGATGGTGAATGCCTCGTGCTGGTCGTGCGTGACCAGGATGGCAGTGGTGCCCTCGGCGGCAAGGATACTGCGTACTTCCAGCGCCAGCCGCTCACGCAATTCCACGTCTAGGTTAGAGAATGGCTCGTCGAGCAGCAGCAGTCGCGGACGCGGTGCCAGCGCTCGCGCCAGCGCGACCCGTTGTTGCTGACCACCTGACAATTCATGCGGGAATTTATTGTCCTGGCCGGCCAATCCGACGGTGCCTAGCAGCGACAGCACCCGCGCCTGTCGCGCGGAAGCAGAAAGACCACGTAAGCCGAACCCGATATTGGCCGCCACGGTCAGATGCGGAAATAGCGCGTAATCCTGGAACACCATGCCGATACGGCGCTGCTCGGCAGGCACGTGCGAAGCGGGACCGCTGAGGACTTCGCCGGCTACGCGGATTGTGCCGCCACTGACCGTCTCGAATCCGGCGATGCAACGCAGCACGGTCGTCTTGCCGCAACCGGATGGACCGAGCAGACAACCGATCGCACCGGGGGCAAGTCGCAAGGACAATTCTTCGACCACTTTTTGCGCGCCATAGGCGTAAGTCACGTCCTGCAATTCCAGCAAAGCCATCGTGCCGCCCGGGTAATAGAGAGCGTCAATTATAATTCGTCTTTTAATACAGGCTTATTTTGCAGACCATGACGTCAACTATTGCGCCTGTCGCACCCCGTCGGCAGTGGTCACTATTAGTCGTGCTGGCGGTCATCATCGCGGCACTGGTGGCATTACCCATCCTTAGCGTCGTGGCCAACCTGTTCGCCGCCGGTGACGGCTCGGATACCTGGGAGCATCTTGCCTCGACGGTCCTGCCGACTTACATTGCCAACACGCTGATCCTCTGCGTCGGTGTATCGATCGGCGTGATGCTCGTCGGCGTCTCCACGGCCTGGCTGGTCAGCGTGCATACCTTTCCGGGGCGACGCATTTTTGAGTGGGCCCTGGTTCTGCCGATGGCCGTGCCGGCCTACGTGATGGCATACACCTATACCGATTTCCTGCAATTTGTCGGACCAGTACAAACCTGGCTGCGCGATGGTCTGGGCTGGCAACCGGGGCAATACTGGTTTCCCGATGTGCGCACCCTGGGTGGTGCAATTGCCGTCTTCATTTTCGTGCTGTATCCGTATGTCTATCTGCTGGCCCGTGCCGCTTTCATCGAACGCGCCAGCGGCATGCTCGAGGTTGGCCGCTCGCTCGGACTGGGAGCCTGGCAAAGCTTTTTCCGCATCTCGCTGCCACTGGCCCGGCCGGCGATTGCCGCCGGAGCCTCGCTGGCGCTCATGGAAACGCTGGCTGATTACGGCGCCGTATCGTACTTCGGCGTACCCACCTTCACGACCGGTATTTACCGCGCGTGGTTTTCGTTGGGCGACCATATCGCCGCGGCGCAACTGGCGACCGGCTTGCTGTGTTTTGTGGCGCTAATTCTGTTTATCGAACGATTTTCGCGCGGCCGTGCGCGCTTCAATAACACGACCGGCCGCAATCGACCGCATGCGGGCAGGCGTCTGCAGGGCTGGAAAGGAATTGGCGCAATGCTGTTCTGCGTGGTGCCGCTCACGCTCGGTTTCCTGTTACCAGCGGGCTTGTTGCTGCGCATGGCGCTCAACAGTGGCGACGCCCAGTTTGGCGCGCGCTTCCTGGTTCTGGCGCGCAACAGTTTCATCCTTGCCACCGTCACGGCGCTGATCGCGGTGCTGATCGCCGTCTTGCTGGCCTACAGCGCACGGCTGTCGCGCCGGGCCTGGCCGGTGCTGCTCAACCGCACGGTCGGTCTTGGCTATGCATTTCCTGGTTCGGTGATTGCCGTCGGTGTGCTCATTCCGGTAACCCGGCTGGATGCGTGGATGGCCGCCAGCATCCTGTCGTGGACCGGGCAAAATCCCGGCTTGCTGCTGACCGGCGGGATTTCGGCGCTGATTTATGCCTACCTGGTGCGCTTCCTGACGGTGTCGCTACAAACAGTCGAAACCAGCCTGAGCAAGATCACGCCGTCGATGGACGATGCTGCCCGCTCGCTCGGCTACGGCCAGACCGGTACGCTGTGGCACATCCATCTGCCGCTGCTGCGCGGCTCGCTGCTCACGGCTGGCTTGCTGGTATTTGTCGATGTGATGAAGGAACTGCCGGCTACGCTGGTGATGCGGCCGTTCAACTTCGATACGCTGGCTACGCAGGCCTTCACACTGGCCTCCGACGAGCGGCTGGCCGAGGCCTCGACGGCTTCGCTGGCGATCGTTGCAGTGGGTGTGTTACCGCTGGTGCTAGTGTCGTGGCAAATTACGCGGAGTAAAAAAGGCGGATAAAAACCCTCCGGCGGAGCACACTCTCCATTGACCGGTGCTTGCCGGTACAAGGACAAACACCGCTGCCGCCACCGCGCCACCCGCGGTGGCCACGTTCTGGAAAACTTTGACTACAGAGAAAGTGCCGACCGCGTGTCCGTCATCGAATCCATCAAGGTCTGGGCCCGACGCATCAAGCAGGATGCCGTGATGCTCTGGTTTGCCCGACGGCATCCGGACACGCCCTTGCTGGTCAAAGCGATCTGCCTCCTGACGGTAGCGTACGCGCTGAGTCCGATAGACCTGATTCCGGACTTTATCCCGATCCTCGGCTATGTCGATGACGCAATCCTTCTGCCAGCGCTGATATGGCTGGCGGTCAAGTTGCTGCCCGGGCAGGTTGTTTGCGATTGTCGCCGGCTGGCAGAAGCGTGGATGGCGCGCGAAAATGCGAAGCCGACCAGTCGTGCGGGCGCGGTCGTCATCGTCGCCATTTGGCTGGCTGGCCTGTATTGGTGCTGGTGGTATGTCTTTCGACACTGAACCCGGCGCAAGTGACCGTGCCGGACACCAAAATGCCCCGCAAGTCGTTGTGACTTCGGGGCATAAGGACATCCGCATCGCTCTTCGTAAATCCTCGACGAGGCTTGACCGGAGTCCTGCTAATTCGAGCTAGCCGGCTTTACTGCCAGCCGGCCCGATCGTAAATCTTCTGTACTTCATTCTGGTTCTTCGCCAGCACCCCGACATTGAGCGTCTCCGGTTTGAACTTGCCCATCTGCTCAAGGGCAGGATTGCTCACCTTGACACTGGTGACGACCGGCCATTCATTGTTGCCATCAGCAAAATAGACTTGTGCCTGATCCGAGGAGAGGTATTCGAGGAACTTCACCGCAGCTTCCTTGTGCGGCGCGTTTTTCAGCATGCCGCCACCGGAAATATTGACATGCGTGCCAGTCGTCGCCTGATTCGGCCAGACTATGCCAACTGACGCCATGACCTTGCGGTCTTCCGGCTTGTCCGAGCGCATCAGACGTGCAACGTAATACGAATTGGCCAGTGCCACGCCGCATTCGCCGGCAGCAACCGCTTTGATCTGGTCGGTATCACCGCCTTTGGGTGAACGGGCAAAATTATTCACCATGCCCTTGGCCCAGGCGCTGGTTTTTTCTTCGCCCTGATGGGCCAGGAATGAGGCGCCCAGGGACAAGTTGTAAGGATGCGAACCGGAACGCACGCACACCTTGCCCTTCAGCTTCGGATTAGCCAGATGTGCGTACGTCGGGAAGTCAGCCGGATTCATGGCGGCCTTGTTATAGACGATGACGCGAGCGCGGGTAGAAAACGCATACCAGTCTTCGGTGCGCAGGTTGGCCGGAATGCGCTCTGCCAGCAGCGTCGAACCGGTTGGAGCGAACAGGCCGAGATCATCGGCTTTCGCCAGACGCGCCGCATCGACGGTAATGAAAACGTCGGCCGGACTGTTAATGCCTTCGTTCTTGATCCGCTCCAGCAATTCGTTTTCGCCGGCTTCGATACGGTTGATCTTGATACCGGTTTGCTTCGTGAAATTCGCGTACAACGCTTCGTCGGTCTGGTAGTGCCGCGCCGAATACACGTTGACGATATTTTCCTGCGCGGTGGCGGGAATCGCCGCCAGGAGGAACAAGGATGCTACTGCTGTGCCAATTGAATTCATGGAGCCCGCCGTTAATGATAGGAAGCCTAGCGTAGCAAAGATTGCCTGCGAATGCAAACCACTCGCATCTGCGCGGATTCGACCATCGGGGAACCCGCCGGAGACGGCAGTGGCGTCGCTTATAATGCGACGCTTCACCAAGACAAGGATATTTTTGTGGACGTTAAAGATAGCAATGGCAACCTGCTGGCGGACGGTGATTCAGTCAGTCTCATCAAGGACTTGAAGGTCAAGGGCACCTCGGTCACGCTCAAACGCGGCACGGTGGCGAAAAACATCCGGCTGACCGATGATCCGGAAGAAGTCGAATGCAACGTCGACAAGGTCAAAGGACTGGTCCTGAAAACCTGTTTTCTGAAAAAAGTCTGACTGTCACGCTCGCCATGGACATCGACACGACGGCCATCAATCAGCAACGACACCGCTTTGGTGAGCACGAGCAAGTCTGGTTGTTTGGCTACGGCTCGCTGATCTTCAAGGCCGATTTTCCTTACCTTGAACGCAAACCGGCCACCATACGCGGCCATGTACGACGCTTTTGGCAAGGTTCGCACGATCATCGCGGCACACCTGGTTTTCCGGGGCGTGTGGTGACATTGACACCGCAATCCGATGCCACCTGTGCCGGCATGGCTTACCTGATCCGCCCGGATGTTTTTAATTACCTCGATCATCGCGAAAAAAACGGCTATCTGCGTTTCAGTACGACGCTGGCGTTCGACGACGGCAGCCAGGCGCAAGGGCTGGTGTATATTGCCGATCCGGATAATGCGGCTTACCTCGGTCCGGCAACCGATCGCGAGATCGCCCGCCAGATTGCGGCAGCCACCGGACCAAGTGGTCGTAACCGGGATTACCTGACCGAACTGGCTGATGCGCTAGCCGCACTCGGCACAACTGACCTGCATGTACAAGCCCTTGTGGCTTGCCTGCCCCCTGATTCCTCAACTGAAACAACCGACATAACCGATTCCCGATGAAACTTCTTTATCTTGATTTTAACGGCGTGCTGCACGACAGCATGGTCATGCGCAACCGCAAGCGCGGCCTTTACCTCGCGAAGGCAGAACGGAGTTTTTTTGAGTGGATGCCCATACTCGACGACCTGCTGGCGCCGTATCCGGACCTGAAAATTGTGCTGTCGACGAGCTGGGTGCGCGCTGTCAGTTTCGACACCGCCAAATACGACTTGTCGCCGGCCTTGCAGGAACGCGTGATCGGGTCGACGTTCCATCATCCGGGTCTGTCGCAAACCGCGTTCGACACCATGTCGCGCGGCTTGCAGGTACTTGGCGATGTCGAGCGGCGCAAGCCCGCCAACTGGTTCGCCATCGATGACGATGCCTTCGGCTGGCCGGTCGCACATCGCAACAAACTCGTCGAGACCAAGCCGGATCTGGGCTTGAGTGACCCGGCTGCGCAGGAAGCGGTACGCGCCATGCTGGCGGCGCTGTAAGACCATGAACAGCTTGCTCTATGGGCTGGCATTTTTCGCCGGTGCAGCGATCTCGATGCAGGCAGCGATCAATGGCCGGCTGGCGCTCAACATCGGCGGCAATACGGTGATGGCGGCACTGATTTCGTTTTGCATCGGTACGCTGATACTGACCTTTGCGGCAGTGTCCCGGGGTGGCATCGGCAATAGCCTCGCCGCCCTGCCCGGCCAGCCACCGTGGGTTTTTGCCGGTGGCGTGCTGGGTGCAGGTTTTTTGTTCACGACCGCCTTCCTCGCTCCCCGCATTGGCCTGACCAGCATGCTGGTGCTGATCATCGCCGGGCAATTGCTGATGTCGATCACGGTCGATCATTTCGGTTTGTTCGGCTCGGACTTGCGACCGGTATCGCCAGTGCGTCTGATCGGTGTGATTGTGGTGCTAGGCGGGGTGCTGCTGACCTTGTTCGGCGACCGCATCGGCAAGTAGGCTCAGCAAAAACCGATCCGTAGCGTACAAGGTTGGGCACGGCCTCATCGTACCCACGCGCGCGCGTCACAAACCGTTGCCAATTCCAGCGGCTTGCAGCACGCTCGGGCGGGCACAATAACTCTGTGCCCATCCTGCGGGCTGGATCGTCAAGCGGCGATGCCCACCGGCGCACCTTCCTCGTCAAAACCCTGCGCGACCGAGATCGTCACGATGCCGATCATGCCTAGCGCATCACGCATATCAGCCAGTTCGCTGCCGAGATCAGCCGTCTGCAACAGCGGCTTTTCTGACGATGCTACCAATGCCGCATCGCTGATCGCATACAGATTCACGCGCAGGACTTTTTCATCGCCGACCTCGGCCGGCCCCACCACGGCGCGCGTTGACACCGCCTCCAGGCCCTGCTCGCTGAGCGCATGATTCAGATCCGACATCATCTGCAACATGAAGTACTCGGCAATACCGCGCTCTTTGCCACCGTGGAACAGGTCTTGATACAGGAAGTGCACCTCGATGTCCCGATCGGCCGGACCGAAGCAGCGTCGCACCAGCGGCGTAACCTGTTCGGTCCATTGCTGGAAACGGCTCTCGCGGGCGGCGTACCACGCATCGGCGGCCAGCTCGTCGGCGGGTGCCTGATAGAACTTGTCGTCCACCGATTTCATGGAAAAACCGAGCAGGAAGCGCAGCTCGACAGCCAGGTCATCTTCAGCGAACGGCTCATCGACCGGCTCGGCAAAGCTGCGTGAAATCGCCGTTGCAGTGGCCGCGCGCATATCGTGCATCGCGGCATGCGCGTCGCGCACCATCTCATGCAGATGGCTGAACGTGATGCTGTCGATTTCATCGAGCTGATACGCGTGATTGACCAGTACGACGGTGGCATCCGGACTTTCCAGCCCGGCTTCCTGCAGGCTGCGGGTCAACAGTTCGTACGCGTCCTGATCCTGAAAACACTGCGCGCCTTTCAGGCCACCGGTGGTGTGCAAAAACAGCGGAATGACGAAAGCATTGATCTCGGTGGCGGCAGCACCCTCGCGGCCGATGACGACGACTTCGGCGACTTCTTCCATGGTTTCCTTGAGCAGCACATGCGCGCGCATCGCGTCATGGCGAGTCCACTCCAGTGCTTCGTAGAGGATGTCGTCTTTCTTTTGATGCAGGCATTTCTTGATGATTTTGTAAAAGTCCGCCTCGTTCTGGACCGTCGTGGCATTCTTCGCCGGGCTGCCCGCCAGGTAGGCCGACAGCGCGCACAATTGCCGCGTCATCGCTTCGTCTTTTTGCTCCGGCGATTCGGCGGATTTGCGGGGAGCGGGCTTTTTATTTTTTGGCATGGTGTTCTTCAGGGTAAGGTCTGCACATTAATGGAATCGGTACTTCATTCGCGGCGCGCGCAGTGTGCGCGCTGCCTGCGTCCGCAGACGAGCTGCATCTGCGCATGGATCACGCCGGTGGCCGTGGCGACCGAGGTCGTCATCTTGCAGCATCCGCTGGAAACCGACAACGCCAAGGGCAGCGCACGATTGCTGCACCTGAGCCTGACCGGCAGCCAACTCGTGCACGGCGAAACTTTCACCGACGCACACTGGCAAGCGCTACAGAGCGAGCGCCACACGGTACTGCTGTATCCGGACACGCCTGGCACACCAGCGTCACCGCCGCTGGCAGGTTGCGACCTGGCGCATTTGCGCGTGATTGTACTGGATGGCACCTGGCGCAAGAGCCGAAAAATGCTGCACCTCAATCCGCAGCTGCGGCAATTGCCGCGCCTGGCCCTGCACGAGGTACCCGCATCGCAGTATCACATCCGCAAAGCGCATCGCGCTGACCAGCTGTCCACACTGGAAGCCACCTGCCACGCGCTGCTGCAACTCGGTGAACCGGCCGCCGGCCTGCAATGCCTGCTGCTGGCCTTCGATGGTTTCGTGGCACAACAGGCGCGCTATAAAAACACGTCCTGCACACCCCCATGACGGTGTTGCCAAGAGTAAAATCCGCACTCCAAAATGTGACTTCCCCCTGATTCCCGATGCCAACCACTTTCCCTGACCGCCGCGCCGCCGTTCTCACTGAAATCACCAGCTTGTGGCAATTGGCCTGGCCCGTCGTCATCGGGCAGCTGGCCACCGTCGGCATGTCGGTTGCCGATGTCGCCATGACCGGCCACGTCAGTGCCGACGACCTGGCAGCGGTATCGCTGGGTGCATCGATCTGGACCATCGTGATCGTCACCGTGATGGGCATCATGATGGCCATCAATGCGGTCGTCGCGCATGAGGTCGGTGCCGGCACGCGCGCGCGGATTGCCCCGGCGGTGCGCCAGTCGCTGTGGAAAGCCGTCGGCATCGGCCTGATTGCCACGGTGCTGGCCAATTGGTCGACGCTGGTGTTCGGTCATCTCGGGTTGGAGCCGCTGGTGCGCGACAAGGCAACCATGTTCGTCCATGTGATCAGCATCGGCGTGCTGCCATTTGCCGCCTACCGGGTCCTGTACGGCTACAGTGCCAGCCTGAACCAGACCAAGCCGGTGATGGTGATCGCGCTGCTCGGTTTGCTGTTCAATATCTTTGTCAACTGGTTGCTCGTATTTGGTAACTGGGGTTTCCCGCAGCTCGGTGCCATCGGTTGCGCATGGGCCACCGCGCTTGGCCTGTGGCTGATGCTGGCAGCGATTATCTGGTGGATCAACCATGCACCGGTGTACCGCGACAGCACGCCTTTCACGCAGTGGGAACGTCCTGACTGGCATGAAATCAAGCGCCTTCTCAAGATGGGATTGCCCATCGGCGTGACCTACTTTGCCGAGGTTAGCGCCTTCTGCGTGATCGGTTTGCTGGTCGCACGCTTCGGTGCGGTGACGGTGTCAGCGCACCAGATTGCCTTGAATTTTTCATCCCTGGTGTTCATGGTGCCGCTGGGCTTGGGCATTGCGCTGCTAACGCGTGTCGGCCAGGCCGCCGGCGAAGGCGACCCGGAACGGGCCCGCTTCGTGTCCTGGGTCGGCGTCGGTTTGTCGCTGGCCTTTGCGGTGGTCTCGGCGGCCTTTATTACGCTGTTTCGTTACCAGATCGCAGCGGCCTACACGTCCGATCCGGCAGTACAGGAACTCACCGTGCACCTGCTGTTGCTGGCAGCGCTGTTCCAGTTATCAGATGCCACCCAGGTCGCCGCGTCCTGTGCGATCCGCGGTTACAAGGTAACCCGGACCCCGATGCTGATCCATCTGGTGGCGTTCTGGGGGTTTTCGATTCCGCTCGGTTGCGTGCTGGGGCTCGCACCGGCCTGGCTGCCGTGGGGACCGGCGCAACCCATGTCGGCTACCGGATTCTGGATTGGCCTGACGCTGGGCCTGTCGATCGCAGCGGTCCTGCTGGTGTGGTACCTGCATCGATTATCGAGCCACCGGATTACCCTTTGGCGTGCCAGCGCGCTACCCGCATGAGCCATTTCCGGAGTCCGCGCCCGCATCAGGTACGATGCTCCACATCTTTTTGCCATTTATCCCAGGAGCGCCCATGACGCATCCCGAACTGCATCAAAAATTTTTCCTGCTTTTGCTGGCCGTTGTCACTATTGCCTTCGGCTTGATTTTGCTGCCCTTCATTGGTGCCGTGTTCTGGGCTGCCGTGCTGGCGCTGCTGTTCGCGCCGTTACACCGTCGGCTGCTGAACCGTTTCGGCCAACGCCACACGCTGTCGGCACTGGCCACGCTGCTGGTGGTGCTGTTCATCGTGATCCTGCCGCTGTCGCTGATCGGCGTCTCGCTGGCACAGGAAGGTGCCCTGGTGTATCAAAAGATCCGCACCGGCTCGCTCGACTTCGGCACCTACTTCCAGCAAATTCTCGCCGCACTACCGCAGTGGCTGGTCACGCAATTGCAACGCGTCGGCATGGCGGACTTTACCGAACTGCAGGACAAAGTCTCGCAGGTAATCCGGCAAGGCAGCCAGACCATCGCCAGCCAGGTCCTCAATATCACCCAGAACACCTTCGACTTCGTCATCGGTTTCGGCATGATGTTGTACTTGCTGTTCTTCCTGCTGCGTGATGGCGCGGCGCTGTCGGCCCGCATCCGGCATGCGATCCCGCTGGAACGCGACCAGAAAAAACAGTTGGTCGCCAAATTCGCCACCGTCATCCGCGCTACCGTCAAAGGCAACATCGTTGTCGCCGCCAGCCAGGGCACGCTGGGCGGACTGATGTTCTGGTTTCTCGGCATCCAGGGCGCGCTGCTGTGGGGAGTGCTGATGGCGGTGCTGTCGCTGCTGCCGGCCATCGGTGCCGCCCTGATCTGGGGACCGGTTGCCATCTACTTTCTGCTGACCGGTGCGATCTGGCAAGGTGTCACGCTGATCGCGTTTGGCGTGCTGGTGATCGGCCTGGTCGACAATATCCTGCGTCCGGTGCTGGTCGGCAAGGACACGCAGATGCCGGATTACGTGGTGCTCATTTCGACCATAGGCGGGATTTCCGTATTCGGGCTGAGCGGCTTCGTGGTCGGTCCCTCGATTGCCGCGATGTTCATGGCAGCCTGGACGCTGCTGGACCGCGAAAAAGACCAGGCCATGTCCTGACATGACGCTTCCCGAGCAGCCATCAGCACCCGCCGCGCCAGACATGCCTGCCACCAGCCAGCATTACCGTTCGCTGTTCGACCAGCATCCGGATGCGGTCGCGTCGTTCGATGTGCGCGGTAATTTTGTCTCGCTCAATCCGGCCGCCGAAAAACTGCTTGGCTACAGCGCGGATGCGCTGATCGGCACCGCGTATCTGGCACTGATCGCCGCCAGCCACCAGCAAGTCGTCTTCGACAACTTCCTGCTCGCGCTATCGGGCACCTGTACCACCTACGACATGCAGGCACACGTGAAATCAGGTGCCGCGATCCTGCTGCAAGTGACCAATCTGCCGATCATGATCGATGGCATCGCCGTCGGCATCTATGGTATCGCCAAAGACATCACGCGCGAGGCGGCAGCGGCCGAGCTGCAACGCATCACCAATGAACGCTTTAGCAATGTGGCCCGCGTCACCACCGACACCATCTGGGAGTGGGATTTCGGCAGCGATACCATCTGGTGGAGCGATGGCATGCAAAGCCAGTTCGGCTATCACGCCGCCGATATCGCGCCGCACAGCACCTTCTGGACCAGTTGCATTCATCCCGACGACGTCGAACGGGTAGTCACCGGCATCCACGCGGTGATTGACAGCGAGCGCAACGACTGGGCCGACACTTATCGCTTTCGCCGGCAAGACACCAGCTACGCTTTCGTGGCCGACCGCGGTCTCGTGATCCGCGATACCGCGCAGCGCCCTGTGCGCATGGTCGGCGGTATCAGCGATGTCAGCGCGCACCACGAATCGGTCCGGCTGCTCGATCGCCTCAATCGTGCGCTGCGCATGCTCAGTGCCGGCAACCAGATGCTCATCCGCGCCGGCTCCGAACAGGAGCTGCTGGACAATATCTGCCAGATCGCCTACACGATAGGCGGCTACCGGATGGCCTGGGTCGGCTATGCGTGCGACGACGCGCAATCGAGCATCCGTCAGGTGGCACATGCGGGCATCGGCATCGGCCTGCTCAACAGCATTACGGTCAGCTGGTCGGCAGACCTGCCGACAGGCCAGGGTCCATCAGGCCAGGCCATCCGCAGCGGTCAGCCCGTCGTGATGGAAAACGTGGGTCAGGATGCACGCTTTTCGGCCTGGTGGTCGCACGTTGAAGCGATGCAATTTTCGACGGTGATCAGTCTGCCGCTACGCGATGCAACCAAGACCTTCGGCATCGTCACGCTGTACTCGGACGAAGTGCGCTCGGTGCCGCCGGAAGAAATGACGCTGCTGTGCGAACTGGCCGACAACCTTGCCTTCGGCATTGAAAACCGGCGGGTACAGGAAGAACGCCGGCGCCTGCAAGTCACGGTCGAAAAAGTCGCTGCCGCCGTGTCGTCCACCTCGACCAGCAAAGCGGCGCAGTTCTTCGAGCAACTCACCCGCAACATGGTCGATGCCGTCGATGCCAGCGCCGGTTTCATTGCCCGGCTGGACCCCGGCACCGGAGGATCCGCCTGGACCGTGGCGGCGATCATCGGTACCGACACCCATCCGAACTTTGCCTGCCCGCTCGATGTCAGGTCGTGCGCGCAGTTGCTGGCGCACGGCGAATGCGAGATCGAAGACGAGCTCGCCGGCGGCTTTCCCGGCCCGTCCACGTTCCTGATCGATGGCATGCGCAGCTGCGTCGGACTGCGACTCGACCGTGCCGACGGGCAAGCGATCGGCATGCTGTTCGTGCTGTTTCAGGAGCGTCTGGAACGTCGCGATCACACCTGCTCGACCTTGCGCATTTTCGGTGCCCGCGCCAGCGCTGAACTGGAACGCCAGAGCGCCGACCTGCGTCTGCGCGACCAGGCTGCGCTGCTCGACCTGGCCACCGATGCCATCATCGTGCGCGACATGCAGGGTGCGGTGACGTTCTGGAATCACGGCGCACAGCGACTTTACGGCTGGAGCAGTGACGAAGCGCAGGGACCGGCCATGCTCAGCCGCAGCCACGCCGAAACACTGGAACTGCAGGAGCCGATGGAGCGCGTCGTGCAGGACGGCGCATGGCGCGGCGAACTGCTGCAGCGACGCCAGGATGGCGGTGCCGTCGCCGTCGAAGCACGCTGGACCCTGATCCGTGGCGACGATGGCGCACCGCTGTCAATCCTGGCCATCGAAACCGACATCACGCAACGCAAGTCGGCCGCCAGCGAAATCGAACATATGGCGTTCTATGATCGCCTCACTGACCTGCCCAACCGCTTGCTGCTGCGCGACCGGCTGCAACACGCCCTCGATGCCAACGAGCGCAGCGGCCGCACGGGTGCGCTGCTGTGCATCAATCTCGACAATTTCAAGCACCTCAATGACATGCTCGGCCATGACATGGGCGACCTGCTGCTGCAACTGGTGGCAGTGCGTCTGAGCTACTGCCTGCGCGCCAGCGATACCGTGGCCCGTATTGGCGGCGACGAATTCGTCATCCTGCTGGCCGATCTGGGCGAGCTGCCCGGCGAAGCGGCCTCGGGTGCCAAGATGGTCGCCGAGAAAATCCTCGACGCGTTCACCGATCCGTTCCAGCTCGGCACCGACGAACCTTGCACTACCCCGAGCATCGGTATCACGCTGTTCTCGACCGCCGCCGACAGCATCGACGAGCTGCTGCGCCGCGCCGACCTGGCGATGTACCAGGCCAAATCGGCCGGTCGCAACACAATGCGGTTTTTTGATCCGGACATGCAAGCCGCCATCAGTGCGCGCATCGTGCTCGAGACCGAATTGCGCAGCGCGCTGCGGCTGGGCCAGTTCCTGCTGCATTACCAGCCGCAGGTCGATGCGGCCGGCCAGCCCACCGGTGCCGAAGCGCTGGTGCGCTGGAACCATCCGCAGCGCGGCATGGTGCCGCCGTTTGCCTTCATCCCGCTGGCCGAAGAAACCGGCCTGATTATCGAGTTGGGCAGCTGGGTGCTCGAAACCGCCTGTCGCGAACTGGCCGGCTGGGCCGCCGATCCGGTCCTGGCCGGACTCCATCTGGCAGTCAATGTCAGCGCCCGCCAGTTCCGCCGCAGCGGCTTCGTCGACGAGGTACTGGCCATCCTGCAGCGCACCGGTGCCAACCCGCGCCGCCTGAAACTCGAGCTGACCGAAAGCCTGCTGATCGACGACGTCGAACAAACCATCCTGACCATGTCGCAACTGAAGGTGCAGGGAGTCGGTTTTTCGCTCGATGATTTCGGCATCGGGTATTCGTCGCTGTCGTACCTGAAACGCCTGCCGCTCGACCAACTGAAAATTGACCAGTCGTTCGTGCGCGATATCCTGACCGACCCGAACGATGAAGCCATCGCCGGCACCATCGTCGCGCTCGGCAACAGCCTTGGGCTGGCGGTGATTGCCGAAGGGGTCGAAACGTTGGAACAGAAAGCCCGCCTGACTGCGCTGGGCTGCTTTTCATTCCAGGGCTACTACTTCAGCCGGCCGGTACCGGCCGCCGCATTCATTGCCTTCGTGCGCAATCCGGTGCCGGCCGGCCGATAAGCCAAACACCGGCAGTGTGACCGTTGCACCCACGTCCTTAAGCGCGTTGCCGCACAATCTTTCAGCGGCTCTTTCGTTACCCTGAGGGATTGGCAACTCCTGTCTGAAAAACCCCGGCCACCGGCTCCGCCCCCGCCGCTTTCTTCAGTACACATCGCACACACCATGCTCAGCGCAGAAGACATCTATGCAGCAAAGATCCTGATCGTCGACGATAGCCCGGACAATATTCTCCTGTTGCTCGCCATCCTCGACCAGGAGGGCTACGTCAATGTCACTGCGACAACCCAGCCGCAGGAAGTCGCCGGGCTGCATAGTGCCCGGCAATTTGACCTAATCCTGCTCGATATACAGATGCCCGTGATGGATGGCTTCAAAGTGATGGACGCCCTGCACCATCTGGCGCAAGACGCATGGTTGCCCGTGCTGGCCATCACAGCCCATCCCGATCACAAGATCACCGCGCTCGAAGCCGGCGCGATGGATTTCATGGTCAAGCCCTTCGTACTCGATGAAATCCTGCAGCGTATCCACAAGATGCTGGAAGTACGCCTGCTGTTCAATAAAGCCACCCACAACAGCGCCGCGATGCACCATCTGGCGCTGCACGATCCGCTGACCGGCTTGCCGAACCGGCGCCTGCTCGACGACCGGCTCGGCGTCGCCCTGGCGCATGCACAGCGCGGCCAGACACTGGTGGCGTTGATGTACATGGATCTGGACGGTTTCAAGGAGGTCAATGACACCTGGGGTCATGACTGCGGCGACCAGCTGCTGCAGCTGGTGTCGCAACGTCTGCTGTCGGCGGCCCGTCGCGAAGATACGGTGGCGCGCATCGGCGGCGACGAATTCATTCTGGTCGTCGGCGACCTGGCGAGCTTGCAGGATGTCCGTGCAATCGCCCAGAAGATGATCGATGCCGTCGCCAGTCCGTACACGCTATGCGACACCGAACTCAGCATCACTGCCAGCATCGGCATCGCACTATCGAGCACGACGCCCGCCGACAGCTTGATCCGGCTGGCGGACGCGGCGCTGTACCAGGCCAAGCGCAATGGCAAGAACCGCTACCATGTCGACGCACCACCCTGCGCCACGGAGGCACCTTTACAAAGGAATCTGCAATGATCGCCAGGTTCGATTTTTCTCATGTCATGCAAGCGTTGCCGGGCCGCGTCCTTGTCCTGCTACCCGACCGGCAGTACACCATCGTTGCTGCCTCCGACAGCTTTCTCGAGGCCAGCGACAAAGCACGCAAGGAGGTGGTCGGACACGCCTACTTCGACGTCTTTCCCGATACGACCGACGCCGATGCCGGTGCACTGCGCAGCAGCCTCGAAGCACTCTGCGAAAGCCGCGTTGCCACTGCGCTGCCTGCCTCGCCGCGCCAGGTGACGGCAGGTCTGCAATGGCATCCCGCGCTGCATCCGGTATTGAATGCCAACAGCGAACTCGAAGCGATCATCCTGCAGTTGCAGGATATCGCCATCCTGCATGCCAGCGCCGGCGCGGATAGCAGCCGGCTGGCACGCTGCGCCGATGCTGCCGAACTGGGCACCTTCGAATACCAGCTCGATGGCGACCTGATTGTTGGCAACCCCACGTTCCTGTCCCATCTGTTCCTGGCTCCGGACACCCCGCTGACGCTGGAGCAATTCCTGCAGTCGCTGCATCCGGAAGACAGTCCGCGCAGCCGCGCCGCGATCACGGCCGCAATCCGCGATGGCACGCCGTATGACTTGCAATACCGGGTGCGGGCAGCTGACGGCCGGGTACGCTGGTTACGCGCGAAGGGATGCGTGACCGGCAATGCCGCGCTGGGCACGCGCAGCTTCAATGGCATCACGCTCGATATCACGGCAAGCAAGCAGATCGAAGAAGACCACAGCGATAGTGCCGAAGCATCCCATATGGCGCGCGCTGCCGCCGAACATGCCAGCCTGATCAAGGACGAATTTCTTTCGACGCTGTCACACGAATTGCGCACGCCGCTCAACTCGATCCTGGGCTGGACCCAGGTCCTGCAACGCGGCAGCACCAGCATGTCCGACAAGGCCATCACAGCACTGGCCACCATTGAACGCAGTGCGCGTCAGCAGGCAAGACTGATCGATGACTTGCTTGATGCCAGTGCCATCATGGCCGGCAAGATCCACCTGAACCTGCAACCGGTACGCTGTAACGACGTCATCAGTGCCAGCGTGGCCTTGTCGGCACCGCTGGCAGCGAGCCGCAATATCCAGCTCGATGTCCGCATCGACGAGCCGGGCATGGCCATCGAAGCTGACCAGTCAAGGCTGCAGCAGATCCTGTGTCGCCTGCTCTCCAACGCGATCAAGTTCAGTCCTAACGACAGCACCGTAACGATTCGCCAGATGACCAGCAACAACCGCGTCATCATCACGATCACCGACAGCGGCCAAGGCATTGCGCCGGCGTTCCTGCCCTCGCTGTTTGCGCGCTTTTCGCAAGCCGATGGCAGCATCACGCGCAGCCACATGGGACTCGGACTTGGGCTATCGATTGTCAAATCACTCATCGAACTGCACGGCGGAATCGTCAGCGCGAACAGCCGCGGACTTGCCCGCGGCGCCACGTTCACGGTCGAATTGCCCGCTCTGCAGCCGGGCCTGCACCTGCCGGCCGCAGACCAGCCGGAAGCAAAAATCCACGGCGAGTCCGGCACCAGTTGGTTTGCCGACATCGTCGTCGTCGATGACGAACCCGACACGGGTGCGGTGATCCGCGAAATCCTGCAAAACGCCGGTGCCACGGTACGGCTGGCCAGCTCGGCTACCGAAGCACTGGCACTGATCCGCGAACACCGTCCCGACTTGCTCATCAGTGACATCGGCATGCCGCACATTGATGGTTACCAGTTGCTCGAACTGGCGCGACAACAGGAACCCCCCGGGGTGCGTCCGCTGCCGGCGATTGCCCTGACGGCCTTCGCCCGCCCGGAAGACAAGCGCCGCGCCATCGACGCCGGCTACCTGATCCACCTTGCCAAGCCGGTTGAATCAGCCGACCTGGTCACCGCCGCCAGACTAGCCGTTCGCCGCCCGAGCCGCATCGCCGGAAAAGAATAGCAGTGTGGGCACGGCTGTATCGAGCCCACCCTACGGGCCAGATGCTACGGCGTACTTCGCACCGGCGGCAAGGGCTCCGCAGCAGGCACCGGCTTGACTGCCAGCTCGGGTGCCGCCGTTCCTGCCGGGAGCACCTGGACGAACACTTCGTTTTCCTTGACCATACCGAGCTCGTAGCGCGCGCGCTCCTCGACCGCGCCAGTGCCGGTTTTTAAGTCCTGCACTTCGGAGCCGAGCTTGGCGTTACGAGCTTTAAGGTCTTCGGTTTTCTTGACAGCCGCTGTGACTTGCTGATCGAGTTCGGCCACGCGCAGCCAGCCCCCCTTGCCAAACCACAGCGGGTACTGGATCAGCAACAGCAAGGCAGCGAGGCAAGTCAGGATCAGGCGCATGAGGAAGAGGACGTGAACAGGCGCGCACGGACCGGCATCGGTCCGTGCAGCCAGAGGTTAGCGCAAGTTGTAAAAGGCTTGACGACCAGGGTAGCTGGCGATGTCGCCGAGGTCTTCTTCGATGCGCAGCAACTGGTTGTACTTGGCCATGCGGTCCGAACGCGACATCGAGCCGGTCTTGATCTGCAGTGCGTTGGTACCAACAGCAATATCGGCAATCGTCGAATCTTCGGTCTCGCCGGAACGGTGTGAAATCACGGCGGTGTAACCGGCACGCTTGGCCATTTCAATGGCGGCAAAAGTTTCGGTTAGCGTACCGATCTGATTGATCTTGATCAGGATCGAATTGGCGATGTTCTTGTCGATACCTTCGCGCAGGATCTTGGTGTTGGTGACGAACAGGTCGTCGCCGACCAGCTGGATTTTCTTGCCGAGGGATTCGGTCAGGATGGCCCAGCCTTCCCAGTCGTTTTCGGCCATGCCGTCTTCGATCGAAATGATCGGGTACTTGTCGCACCAGGTCGCCAGCAGGTTGGTGAAATCGGTCGAGCTCAATGCCAGTCCGCCTTCGCCGGCCAGCTGGTATTTGCTGTCCTTGTAGAACTCGCTGGCAGCGCAATCCAGACCAAGTGCGATCTGCGTGCCCGGCTCGTAGCCGGCTTCTTCGATGGCCTGGATGATCAGCTTGATCGCCATTTCGTGGTTGTCGACGTTCGGGGCAAAACCGCCTTCATCGCCAACCGAGGTCGCCAGGCCTTTGCTCTTGAGGATTTTTTTCAGCGTGTGGAAGACTTCTGCGCCATAGCGGATGGCTTCCTTGAAGCTCGGTGCGCCAATCGGGATGATCATGAATTCCTGGATATCCAGGTTGTTGTCGGCATGCGCGCCACCGTTGATGACGTTCATCATCGGCACCGGCATCTGCATCGCGCCGCTGCCACCGAAGTAGCGATACAGCGGCAGGCCCGATTCTTCGGCAGCGGCTTTGGCTACCGCCATCGAGACGGCCAGCGTGGCGTTGGCGCCGATGCGTGCCTTGTTCTCGGTACCGTCGAGGTCGATCAGGGTGCGATCCAGGAAAGCCTGCTCGTTGGCATCAAGGCCCATGATGGCTTCGGCGATCTCGGTGTTGATGAATTCGCAGGCCTTCAAGACACCCTTGCCGAAGTAGCGGCTCATGTCGCCATCGCGCAATTCGATGGCTTCGCGCGAACCGGTCGATGCGCCGGACGGCACCGAGGCACGGCCCATGACGCCGGATTCCAGCAGGACGTCGCATTCGACGGTCGGATTGCCGCGCGAGTCGATGATTTCGCGGGCGATGATGTCAACGATGGCACTCATGATTTCTCCTGGATCTTGCAGTTTTGAATTGGGGTAAAGGGAACGCTCAAGCGAAATCAGTTTCGAGGAAACCGTTTTTCTTGACGACACGATCGAGCTCGATGAGCGTCGAGAGCAGTTCGCGCATGCGCGCCAGCGGCACCGCGTTGGGGCCGTCAGACATCGCTTCGGCCGGGTTCGGATGGGTTTCCATAAACAGGCCGGCAATACCAACAGCCACCGCAGCCCGCGCCAGCACCGGCACGAATTCGCGCTGGCCACCGGAAGAACTGCCCTGCCCGCCCGGTAATTGCACCGAGTGCGTCGCATCGAAAACAATCGGGCAACCGGTTTCGCGCATGATCGCCAGCGAGCGCATGTCGGATACCAGGTTGTTGTAGCCGAACGAAACACCGCGCTCGCAAGCCATGAAATTGTCTTCGGGCAGGCCGGCTTCTTTTGCTGCCGCGCGCGCCTTGTTGATCACATTGACCATATCGTGCGGCGCCAGGAACTGGCCCTTCTTGATATTGACCGGCCGGCCGGACTGCGCGCAAGCGTGAATGAAATCGGTCTGGCGGCACAAAAAAGCCGGCGTTTGCAGCACGTCGACGACCGCCGAAACAGGCTTGATTTCTTCGATTGCATGGATGTCGGTAAGTACCGGCACGCCCAGCTCGCGCTTGACGTCGGCCAGAATCTCCAGACCCTTGTCCATGCCGAGGCCACGGAAAGAAGTACCCGACGAGCGGTTGGCCTTGTCGAACGAGGACTTGTAGATGAACGGGATACCGAGTGCGGCGGTGATTTCCTTCAACTGACCGGCGGTATCGAAAGCCATCTGGCGCGACTCGATCACGCACGGACCGGCGATCAGGAAAAACGGCTGGTCGAGGCCGATGTCAAAACCGCAGAGTTTCATGCTGCATCCTTGAGTGTGGCGGCCGCGGCCTGCTTGTGCGCCAGTGCTGCCTTGACGAACGAGATGAACAAGGGATGGCCATCACGCGGTGTCGATTTGAATTCGGGATGATATTGCACGCCAAGGTACCACGGGTGGGCATGTGCACCGGTACGTGGCAATTCCATGATCTCGCACAAGTCTTCCGATGGCGTTCGGGCCGACACGATCAGACCAGCTTCTTCGACGCGGCTCAGGTAATGGTTGTTGGCTTCATAGCGATGACGATGACGTTCGGTGACGACGTTGCCGTAAATTTCGGCAGCCAGCGTGCCTGGTTTGACCGCGCAGGTTTGCGCGCCCAGGCGCATCGTGCCGCCGAGGTCGGAATTGATGTCACGCTTCTCGACCTTGCCGTCGTGGTTCTGCCATTCGTTGATCAGGGCAACCACCGGTTGCTCGGTCTCGTTGTCGAATTCGGTCGAATTGGCTTTGGTCAGGCCGGCCACGTTGCGCGCATATTCGAGCAAGGCGACCTGCATGCCGAGGCAAATGCCCAGGTATGGAATCTGGTGTTCGCGGGCATAGCGGGCTGATGCGATCTTGCCTTCGACACCGCGCTTGCCGAATCCGCCCGGCACCAGCACGGCATCGTATTTGGCGAGGCTGTCGGGACCGGTGGCCTCGATATCTTCGGAATCAAGATATTCGATATTGACGCGGCATTCGGTATGAATACCGGCGTGACGCAAGGCTTCGGTCAGCGATTTGTACGACTCGGTCAGGTCAACATACTTGCCGACCATGCCGATGGTGACTTCGAACTTCGGATTTTCGAGCGCATGAACCAGACGGGTCCACATCGACAGATCGGCCGGTTTTGGTGACAGCGCGAGCTTGTCGCAGACGATCTTGTCGAGGCCCTGGTCGAACAGCATTTGCGGAATCTTATAGATCGTGTCGGCATCCCACACCGAGATCACGGCGTCTTCCGGCACGTTCGAGAACAGCGAAATCTTCGAGCGCTCGTCATCCGGGATAGGCCGGTCGGCACGGCATAGCAGCGCATCCGGGAAGATCCCGATCTCACGCAATTTCTGGACGCTGTGCTGGGTCGGCTTGGTCTTGAGTTCACCGGCCGACACCAGAAACGGCACCAGCGTCAGGTGCACGAACGCAGCCGCATTGCGGCCGGCGCGCAAGCTCAGCTGGCGGGCTGCTTCGAGGAAGGGCAGCGATTCGATATCGCCGACAGTGCCGCCGATTTCAACCAGCGCGACGTCATAGCCTTCGGCACCGCGATGGATGTAATCCTGGATTTCATTGGTGATGTGCGGGATGACCTGAACGGTCTTGCCGAGGTATTCGCCACGACGCTCCTTGCGGATGACCGATTCATAAATCTGGCCGGTCGTGAAGTTGTTGACCTTGCGCATTCTGGTGGTGATGAAGCGCTCGTAGTGGCCGAGGTCGAGATCGGTCTCGGCGCCGTCATCGGTAACAAACACTTCGCCATGCTGGAACGGGCTCATCGTGCCGGGGTCGACATTGATGTAGGGATCGAGCTTGAGCATGGTGACTTTGAGGCCGCGCGATTCGAGGATCGCTGCGAGAGAGGCTGCTGCAATCCCTTTGCCAAGGGAAGAGACGACGCCACCGGTTACGAATACAAATTTGGTCATTGCAGATAGTGCCGAACGGCACGTGCGAGAAATCGGAATTATACCGCACGACGATTAGCCGGCCGGACTAATGCCGGGAAAATTATCGCCACCGCCGGCAGAGCCGATTACAGCGCATAGGAAAACAGCAGCCGCACAAAGTTCTGGGTGCCGATGCTGTTGGGCAGTTCGCGGATTTCATTGCCGCGCCGGACCACCGAAGCGCTGATACTCCACGGCGAACGCTGCCAGAC
The DNA here is from genome assembly GCF_034347385.1 of Actimicrobium sp. CCC2.4. NCBI lineage: Bacteria > Pseudomonadati > Pseudomonadota > Betaproteobacteria > Burkholderiales > Oxalobacteraceae > Actimicrobium > Actimicrobium sp. CCC2.4. The sequence goes on along the minus strand of NZ_CP133777.1, from coordinate 2,291,171 downwards.
CGCGCCGATTTCGGCTTCGCCAACCAGCCGCTTCGGATCGACCGTATGCGGATTACCGGTCGAAAAATAACCGCCTTGCAGCGTCGCGTTATAGCCGATTGCGCGCGCCTCGGCTCGGGCAAATCCGTGCAGCGTCGGCTGGTCCGGCAGCACATTGAGTTGCCCGGCGCGCAGCAGCAAGCTGGCGCTGGCATCGGTGAAGATATTGCCGAAGCGCGCCTGCAGCGTTGGCGCAAGATCGACCGCGCTACCGAGTTGCCAGCGCACCGGCGTGAGCTCGCCGGCCAGCACGGCACCGAATTCATTGCGTACCTGCTTGGCCCAGCCCTGCGGTAGTTGCTGGCCGATCAGCCGGTGCAGATGGGTCTGGGTCCACTCGCCACCGGCACAGGGACCGAGGCAACCGAGGTCGATGCCGAGCTTCCAGCGCGTGCCATCGGCCAGCGCCTGCTGCCGGTAGACACCGCCGAACAGCCAGCCCGCATACGGATGGTCGGGCGGGCCGATCTGCGCCGGCGACAAACGCGTGTCGGACGCGGTGTACATGTCCTGCCCGATGCGCCAGCCGATGCTATCGAGCCGGCCTGCACTGCGCAGATCGATGCGCTGGCCGATGCGAGCGCCGCTGGTGTAGAAGCCGTCATCCCGATTCAGTAGCAGGCTGTCGTTATCGATCTCGAGTGTGACGCTGGCGCTGCCTTCAGCGCGCATCCGTGCGACATCGGGCAAGTCGGCGGCGTGGACGGTACCCGCCAGCGCGCACAGCATCAGCGTGAGGAATTTGATCATGCGGTTTCTCCGAGCAGGGACGTAATCATCGAATGAGTGGCACTGGCCGCGGCCTCGGGTGAAGCCATCGGGAACAGGTGACCGCCGGGGATCTGGGCAAAATGGGAACCGACCAGACGCCGTGTCGCATCGAGCCCGGCTTGCTGGCATTCGATCGAATCGACCCCGCCGACAAAGCCGATCGGCACCGGAAACGTGCCGCGCGCCAGCGCCCCGAGGTCATGCGGCAAGCCGCGATAGACCGCCGTTTCGATCTCGCGCGTGAAGCGCAGCGTGACGCCGTCTTCGTGCGGCTGCATGCCGTACTGGATGTAATCGCGCAAGACTTCTTCGGGCCAGATCGCGAACATCGCCTTCGAGGCGTAGTGTGCGTAAGCCGCTTCGAGATCCGGCCAGACCTTGCGGCGACGCTGCGAAAAACGCGCCGGCGAAAATTTCATGTCGAGTCCGGTCAGCTTCGAGACCCGCAGCGCCAGCGCACGCCAGCCGGCCACCACCGGCGAGTCCAGCATCACGACGGCGCGCACCAGGTCGGGCCGCTGCTTGGCCACCATCATGCACAGCATGCCGCCCAGCGAATGACCGACCAGGATCACCGGCTGGTCGTAGCGCTGCAGCAGCTCGTCCTGCAATTCGCGCCGCAACGCATCCCAGCCATCGCGCACCGGGTAGTCGGGATTGTGCGCGTGCATCGATAGCGCACTGACTGCGTAATGCGGCTCGAGCGCACGAAAAAAAGCGCGGTAGGTATCGGCCGGATAGCTGTTGGCATGGGCAAAATGCAGCAAGGGTTTGGTCATCTTCTGTGGGTTCCTATCGGTCATACCAATATCGCGGATGGTCGCGGCGCACTGTGCTGAAAGTCAAATCTCGGGCGAATTGTAATGTGATTGCTCCGGCACTATCTGTTCGCAGACGCGTGATGCCATGTTCGGCGTAGCGCTCATAGACCTCCGGCTTCGGATGACGGTAACGGTTACGGTAGCCGACCTGGAACAGCGCCAGCGATGGCGCGACCGCCTCAAGAAAACCCTCGGTGGACGACGTGCCGCTGCCGTGATGCGGTGCCAGCAGCACGGTGCTGCGCAATCGGGCGGGAATGCTGTTGACCAGTTCGATTTCGGAGGTGGCTTCGATATCACCAGGCAGCAGGTTGGACAGGCCACCGGCGGAAATTTTCAGGGTGCAGCTGCGCGCATTGGGTTTCCATTTGTCGCTGGTGTAGCTGACCGTGGTCGGATGCAGCATCTCGAAATGCACGCCATCCCAATCCCACTGCTGACCGGCGAAGCAGCGCCGGTGTTCGGCCGCGGCGCGCACGATGCGGTGGTCCGGCGGCAGCGAGCTCGACAACCAGCCGACCGGCATCGCCGCCAGCAAGGACAGCGCCCCGCCGGAGTGATCGCTATCGCTGTGCGAAATGACGACCGCATCAAGCGCGTTGATGCCCCGTGCTTTCAGGTAGGGCAGCAGCACGCGGTTGGCACCATCGGAATCGGGCGAATAGGCCGGCCCCGTGTCGTACAGCAAACGGTGGCCGGCGGTTTCGACCAGCAAGGCCATGCCCTGCCCGACATCAAAGGCGATGACATCGAATTGCCCCACCGCCGGATGGGTCGGCATCGTCGCCAGCAAGGGCAACCAGCCGGCCAGCCCGGCCCAGCGCACCGGCCAGCCGCGCGGTGCCAGCCACCACAAGGTGCCGATGGCCGCGGCGGCGAAGGCCCACCAGGATGGTATCGGTGCGGACCAGACCGCCCATGACAAACCGCTCAACCACGCCAATGCTTGCGCGAGCCAGGCTATGCCGGCATGCCCCGCCAGCAGCAACCAGCCATTGAGCGGCGCGGGCGCGACACTGCCGAGCAAGGCCAGCGGCGTGACCACAAAACTGACCAGTGGAATCGCCACCGCATTGGCCAGCGGACTGATCAGCGAGACCTGTCCGAACAGCAGCAGGGTCAGCGGCACCAGTCCGATCGAGACGACATATTGCGTACGGCTTGCCGGTGCCAGCGTGGCACGCCAGCGCCGCCAGCGCGAGCTTGACGGCGGCAGCGGCGCAGCCGGCATGCGGCCGACCGAGGCGTACAGGATCACTGCCACCGCGCCGAACGACAGCCAGAATCCGGGTGCCAGCACGGCCCACGGATCGAGCAGCAGCACGACCGCCAGCGCAATGCACAGCACCGACGAGACGCGCGTGAGCCGCCCGCACCAGAGTGCCAATGCGACCACCGACAGCATGTACAGGGTGCGTTGCGCCGGCACGCCAAAACCTGCCAGTAAAACGTACAGCAGCGCCACCGCCACACCGACCAGTACGCCGAATTGCTGCGCCGGTAGCCGCAACGGCAAGGCCGCATCAGTGAAAAACGAACGTCGCCACAAGGCCTTGCCGAGCAGCGCAAACAAGCCGGCCACCATCGTGATGTGCAAGCCTGAAATCGATATCAGATGGCCGATACCGGTGCGCGTAAAGATATTCCAATCGGTTTGCGCGACACCACGCTGGTCACCGACCACCAGCGCGACCAGCACGCCGGCGTAGGGTTTGTCAGGCAAGGCGGCAAGGATGCGCGCGCGCAGCCAGGCGCGGCTGCGTTCGACCAGATTGCCGGGGCTGAGCACAAACGACGCGAGCCGGACGTTCTTCAATGCGGCGCCGGTATCGGGCCGGACATAGCCGGTGGCGCGCAGATTTTGTTCGAGCAGCCAGGCTTCATAATCGAATCCGAACGGGTTGGCATTGCCATGCGGACGCGCCAGGCGCACCGTCAATTGCCAGCGCTCGCCGGGTTGCACGTCGCCGACCGTTTGCGTGATCTGGCCGAAAAATCCGGATGACCATGCCAGCGCCAACCGGCGCGGCAGGACCGGCGTGATGCCGTCAAGCGGCAGCACGCGCTCGACGGCGAAGTTGAAACGCACGCCCTGTTCGGCACTAGCCGGTAAGCTGTCGATCGTGCCGACGACCGTGATGTCGCGACCTTCGAGGGCGGCGGGCAGCGACTGCTGCAAGTAGTACTGTGCAAATAGCGTGGCCCAGGCAAAGCCGAGTACGGCGGCGATGCTGGCGACCAGCGGAAGTCGTATTGCTCTGCGCGGTATCGACTTGAACGCCACGAGCAGCGCCACCGCAGCCACCAGCAATGCCGCCGCCCACGTCATCGGCAGCAGCGCCGCTTGCAATTGCAGCACGCCGACTCCCGCTGAAAACCCGAGCAAGGCCGCGCGCATGCGAGTTCAGTAAAGTGACGCCAGTCGCGGCATGGCGACCAGCGCGTTGGCTGTCGTGGCGGTGGCAATCGCCTCGACCGGCAGATCGCGCAAGTGCGCCAGCGCGGCACCGATCTGCGGGATCTGGGCCGGGCTGTTGCGGGCCGGATGCAGCCATGCCGGCGACAGATCGGGTGCATCGGTTTCGAGCACCAGTGCCGCGAGCGGCAGCTCGGTAGCGAGCCGGCGGATTTGCAATGCGCGCGTGAACGTCATCGCGCCGCCCAGTCCCAATTTGAAGCCGAGCTCAATGAACTGGTGCGCCTGCTGGAAGCTGCCATTGAACGCATGCGCGCAACCACCGCGCACACGGATGCGCCGCAAATGCTTGAGCAACGTTTCTTGCGAACGCCGCACATGCAGCAGCACCGGCAAGTCAAAATCGCGCGCGATCTTCAGCTGTTCGACGTAGAAGTGTTCCTGCTTTTCGCGCAAGGGCGGGACAGTCAGTTCAGGAATGAAGAAGTCGAGGCCGATCTCGCCGATGGCCAGAAAGCGCGGGTCCTGCAGAGCTGCAGGGATCGATGCGCGCAGCAGCACCAGATCGGCTTCATCGGCTTGCGGCACGAACATCGGGTGGATGCCTAGCGCGTAGGCACCGTTCTGGCAAGCCGCAGCCAGTGCGGCGACGGTGCCGAAATTGGCGCGACCAATCGCCGGAATAACGATGCGGGACACCCCTGCCCGTTGCGCATCGGACGCCACGGCCTCGTGTTCGCCGGCGAATTCGGCGGCATCCAGATGGCAGTGGGTATCGATCCACATCGGCGTGCCCCGTTATTCGACGTAGGGTTCCAGCCCGCGCTCGGAAAGCCGCAGGATGCGATCGCAATGGCGCGCCAGTTCGACATCGTGGGTGACGATGACGAACGAGGTGCCTAGCGTGCGCGACAATTCCAGCATCAGGTCGAAGGTCCGGTGCGCCGTCGCACGGTCGAGATTGCCGGTCGGCTCATCGGCCAGTACGCAGGCAGGCAGCGTCACCAGCGCGCGCGCCAGCGCGACACGCTGTCGCTCGCCGCCGGACAATTCGCCCGGCACGTGCGTAACGCGATCGGCCAGACCGACGCGGGCCAGTACCTTGCGCGCGGCTTCCTGCGCGGTGATCCGGTCGACCCGACGGATCATCAGCGGCATCGCCACGTTATCGAGTGCTGAAAATTCCGGCAACAGGTGATGGAATTGATAGACAAAACCGAGCGAGTGATTGCGCACGTCGCCGCGTTCTTTTTCGCCCATGCTGGCCATCTCGCGGCCAAGCAAGGTCACGTTGCCGGTGCTGGGGGTATCGAGTCCGCCGAGCAAATGCAGCAGCGTCGATTTGCCGGAACCGGACGCGCCGACGATGGCCACCCGCTCGCCTTTTTGCACCTGGAAGTCGATGCCGGCAAGCACCTTGACGGCGTACTTTCCTTGCGTGAAGGTCTTGCCCAGACCAACGCAGGACAGGACAGTGTTATCGGTGGTGTTACTCATAGCGCAAGGCCTCGGCAGGTTTGACACGGGCCGCCCACCAGCTCGGATACAGCGTCGCCAGAAAGGCCAGCACCACGGCGACAGCGCCTATGGTGCCGACATCCGGCCAGCGCAGATCGGACGGCAAGGCACTGATCAGGTAAATATCGCGCGGCAGGAATTGCACGCCGAGCAGACGTTCGATGACGGGTACGATGACATCGACATTGAGCGCCACCAGCACCCCCCCGGTGATGCCGATGGCCGTGCCGATCAAGCCCACCAGTGCACCCTGGATCATGAAGATCTTCATGATCGACCGCGGTGACGCACCCAGCGTACGCAGGATGGCAATGTCGGCCTGCTTGTCGGTGACGGTCATGACCAGCGTCGACACCAGATTAAAAGCAGCTACTGCAATGATCAGCGTGAGGATGATGAACATCATGCGTTTTTCGGTTTGTACAGCGGCAAACCAGGTCTTGTTCTGCTTTGACCAGTCGCTGATGAGGACATTGCCGGTCATGATGCGCGACAGGTCACGTGCCACCAGCGGTGCCCGCTGCATGTCGTCGATGCGCAAGCGCACGCCTGTCGGCGCATTGAGCCGGAACATTTTTTCGGCATCATCGATGTGCATGAAGGCCAGTGTCGAATCATATTCATAGTGGCCGGCTTCAAAAATCCCGACCACTGTAAAAGCCTTGTAGCGCGGCACCACGCCGGCCGGTGTGACCTGCCCTTCGGGCGAGACCAGCGTGACACGGTCGCCGATGCCGGCCGACAGCGCACGCGCCAGTTCGCCACCGAGCACGATATTGAATTCGCCGGGACGCAGATCGGTGAACTTACCTTGCCGCACTTGCGCGGCAACTTCGGAGACATTCGATTCTTCGCCCGGCAGCACGCCACGTACAATCACGCCGCGCAGGGTACCGTCGCGCGTCATCATGGCCTGACCAGCGACATACGGTGCTGCGCCTTTGACTTCCTTGTCCAGGAATGCTTCTTTGGCGGTGGCTTTCCAGTCAACCAGGCCGTTGACCGGATCGAACACTTCGATGTGCGGCAAGACCGACAGCATGCGGTCGCGCACTTCTTTCTGGAAGCCATTCATCACCGACAGCACGACGATCAGTGCGGCGACACCCAGCGCGATGCCGGCCATCGAGATCAGCGAGATGAATGAAATGAAACTGTTGCGGCCGCTGCGACGACCGGCGCGCGTGTAGCGGATGCCGACCAGCCATTCGAACGGCAGATTTTTTAGAATACTCAATGGTGGGCTCCTGAATTCGTCCGGCATCTTGCCACACAAAACAAATCATCTCCAAACGCGGTAGGCTGGCTTCATGGTAGTTCAGCACTTGCGTGCCGGTCGTGGTGACGTGGCAACCAAGGATTGCATCGACAAGATTTCCTGCCTGCATCAGGATGCACTATCGGACTCATTAAGAATATTTTGTAGGACAATGTTTGGCAAAAATCTATACTGGCAATCGCTGGAAATGCCAAACATTCATAGGAGAACGCCTTGTCGAACGAAACAAAATGCCCGTTTTTAAGCGGTGCACCCAAGCCTACCGTCAACGCAGGTACCACGAATGCGGACTGGTGGCCGAATCAGTTAAACCTCAAAATCCTCCAACAAAATTCGTCGTTGTCCAATCCGATGGGCAAGGATTTTAACTACGCCGAAGAATTCAAAAGCCTGGACCTTGACGCGCTCGTCAAGGACGTAACAGCGCTGATGACCGATTCACAGGAATGGTGGCCGGCCGACTATGGTCACTACGGTCCTTTCTTCATTCGTATGGCCTGGCATGCATCAGGCACCTACCGGATTGCCGATGGTCGCGGCGGTGCCGGTTTCGGCACCCAACGTTTTGCCCCACTGAACAGCTGGCCGGATAACGTCAACCTGGACAAGGCACGTCGCCTGCTGTTGCCGCTGAAGCAAAAATACGGCCGCAAAATTTCATGGGCTGATCTGATTGTCCTGACCGGCACCGTCGCACTCGAGTCGATGGGCCTGAAAACCGTCGGCTTCGCCGGTGGTCGCGCCGATGTCTGGGAACCGCAGGAAGACATCTATTGGGGTCCGGAAGCCGAATGGCTGGGCGACAAGCGCTACAGCAAAGAGCGCGTCCTTGAAAACCCGCTCGGTGCAGTGCAGATGGGCTTGATCTACGTGAATCCGGAAGGCCCGAACGGCAATCCTGACCCGCTGCTGTCGGCACACGATATCCGCGAAACTTTCCTGCGCATGGCCATGAATGACGAAGAAACCGTGGCCTTGTGCGCCGGCGGTCATACCTTCGGCAAGGTCCACGGCGCTGCTGATCCGGCCAAATACGTCGGTCCTGCACCCGAAGGCGCACCGCTCGAAGAGCAAGGTCTCGGTTGGAGAAATACGTTCGGCACGGGCAAAGGTGTCCACACGATTTCCAGCGGCCTCGAAGGCGCATGGACACCGACCCCGATCACCTGGGACAACAGCTATTTCGATACGCTGTTCGGTTATGAATGGGAACTGACCAAGAGCCCGGCCGGTGCCCACCAGTGGACCCCGAAAAACGGTGGCGGTGCCAACACCGTGCCGGACGCACATGATCCGGCTATCCGCCATGCACCGATGATGGCAACGACCGATATCGCCCTGCGCGCCGATCCTGCCTACGAAAAAATCTCGCGCCACTTTCACCAGAATCCGCAGGAATTTGCCGAGGTATTCGCCAAGGCGTGGTACAAGCTGATGCACCGCGACATGGGTCCGTTGTCACGCTATCTGGGTTCGATGGTGCCGGCGAAGACCGAACTGTGGCAGGACGTGGTTCCCGATGTTGACCATCCATTGGTCAATGAGCAGGACGTCGCCGCCTTGAAAGCCAAAGTGCTGGCCTCCGGTTTGTCGACCGCACAACTGGTGACTACAGCCTGGGCTTCAGCCTCGACTTTCCGCGGTAGCGACAAGCGCGGTGGTGCCAACGGTGGCCGTATCCGCCTGGCACCGCAAAAGGATTGGGAAGCCAACGAACCAGCCAAACTGGCCGTCGTCTTGACCGCACTCGAGGCTATCCAGAAAGACTTCAACGGCGCGCAATCCGGCGGCAAGAAGATCTCGATGGCTGACTTGATCGTGCTGGCCGGTAGCGCTGCCGTTGAAGCGGCGGCAAAAAAAGGCGGTATCGATACCATCGTGCCGTTCTCGCCGGGTCGTACCGATGCCACCCAGGCGCAGACCGACGTCGAGTCGTTCGCTGCACTGGAGCCGGTTGCTGATGGCTTCCGCAACTTCCTGAGCAAGGAAAGTGTGGGTACTGCAGCCGAACTGCTGCTGGATCGCGCCAACCTGATGACCTTGAGCGGCCCTGAGATGACGGTACTGGTCGGCGGCATGCGCGCCCTCGATACCAACTTCGGCGACGTCAAACACGGTGTTTTCACCGACCGGCCTGGCACTTTGAGCAATGACTACTTCGTCAATCTGCTCGATATGAAAACCAAGTGGGAGAAGTCGACCGCGTCGGAAGGACTGATGGAAGGGCGCGATGTTGCCAGCGGCAATGTCAAGTGGACCGGTACTGTCGTGGATCTGGTGTTCGGTTCGAACTCGCAGCTGCGGGCAATTACCGAAGTCTATGGCAGCAGCGATGCCCAAGAGATGTTCGTGCATAACTTCATCGCGGTCTGGACCAAGGTGATGGACCTGGATCGTTTCGATCTGACCTGATGCCGGCGCGGCCCTGTCGATTCACATCGACAGGCCGTGCAGCGCAAATTACCGAGCCACATATCGGTAACTGAACGACCCGAACGCCTTGGCGACCGGGTCGTTTTTTTTTGCCGCCGGCGGGGTAGTTTGCGCGCTGACCTAAAGACGGTTGCGAAGGACCTCGCCGGTTCGCCTGATCGAATTGACCTACAATCCCCGCCCATGAGCCATCTCGATATTCTTTTGCCTTTCGCCCTCCCCCCCACCGCCATGGGTCCTGATCTGCTGCGTGCGATGGAAACGCCGTCACTGGCCGTACTGCTGGCGCGCAGCAAGCCGGCACCGGCGGTCGCACATGACGCCTTCGCCCACGCGCTACCGCATGAATCCTGGCTCGCTGCTGCCTTCGGTTTGTCACCCGACAAGGCCACAGACGGCAGTCCGCCGCTTGCCTTGCGCGCCATGCACAGACGCGGCTTTGCGCCCGAATCCGGGGTCTGGTTCGTGCTCAATCCGGTGCATATCCATATCGCCCGCGATCATCTGGTGCTGACGGATCCGCGCCGGCTCGCGCTGGCGGACGCCGACTCGCGCACGCTATTCGCGCTGGCAGCGCCGCTGTTCGAAGAGATCGGCCAGCAACTGGTGTACGGCGATGCGGCTACCTGGTTCCTGCGCGCCGACGACTGGACGGCGATGCAGACCGCGACACCGGACGCGGCCTGCGGCCACAACATCGATATCTGGATGCCGAAAGGTCCGTCCGAGCGCGACTGGCGCAAGGTCCAGAATGAAATCCAGATGCACTGGCATGACTGCACGGTCAACCAGTCACGCGAGCAGCAAGGTCTCGATCCGGTTAATTCGCTGTGGCTGTGGGCTGGCACGCCAGCCAAACAAGACGTACGGGACTCGCCCTATACCGATGTCTTCAATCTCGCCAACTGGCGTGGCGAAACCGTCAAGCATGCTGACAGTGCCACCATCGCCGACGTGCTCGCCGCAAAACCGGTGCATGGTTTGCTATTGCTCGACATGCTGATCGAACCGGCGCTGGGCGAAGATTTGTCGGAATGGCTGATGCGCGTCAATGCCCTCGAGGCACCCTGGTTTGCGCCGCTGCTGCAGGCCTTGAAAGATGGTGCCCTCGGCTCATGCCGTCTGATCCTGACCCATGGCAGCCTGGTCACCGGGCACCTGATCACGCGCACGACGCTGCGCAAATTCTGGTTGAAGCCATCGCTCAAGGGATTGCTGCAATGACCCGTCTCGCGACCCGTGCGGCGTCTCCGCGCGATACCGAACGCCTGATCCAGGACGGCATCCATCCGGTGCTGGCGCGCCTGTATGTGGCGCGTGGCTTGCTCGATGTGCGCGAACTGTCGAGCGAGCTGTCGTCGATGATCGCCCCTTCCGGTTTGCTGCACATTGATGCCGCAGCGGTATTTCTGGCCGATGCGATCGCGGCAAAAAAACGCATGGTCATCGTCGCTGATTACGATTGCGATGGTGCTACCGCATGCGCGGTCGGCTTGCGCGGACTGCGCATGCTGGGCGCGGAAGTCGACTTCATCGTGCCGAACCGGTTCGAATATGGCTATGGCCTGACACCCGAAATCGTCGCGCTGGCGCAAGCCGAAAAAACGCCCGACATTATCGTCACCGTCGATAACGGCATTGCCAGTATCGACGGCGTGGCCGAAGCCAACCGGCGTGGCATCGACGTGGTCGTGACCGATCACCACCTGCCGGCCGATACGCTGCCGGCGGCGCGCGTGATCGTCAATCCGAACCAGCCCGAATGTGGCTTCCCGAGCAAGAACCTGGCCGGCGTCGGCGTGATGTTTTATGTGCTGCTGGCCTTGCGCGCCGAGCTGCGCAAGCGTGGCATCTTCGATCAGCACAGCCAGCCCAAGCTTGATGTGCTGCTTGATCTGGTCGCGCTCGGCACGGTCGCCGACGTCGTCAAGCTCGATGCCAACAACCGCATCCTCGTCGCGCAGGGCTTGAAGCGGATGCGCGCCGGTCGCATGCATGCGGGCGTCGCAGCGCTGTTCCGGGCGTCGGCCCGCGAGGCGCGCAAGGCCAGTCCGTTCGACCTCGGTTTTGCGCTGGGTCCGCGTCTGAATGCCGCCGGCCGGCTGGCCGACATGTCGCTTGGCATCGAATGCCTGACCACCGACGATGAAGGTCGCGCCTGGGCCATTGCCCAGCAGCTCGATGCGATCAACCGCGAGCGGCGCGATATTGAGGCCGACATGCAGGACACCGCGCTGGAATTACTCGACAGTTTCAACCCGCAAGACAATTCGACGATCAGCGTGTTCGACGCCGGCTGGCACCAGGGCGTCATCGGCATCGTTGCATCCCGCCTGAAGGACAAGTTCTACCGGCCGACAATCACTTTTGCGCCGGCTGGCGATGGCTGGATCAAGGGCTCGGGACGCTCGATCCCGGGTTTTCATTTGCGCGATGCGCTGGATCTGGTGTCCAAGCATGCCCCTACCCTGATCGACAAGTTCGGCGGTCATGCAATGGCCGCCGGCCTGACCTTGCGCGCCGAAAATTTCGATGCCTTCGCCGCAGCCTTCGAAGCTGTCGGACGCAGCTGGCTGACGCAAAACCAGCTCGAACGGGTACTCGAAAACGATGGTTCGCTGGAAGATGCGTTCTTCACGACGCAGTTCATCGACCTGCTCGACGCACAGGTCTGGGGTCAGGGCTTTGCGCCACCGGTGTTCTGCGACGAGTTCCGCGTGATCAGCCAGCGCATCCTCAAGGAACGCCACCTGAAGCTGCAGCTTGAGCGCAATGGCCAGCGTTTTGATGCGATCTGGTTCGGTCATACCGACGATCTCGGGAGTCGCGCACGGGTGGCCTACCGGCTCGATGCAAACGAGTACAACGGTGTGACGCGCGTGCAGTTGATGGTCGAGCACGCGGAAGTCATGTAGTGCACAGGCGTGTTTTTTACTGGAACCCTTATTCCGTAATAAACCACGTAACACCACGGACTCGAGTGCCCGATCGATACGGGCAACGACGTTCCATGAGGGTGGATGCGCTCGACAAGTCGTGAGCGCAATCGCTGATCGCTGCAGGAACCAAACGGCGTCCGGCATGTTCATTGCCATGCTCTGCGGCATCCCGCACCCATGCGCATGACCGCGTCACAATTAGGAAAGAAGCATGGCAAACATCAATTTACCAAGGCTGAGTACTTTTGACGTTGTGTATCGTACTGACGGTACACGCAAGGTTATCGACGACCATACTCCGGCATTTGTTCTTGAGGCAGGCGACATTCTTTTTGACGACAACACACGTACAACCATGATCGTCAACAGCGACGGCGTGAGTGCATACGTGATCGGTGATCGCGGTAGTGGCAAAAAAACCGCCACGACCGACGATGATTTCGAGAAAAAAGATCCGACTTCATTGAATGCTTTTTTTTCCAGGTTATTTGGTCATGCCAATCAGGCGCAGCGGCTGGCCTTCGGTCAGCAGAGCAAGGTGCAGGCGTCCGGATCAGCCGCTGATAGCGGTATTTTGCCGGGCAACATGTCGGCTCCGTATGACTCGGGCGACATCAAGGACCCCGGCAACGACAGCCATGAAGACACTTGTTCAGACCCAAACTGTGCAGCATGTCGTGCGGAACGAAACGTAACACCGGCGAGCCACGGACCGACAATTCATGCATCGGAAACCGACAGTCCCATGCCCGGTTCAAGTCCCAAGCATGGTCATACTGGCGATAGCGGCAGCGCACCAGGCTCGGGACCCATGCCTATTTCCGACGGACATCAGATCATGGCATTGAATCACGGCGAGTCCAGCCATCACAACGGCAGTACCTTTGGCGCCTTGCTGGATTCCGGCGAACAAACCGCCATTGCAGGAAGGATTTTTGGCGGAAATGGCACCGGCTTCGTCGACAAAATGCGTCGCTGGACCGTTGATAATCAATTTTTTAATCAAGGACAAACTGCGCAGGAGAGAGAATCCGGAACTTACCTGGCGACTAACATGGCGAGCAAATTCGCAATAATGCGTCCGAATAACTTTGCCGACGAAGCTACCGCCAGTCGTGTGTACGGACAGGCAAAATCGCTCGCAGTGAAGGGAGATGCTGCCAGTCTCGGCAAACTGGTCGATCAGTACGGCGACCGGCACGGACTGAGCGATGCCGAACTGGTACAACTTTATAACGTCAACGAGCACGAATATCTGCACCACATCAGCGGTGGTTCGCCAGCCGGTTCGTCAGGCAGCGACCTGTTCAACAGTAGCCATGCATTTTCGTTATCCACCAGTGACATGAACGGCAATGACGGGATCAGTGCTGTCCAGGGCGGCTACAACGACAAGGGCGAATATCCGCAAGGGGGCTGGTTCGAGGCCGCCAAACGTTTTACCAATGCGATTGATATCTCTAGCGACAGTAGCGACCGATATGACGACAGTATCAGCCCGGCTTCCCGTCCCGGCACCAGCCAGCGCAACAACTCCGCAGCGAGCAGCACGACTGGCTCGACCGCAACGTCCGGGGTCACCACTGGAGATGCGTGCAGCGACGACGCTGATTTCATGGAGGCCGCGCAAACACTCGCCGACGATCCGTCATTCATGAATTACGGGCAATACCGCATTTATACGCGCGCGCAATTGCGAATACTGGCCGACGATCCCGGGACCAACGCCAACACCCGGGCAGCGCTTCAAACGCTGCTCAGCAATGACAGTGCCTACAACACCATAGAAACGGCTAACGACAGCCTGTTGCAATCCGCTTCCGCCAGAGATGACGATATTATTTCGACCAATGACATCACGGTCGCCCTGGCCAATGGCACAACAGGTTCCCGCCGTAGCAACGGAACGGGCGGAAGCGATACAAGTCGACACCCGGGCAGTGAGGCCGGCAATGGCTCAACCGAAACACTGACAAACGGTGACATAAAAGGGCTTGCTCCCTTTGGTGCACAAACAACCCTCAATCTTTCTGCCAACCCGGAAGTCGCGCGATGGTCGAAAGAGATCATGACCGGATCGAGGACTACGGGCTTGTCGCCGACGCAAATTGCCGCACAAATATGGGCAGAATCAAGAGGTCGATCGGATACCCGCACTCAAAACGCCGATGGCACCACCGACTATGGATTGATCCAGATTGGTCAGGAACGCTGGCTCCGCGATGTGTATCCGAAACTTGGTGAGGCAGAAAAGTCCCTGATCAAAGCCGCCACCGGCAAGGATGCAAAAGAGTTAGACGTCACATTACCGCTAGATAACCTCATTGCAGGCGGCTTCCACGTCAAGTTCATGATCGATGCGAAGGGCGGCGACTTGAAGGCCGGCCTGCGTTACTACAATACCGGCGACATCAACGGGGCAGGCAGTTCAGGCTATGTCAACAATGTGCTTCATTACATGCATGAGATCGAGACGAACAGTAAATTATCAGAAGATCCCTACAGTGGAACCAACGGCACAGGCATCGCAAATAAGTATTGACTGCCAGCAGTAGTATCGCTGGTGGCAATGCCGTCAGAATCAAGGTTGTCCCGTCGAGTCAAGCCATGACCAGTCCCGATTTGGTATTGCAGTCAATACCGGTCATCGGAAACAGGTGGCGACGGCCTGTATTACTTGCCACAACAAATAAGTCGTTTTAAAAAAGGCAATCAGGCGTTTTCGACGTATACTTTTTTGAACTAAAAACCATGAAAGTTATGCATGACGTACGAAGAGTTTCTCGATGAAGTGACCACCCTCCTCACTGAACTGTATGATCTGGATGACGTTGCCGCCATCAAGATAGTGATGGATGCCCAGGAAGCTGAATTTTTTAGCGTGCACGATGATGTCCCCGCGATGTGCACCGCAGAACAAGCCAAACTGGATGCGGTCAAGTTGTTCGAGCAAAAGCAGAACAAGCAGCAAACACAAAAAAAGCAGCAGCAACGGGTCCAGCAAAAAAAGAAAAACTGAGCCAGTTTCCCGGCTCTTCCGATCCGACGCACCGGCACTCGTCCATGTCACAGCCCTCCCTCACTGCATTCTGGCGACACCGCCGGTTCGTTCCGGCGCTGTGTACCTTCGTTGTCGCGCTGATCTGGCTAGGCTGGCTCCTATGGCAACCCTCTCCTAACAAGACCATTGTCATGAGCGTTGGCAATGACGGAGGAATTTATCAGGCCTTTGCGCTTAAGTACGCTGACATACTGGCGCGCAAGGGAATCCATCTGGAATTACGAAAATCATCCGGTTCGGTAGAAAATTATCAACGCCTGAAAGACCCCGCCAGCGACATCGATCTAGCATTGATGCAATCCGGCATTGGTGATGCGCGCAATGCACCCAATCTGGAAGCATTGGCTGCGGTGTCCTACGAGCCGATCTGGCTGTTCTACAACGGCACAACCCGCATCGACCAGATCGCCCGGCTCACCGGAAAACGCCTCGCCATCGGACGTGCCGGCAGCGGCTTGCGCAGGATCACCATCGAGTTACTGGCCGCCTATGGCATCAATGCCAGCAACACGACGCTAATCGAAATGACTTCCCGGCAAGCCGAGGCACAACTGCTTGCCGGCGACATCGATGCCGGATTCTTCGTCGGCATTCCAGAAACACCACTCATTGCCTCATTGCTGCGTACCGACCTGAAACTGATGAGTTTCAGCCAGGCCGATGCGATCGTGCGCAAGTTCCCGTCATTGTCCAAAGTGGTCTTCCCGCGTGGCGCCATCGACTTGCAGCGGGATCTGCCGGCACAGGACGTGACGCTGCTGTCGGCCACGGCCATGCTGGTCGCCAAGAACCGGCTGCATCCGTTACTGATCTATGCGCTTCTCGACAGCGCTGTCGAAGTCCATGCCGAGCCTGGGTTTTTTTCGGTACGCAATGAATTTCCCAACCAGCATGCCGATGATTTTCCGATGTCCGAAGAAGCCCGCCGCTACTTCCGTTCGGGCCGCCCGTTCCTGCAGAATTACCTGCCGTTCTGGTTGGCCAATTTTATAGAACAACGCTTCGTGATCGTGGTGCCCTTGCTGGCGATGCTGTTTGCGCTGCTGCAAACGGTGCCGCGCATACTGGCCTACCGCGTGCGCACGCGCCTGTCACATTGGTACCGTGACCTCAACGCACTAGAAAACGCCATGCGCACCACGCCCGACACCACCCCCACGCAACGCGATCAATGGCAGGAGCAACTGGCGCAACTTGATGCCGATGTCCACCAGCTTGTTTTGTCGCCCCGTTACTTCAACCAGCTCTACGCACTGAAACTATCGATCCAGATCGTACGCAACCTGCTGCATGAGCATAATGACGAGGCGGTCCGCACGTAATGCCCGAGCTGCTCGCGTATAATTTCGCCTTTCCCCGCCAAGACAAAAGAAACCATCATGGAAGCAGAACAACTCAATTCTCTGGAAGGGCTGCTCGCAGACCTGACCATCCGCGCCAACGAACTCCGGAGGTATCTTTGACTTCGATAACAAGTCAGAGAAGCTAGACCAGGTCAACGCCGAACTCGAAGATCCGACCGTCTGGGACGACCAGAAACGCGCGCAGGATCTCGGCAAAGAAAAGAAATCCCTCGAATCCGTCGTGCTGTCGCTCATCAAGATCGACGCCGAATTGCGTGATGCCAGCGACCTGTTCGTGATGGCGCGCGAAGAAAAAGATTACGATACCGTCCAGGCCGTAGAAGACGATACACAAGGTTTGCAAAAGCTGGTCGAAGGCATGGAATTTCGCCGCATGTTCAGCAATCCGATGGACCCCAATAACTGCTTCATCGATATCCAGGCCGGTGCCGGCGGCACCGAAGCACAGGACTGGGCCTCGATGCTGATGCGCCAGTATTTGCGCTACTGCGAACGCAAGGGCTTCAAGACCGAAATCCTCGAACAGTCCGATGGCGAAATCGCCGGTATCAAGACCGTCACGATCAAGGTCGAAGGCGATTATGCCTACGGTTTTTTGCGTACCGAAACCGGCGTCCACCGCCTCGTGCGCAAGTCGCCATTCGATTCGGCAAACGGCCGTCACACCTCGTTCTCAAGCCTGTTCGTGTACCCGGAAGTCGATGACTCGCTGGAGATCGACATCAATCCCGCCGACGTGCGCGTCGACACCTACCGCGCCTCCGGTGCCGGCGGACAGCACATCAACAAGACCGATTCCGCAGTGCGCCTGACCCACGGCCCGACCGGCATCGTCGTGCAATGCCAGAACGACCGCAGCCAGCACCGCAACCGCGCCGAAGCGTGGGCCATGCTGAAGTCGCGGCTGTACGAGCATGAAATGCGCAAGCGTATGAGCGACCAGCAAAAGCTGGAAGACTCCAAGACCGATATCGGCTGGGGCCACCAGATCCGCTCGTACGTACTGGACCAGTCGCGCATCAAGGATTTGCGCACCAGCTTCGAGACCGGCAATACCAAGGCGGTGCTCGATGGTGATATCGACGAATTCATTGCGGCCTCGCTCAAGCAAGGCGTGTAGTTTTTCCCTTTTTGATTGCCCACTTTATGACCACCAACACTGAAGTCGCCGCTGGCCTGCCAGCTCCCGACGAACATTCGATCCTGGCGGAACGACGCGGCAAGCTCGCTGCGATCCGCGCTGCCGGTATCGCTTTCCCGAATGATTTCCGGCCGCAGCACAAGGCCGCCGCGCTGCATGTGCAATACGACGAACTCGATAACGAGGCGCTCGAAGCGACGCCGGTCAAGGTCGTCGTGGCCGGTCGCATGATGCTCAAGCGCGTGATGGGCAAGGCCTCGTTCGCGACCTTGCAGGATGCCTCGGGCGTGCGCGCCGATGGTCGCATCCAGCTCTACATCACCACTGACAACGTCGGTGCCGACGCGCACGACGCGTTCAAGCATTACGATCTGGGCGACATCCTCGGTGCCGAAGGCCACTTGTTCAAGACCAAGACCGGCGAGCTGTCGATCAAGGTCACGGCGCTGCGTCTGATCACCAAATCGCTGAGGCCGTTGCCGGACAAATTCCATGGCCTGGCCGATCAGGAAATGAAGTACCGCCAGCGTTACGTCGACCTGATCATGAGCGAAGAAACACGTCGCACGTTCAAGGCGCGCACGGCGACGATGTCGTCGATCCGACGCTTCATGAATGAACACGAGTTCATGGAAGTCGAAACGCCGATGCTGCACACCATTCCCGGTGGTGCCGCCGCCAAGCCTTTCATCACGCACCACAATGCGCTCGACATGCAGATGTTCCTGCGCATTGCGCCCGAGCTGTATCTGAAGCGCTTGGTGGTCGGCGGCTTCGAGCGCGTTTTTGAAGTCAATCGCAACTTCCGCAATGAGGGTGTGTCGCCGCGCCACAATCCGGAATTCACGATGATGGAATTCTATGCGGCGTATGTCGATTATCACTGGCTGATGGACTTCACCGAAGCCGTGATTCGTCAGGCTGCCATTGATGCGCACGGCACCGCCGAGCTGACGTATCAAGGTCGCGCGCTGGACCTGAGCCAGCCGTTCCGCCGCTTCACTATCCTCGGTGCGATCAATCATTACGCACCGCAGTACAGCGCCGAACAACTGGCCGATGCCGATTTCATCAAGACTGAACTAAAAAAATTCGGCGTCAAGCCGTTTGCTACGGCCGGCCTGGGCGCACTGCAACTGGCGCTGTTCGAAGAGACCGCCGAAGCGCAATTGTGGGAACCGACCTACATCGTCGATTACCCGGCCGAGGTCTCGCCGCTGGCGCGCGCCTCCGACACGGTGCCCGGTATCACCGAGCGTTTCGAGCTGTTCATTTGCGGGCGCGAACTGGCCAACGGTTTCTCGGAATTGAACGATGCCGAAGACCAGGCCGCGCGCTTTCAGGCGCAGGTCGCGGCCAAGGATGCGGGCGATGAAGAGGCGATGTTCTACGACGCCGACTATATCCGCGCACTCGAATATGGCATGCCGCCGGCCGGTGGTTGCGGTATCGGTATCGACCGGCTGGTGATGCTCATTACCGACTCGCCGAATATTCGCGACGTGATTTTGTTTCCACATCTGCGCCGGGAGGATTGAGCCAGAGCGCGGACGACTACCCCTGCGTCAAATGGATCATGTAATGGTTACATCACATTACGTTTGACACAGGAACTTGCTGGCCTCGTTTGGTATCTATCGCCATACTCGTCCTACCCGACTGCAACACGGTCGCCCGCACTTTCAGGAGAATCCATGAAGAACAAACACATGTCAGGCGGAATCCATCCACTGATGGCCGCTGCTGCAGCTGCCGTCATCCTGGTCAGCCTGGTCGGGGTCGCCGCAATCACCGGTCTCCTGCCCAACTCGACCGCCAACCAATCTGCCGAAGCAACGGCAAAGACATCTTCACCAGCGCCAATGCTGGCTTCCGAAAACACGCAGAAGTCCGCAGCCTCCGAACCGGTCGTCAAACACGCCAGTCCTGCCAAACACGCACCCCGTCCGGCGACCGACAACTATCAGCAGCAAGCCGCTGCGTCCTGCTACAACTGCGGCAGGGTCGAATCCGTCAAGACCATCCAATCTGCGGCCCAGCCTAGCGGCGTCGGCGTCGGTGTCGGTGCAGTCCTCGGTGGCTTGCTGGGCAATCAGGTCGGTGGCGGAAATGGCCGTACGCTAGCTACCGTGGCTGGTGCCGTCGGTGGCGGTTATGCCGGCAACGAAGTCGAGAAGCGCTCGCGCGGTACCACCAGCTATCAGGTCCGGGTCCGCATGGATGACGGCCAGTTGCAGACATTCCCGAGCGACAGTCCGGACGGCTGGCGTGCCGGTGACGAAGTGCGTGTCGTCAATGGGGCGCTGACCGCCCGCAATTAATGTGTTGATCCGCGAGAGCGGCTATCGATAAGAAAGACGGCCGGCGCGCCGTCTTTTTTTTGCCTGCGACAGGCGCAGCCGTCAGCGTTCAGGATCGCCATTGGCGAATCAAGTCGTTTTTGAGGTGCATCAACGAATTTCGGGTGCACACTCCCTAGCATCGACTGCTCGTCACGTCGGTACCCACTACCCGAAAGGAAACATCATGTTCAAGATCATCCTCGTCCCCACAGACGGTTCTGCGCTATCGGACAAAGCCATCCACGCCGCTATCGAATTCGCCCAATTGACCGGTGCCCGCATCGTCGGTTTGTCGGTTGCGGAACCGTATCCGTACTCGCCGCTGTCAGAAGGCGCCATCACTATCGACTCGACCGCCTATCAGGAAAAAATGCTGGAGATCGCGCGCAGTAACGTCCGGCAGATCGCCGATGCGGCCAGTGCCGCCAATGTCACCTGTGAAACGCACGTGCGTGAATCTTTCAGCCCCTACGAAGAAATCGTCAGCGTCGCCGACCTGCACGGATGCGACGTGGTGTTCATGGCGTCGCATGGACGCAAGGGATTGAACAAGCTGTTCGTCGGTAGCGAGACCCAGAAAGTGCTGGCCCATTCGACGCTGCCGGTCCTGGTGTTCCGCTAGACAGCGCGTGTCCTGCCGGCGGCAACACGGTCGCCGGATCACTTCTTCCTATCCACAACAATCGGACCACGATGGCTTTCCTCCAAGGCAAAAAAATCCTGATCACGGGACTGCTGTCCCGCCGCTCCATCGCGTACGGTATCGCCCAGGCCTGCCGGCGCGAAGGCGCTGACCTCGCGTTCACTTACGTCGGAGCGCGTTTTCGGGATCGGCTCGGCGAGTTCGCCAAGGAGTTCGGCAGCGAGTTGATTTTTGATTGCGATGTCACCAGCGATGACAAAATCAACGCTACTTTTACCGATCTGTCGCAGCACTGGCAACAGCTTGACGGCCTGGTGCATGCGATTGCCTTTGCGCCTGCCGAGGCGATCAGCGGCGACTTTCTGGATGGCCTGTCTCGCGAGGCGTTCCAGATTGCGCACGATGTGTCGGCTTACAGTTTTCCGGCGATGGCCAAGGCGGCACTGCCGATGCTGCGACCCAATTCGGCATTGCTGACCCTGAGTTATCTGGGTGCCGTGCGCATCGCACCGCACTACAACACGATGGGCCTGGCCAAGGCGTCGCTTGAGGCCAGCGTGCGTTATCTGGCGGAATCTCTGGGGCCGAAAGGGATACGCGTCAATGGCATTTCGGCAGGTCCGATCAAGACGCTGGCGGCCAGCGGCATCAAGGATTTTGGCAAGCTGCTGGCAATGGCGTCGCGTGGCGCGCCGCTGCGACGCAATGTCACGATCGAAGATGTCGGCAATGTTGCGGCCTTCCTGTTATCGGATCTGGCAGCTGGGATTACCAGCGAAATCACGTATGTCGATGGCGGGTTCTCGCATGGAATGACGTGCGAACGCACCGACTGATCTGTGTCCAGCCACATCCCGTGTGGCCGGTTCGACTCAGGCGACTATTGCCTGCCACAGTTGTTGCCGCACACCGGTCAACAGGTAATCCATCAACTCCCGCACCGGACGGATTTCACGCCCGAACGGCAGGCTTTCAGAGCCACGGAAAAACAGCCCCCGCTTCATATCTCCGTTCATCGCAAACGCCAGTTGCGTATCGATACAGAACTGCCCCGCCTTGCCATTGCCATCGCGCAGCCCGCATTGTTGCAGGCAATCGAAGCCGACCGTGCATGCCTTGGGGCCGGCCTTGGCCATCAGCTTTGATTCCTTCTCCAGATAATTGATTAGCCAAGGCGTAAGTACCGCCCGCGCCGGCAAACCGGCTACGCTCATGAAAGTGACGATATCGTCAGGACCTGCCTCGACGAGGACTTTCTTGAAGTTGCTATGCGCATCACCCTCCTCGGTCACGGCGAACGGCGAGCCGAGCTGCGCTGCGCTCGCGCCCAGCGCCAGCAACGCGCTGATCTGCTGATGGGTGTGAATACCACCGGCGACAATCAGCGGGATGTTTTCACGCTCGATGCCGAGCTGCCGGAATAATTCCAGTTTTCCTTCCAGCACGGTCGGAAACGCAAAGTGCGGGTCATCGACGCCCTCGATACTCATCGCCCCCAGATGACCGCCGGCGTAGCGCGGGCTTTCGATGACGATCGCGTCCGGAAGCCGGTTCTTGCGCATCCATTTCTTGATGACGAGGGCAATGCCGCGCGTATCCGACAGGATAGGAATGAGGGCCACATCGGGATAACCGGCCGTCAGCTCGGGCAAGTCCAGCGGCAAGCCGGCACCGACTACGATGGCTTCGGCACCGCTCTCGCAGGACTGGCGCACCTGAGCCGCGTACTCGGCCACGGCACGCATCGTATTGACGGCGACCATGCCATTGCCACCGGCGATGGCGCGGGCAGCGGTGATCTCTCGATCCAGGGCGATCAGGTTGACACTATTGATCAACTCCTTGTCGCGTGACTTGCCGGTTTGTGCCATCAGGTCGGCGTGACGACGACGCAAGTCCACGCTGGAAATGGTACCGATCGCACCGAGACTGGCCACCGTGCCGGCCAGCCGATGCGCTGAAATGCCCACACCCATTCCGCCCTGAACAATAGGCAGCAGGGACTTTCCCTTCAAGATAAAACGGGGGAGCGGGCGGGAGGGTAACTGCAGCATGGTGATTGTCCGTTGGCGGTAAGTGATGCGCCAAAGTAGCAAATCGAAGCTGTCGTTCCCTTGATGTGGATCAACCGGTGCCGGATGGAGACCCCGACCGCTCTACTGGATTTCGTCTATCCACGCCATCTGGATCGACTCGAGGATTTTCTCGCCGGACCGGTCCGGTTCGTCGTCGAAGCCGTCGAGCCCGCAGACCCATTGATGCAGATCCGTGAAGCGCACGGTCAGCGGATCGATGTCCGGATATTTGTCGCACAGCTCTTCAGCAATGCGGATCGTGTCAGTCCATTTCATGGCGTGCTCCTTGACGGTGAATCAATGATTTTCGCTGACCTGGTTGATCGTGTATTTCGGGATTTCGATGACCAGGTCTACGTCGCCGACCAGGGCCTGGCACGACAGGCGCGAATTCGCTTCGAGGCCCCACGCCATGTCGAGCAAGTCTTCTTCTTTCTCGCCCGGCTCGCCGAGTGAACGGAAGCCTTCACGGATCACGATATGGCAGGTGGTGCAGGCGCAGGATTTCTCGCAGGCGTGTTCGATGTCGATGTCGCTATCGAGCAGAACGTCGCACAGCGATTTGCCTTTGGGTGCATCGATGACAGCGCCTTCAGGACACAGGACGGGATGCGGGAGTATGACGATTTGTGCCACGGTAATTACCTCAAAAATAAACAGGGTGGGTCAGGAAACCTGGTCCAGCGTCTTGCCGGACAATGCCACACGGACGCTACGATCCATGCGACGCGCGGCGAATTCATCGGTGCCTTTGGCGAGCGCCTCGACGCTGCGCTTGATCACATCCGGATCGTCGCCGGCGGCGACGGCGCGCACCGCGACGATCAGCTCGCGCACCTCGGCCAGCTCGGCGTCGGACAACAGCCCGGCATCGGCTGCCAGCGCCGATTCGGTGGCGAGCACGATCCGTTCAGCATCGACCTGCTCTTCGCGCAATGCGCGCAGCTTCATGTCGATCTCGGCGGACTGGAACGAGTCCTGCAGCATCCGGGCAACCTGCTCGTCAGCCAGCCCGTAGGAGGGCTTGACGGCAATCGATGCCTCGACGCCGGAGCGCAATTCGCGCGCGGACACCGATAGCAAGCCATCAGCATCGACCTGATAAGTCACCCGGATACGTGCGGCACCGGCTGCCATCGGCGGGATACCGCGCAATTCGAAGCGCGCCAGCGAGCGGCAATCAGTGACCAGCTCGCGTTCGCCCTGCACGATGTGCACGGCGAGTGCAGTCTGGCCATCCTTGAAGGTGGTGAATTCCTGGGCGCGGGCGCATGGGATCGTCGAGTTGCGCGGGATGACTTTTTCGACCAGGCCACCCATGGTTTCGATACCAAGCGACAGCGGAATCACATCGAGCAGCAGCCAGTCATCACCAGAGGCGCGATTACCCGCTAGCAGATTGGCCTGGATGGCAGCACCAAGGGCGACGACTTTGTCGGGATCGATATTGGCCAGCGGTGTCGACTGGAAAAAGTCGCCGACACTTTTGCGTACCTGCGGCATGCGCGTGGCACCGCCGACCAACACCACACCATCGATATCATCGACCGTCAGGCTGGCATCGCGCAGAGCCTTACGGCTTGGCGTGAGCGTCTTGGCAACCAGGTGCTGTGTCAGCTTGACGAACTCGGTGGCGCTCAAGGTCAGGTGTACTTCTTCGCCGGATTTAAGGGCGGCATCGATGGATGTCTCGGCCTTAGTCGACAACAATTCCTTGGCTTCGCGCGCCTTGACCATCAGCAGACTGGTGTCTTCGATCGACAGTGGTGACAGTTTGGCGTGCTCAATGATCCAGCACAGCAGGCGATGATCGAAGTCGTCGCCACCGAGCGCAGAATCGCCGCCGGTCGATAGGACTTCGAAGACGCCCTTGGTCAGCTTCAGGATGGAAATGTCGAAAGTGCCGCCGCCGAGGTCATAGACCGCGAAAATGCCTTCGGAGGCATTGTCGAGACCGTAGGCAATCGCGGCCGCAGTCGGCTCGTTGAGCAAGCGCAGTACGTTGAGCCCGGCGAGTGTTGCCGCATCTTTGGTGGCTTGGCGCTGGGCATCGTCGAAGTAGGCGGGCACGGTAATGACGGCGCCGACCAGCTCGTCACCGAGTGCATCTTCAGCGCGCTGGCGCAAGGTCGCGAGTATCTGTGCCGAGACTTCGACCGGACTCTTGACGCCGGCGACGGTTTTCAGTTGCACCATCCCGGGCGAATCAACGAAATCGTAAGGCAGGTTCTCGGCGTGGGCGATGTCCTTCAGGCCACGACCCATCAAGCGCTTGACCGACGAGACGGTATTGCGTGGATCGGCAACCTGCATCGCTTGCGCCGCGTAGCCGATGTTGGCATGGCCATCCGGCAGATAGCGCACGATCGATGGCAGCAGCGCACGACCATCTTCATCGGTCAGCACTTCAGGGATGCTGTTGCGGACAGTTGCCACCAGCGAGTTGGTGGTACCAAGGTCAATGCCGACGGCCAGCCGGTGCTGGTGCGGCGCGGTCGACATGCCGGGTTCTGAAATCTGGAGTAGTGCCATGGGAGTGTCTGTTTATCCTGTTATTGGTTCAGGCGGAGTGTAACGGCAAGCGCATCGGCGAGACCGTTATTGGTCCAGCACTTCGTAGTAATCGGCGATCTCGGCGCGGAATTTATCGAGGAACATCAGTTCGCGCACCACCTGTGCAGCAGCCTCGAAATCGCCACCGTCAAGCAGAGCGGCGATGCGATCGACTTGGCCGTTCCAGGCTTGCCGGAGTTCGTCATCCAGGCGTTCAAGGGCAGCCAGATCGCGCGCTGCGCGTACGTCTTCGAGTGCCTCGCGCCATTCCATCTGCTGCATCAGGAACGCCATCGGCATCGCCGTACTGGATTCGACCTGAAGATCGACACCATTGAGTTCGCACAGATAGGCAGCGCGCTTGAGCGGATGGCGCAAGGTTTGATACGCCTCGTTGGCCCGCGTGGCCCATTGCATTGCGACACGCTTTTCGGCATCGGAACCATTGACAAATTTGTCCGGATGCACCTGACCCTGCACGTCGCGATAGGCCTGATCGAGTGCGGCCATATCGATACCGAATCGCTGGGACAAGTGGAATAACTGGTAATGGTTTTGCATGAACGCTCAAAACAAAAGCCTGTTCGAGCTGCAACAGGCTTGTTCAAATCATGCGCGGGCAGTCTGCTTCAGGCAGCGCACCCACGCACTCTCAAATCCGGAAACTTTCGCCGCAGCCGCACGCATCTTTCACGTTCGGATTGTAGAACTTGAACCCTTCGTTCAAGCCTTCGCGGGCGAAGTCCAGCTCGGTACCATCGATATATGGCAGGCTCTTCGGATCGACAAACAGCGTCACGCCATGCGATTCGAAGATACTGTCTTCCGTAGCGCTCTCATCGACGTATTCCAGCTTGTACGCCAACCCTGAACAGCCGGTTGTGCGAACGCCAAAGCGCAAACCGATTCCCTTGCCGCGACGTTCCATGTAGCGGCTGATGTGCTTGGCTGCTTTTTCAGTCAGTGTGATTGCCATGATGTTTTCTCGCTGGTTGACCTGATTCAGGCTGCTGATGCAATCGTTGCTTCGGCGGCGTGACGGGTCTTGTAATCCAGTACGGCTGCCTTGATCGCATCTTCGGCCAGAATCGAGCAGTGAATTTTCACTGGCGGCAATGCCAGCTCTTCGGCGATCTGGGTATTCTTGATCGACATCGCTTCGTCGAGTGTCTTGCCCTTGACCCATTCGGTGACCAGCGATGACGATGCAATCGCCGAACCGCAGCCGTAGGTCTTGAACTTGGCGTCCTGGATGATGCCGTCGGCGCCGACCTTGATCTGCAGTTTCATGACGTCGCCGCAAGCCGGTGCGCCGACCATGCCGGTACCGATGGTGTCATCACCCTTGTCGAACGCGCCGACATTGCGTGGATTTTCGTAGTGATCCAGGACTTTTTCTGAGTATGCCATTTTGATGCTCCTTGAAATTACGCCGCTTGCGGGTGATCCCGCAAGCGATGAGTGATTAGTGTGCCGCCCACTGAATCGAGCTAATGTCGATCCCTTCCTTGTGCATGTCCCACAACGGCGAGAGATCACGCAACTTGGCGACTTTTTCCTTGATCAGGTTGATCGTGAAGTCGATGTCTTCATTGGTCGTGAAGCGCCCGAACGTGAAGCGGATCGAACTATGCGCCAGTTCGTCGCTGCGTCCGAGAGCACGCAACACATACGATGGCTCCAGACTGGCCGAAGTACAGGCCGAGCCGGACGAGACCGCAATATCCTTGATCGCCATGATCAGGGACTCGCCTTCGACATAGTTGAAGCTGACATTGAGGTTGTGCGGCACGCGATGCGCCATGTCACCGTTAATGTAGACCTCTTCCATCTCCGACAGGCCTTTGGCCAGACGATCCCGCAGTGCGGTGATACGGATGATTTCTTCATCCATTTCTTCACGGGCGATCTTGAATGCCTCGCCCATGCCGACGATCTGATGCGTTGGCAACGTGCCTGAACGCATGCCGCGTTCGTGACCGCCGCCGTGCATTTGCGGCTCGATACGGATGCGGGGCTTACGGCGGACATACAGTGCGCCTATGCCTTTCGGACCGTAGGATTTGTGCGCCGTAAATGTCATCAGGTCAATCTTGGTTTTCTCAAGATCGATCTTCATTTTGCCAGTAGCTTGGGCGGCGTCGCAGTGGAACACAATGCCTTTCGAGCGGCACAGTTCACCGATTTCGTCGACTGGCTGAATCACGCCGATTTCATTGTTGACCAGCATGACCGAGACCAGGATGGTGTCCGGGCGGATCGCCGCAGCAAGCTGCTCGATCGTGATCAAGCCGTTGTCCTGTGGTTGCAAATAAGTGGCTTCGTAGCCTTCACGTTCCAGATCACGCACCGTGTCGAGCACTGCCTTGTGCTCGGTCTTGACGGTGATGATGTGCTTGCCTTTGGTCTTGTAAAAGTGGGCTGCACCTTTGATCGCAAGGTTGTTGCTCTCGGTGGCGCCCGAGGTCCAGACGATTTCGCGCGGATCGGCATTGACCAGTTTAGCGACTTCAGCACGGGCTTCCTCGACCGCTTTTTCGGCGGTCCAGCCATACATGTGGCTGCGGGATGCGGGATTACCGAACTGCTCGCGCAGGTAGGGAATCATCTTGTCGGCCACGCGCGGATCGATCGGCGTGGTCGATGAATAGTCAAGATAAATCGGGAAGTGCGGTGCCTTGAGAGTGTCAATCAGGCTTTTTTCCAGGGGGGCATTCATTGTCTTACGCTCCAATCAAGAAACAACGTGGGACCGATGTAGCACCACTACGTTTTGTTCAATATTTTTTTGTCGCTGCTGATCCACCAGATCTTTCAGTGAAACAGAATCGAGGTACTCCACCATCTTTGAATTCAGGGTCGACCATAAATCATGGGTCATGCACCGCGTACCATTTTCAGCAGTTGAGCTGCGGCAATTTTCTTTGCCACCGCACTGCGTTGAATCCAGCGGTTCATCGACTGCAATGATGATGTCCGCTACTGTCACGTCTTCGGCCCGACGCGCCAGATTGTAGCCCCCGCCTGGACCGCGCACTGATTCGACGATTTCGTGTCGACGCAGCTTGCCGAACAATTGTTCGAGGTACGACAGCGAAATTTCCTGGCGCTGGCTGATGCCCGAGAGTGTCACCGGACCGCCGCTCTGCCGCAGGGCCAGATCAATCATTGCAGTCACCGCGAAGCGGCCTTTAGTAGTTAATCTCATGTTTCGTAGTCCCCGAAGTCAGCCATACAGGAAAATCCTGAGTAGTTGATCAATTTTGTCGAGTATAACAAGGTTGACCGTTTTCGTCAGGTATCCATTCTAACGGCTCGCTGGATTTCTCGCTGGCAACTGCAACAATTGCATCGGAGCGAACAATTTCTGCATGGTGCTGTTTTCAATGAAGGACAAATTGTAGGGATGCTCGGCCGCCAAACGCGGAAAAGCGTCGATGCCGGGCAAGTTGTCGAGCTGCGCTGCAATCTTCCCCCACAGCACCAGCGTTGGCGGGTCAACCTGATCGGCGAGCGCGGCGAATACCGTCGTCAGGAATGGTAACCAGGCGCGTGCATCACGCAGAGGCGGCACATGAGGTCGGAATACCAGCGCTGCGTTGAGCAACAAAAACCCTTGTTGCGTCAGATTCTGCTGCAACTGCGCCAAGGTCCGGATGCGATCGGCTCCGGGCTGAAGCGCTTGTGCACCGGCCACCATCATCGCTTCGCCTGAAGTCTGTCCGGATGCCAGCGTACCGTCGGCCACCAGCAGCATTTTCATAAAGTTACGCAGGGACGTGGCGCGATTGACGGGTTTTGACAAGCCCTTGTCAGACCACAGCAAATCGACTGCGCCATCCATGAAGCACACGCCGGTTGCGCTGGCGGCACGGGGATAAGGCCCCTCCCCGACCAGCACGTAACGCACTGACTCAAATGGTTGGACGAATGCCGACAACAAGCGGCCTTCGGTCGGCAGATAGTCATCCTGCGCGAGCGCCGGCAAGTACGCCGGGTCGGCCAGATCGACGGCTTTTAGCCCTGCCATCAGTATCGGCTGCCACGACGGATCAGCGCGTTCGATGGTGGCAAGGATTGCTGCAGGAATCATGTTATTTACTCAGCATCGATGCAATATTGTCCGATCCGCTGGCCCCAAATAATTGCTCCTTCAACACGCGCAACTGATCGCGGACCTGTGCAGCCTTCTCGAATTCCAAGTTCTTTGCGTGATCGAGCATCAGCTTCTCAAGTCGTTTGATTTCCTTGCTGATTTGCTTCTCGCTCATCGATTCATACTTGGCGGTTTCTTGTGCGACCTGCAATTCCTCGCGCGCTTCCTGCGGGCTGTAGACACCGTCGATCAAGTCCTTGATCTGTTTTTTGATGCCGATCGGCGTGATGTTATTGGCCAGGTTGAATTCAACCTGCTTGTTGCGGCGACGCTCGGTCTCGTCGATTGCGCGACGCATCGAATCGGTGACCTTGTCGCCATACAGAATCGCTTTACCGTTGAGGTTACGCGCCGCGCGACCGATGGTCTGGATCAGGCTACGCTCGGATCGCAGAAAGCCTTCCTTGTCGGCATCGAGGATCGCCACCAGCGATACCTCCGGCAAGTCGAGACCTTCGCGTAGCAAGTTAATACCGACCAGTACATCGAAGGTCCCCAGACGCAAGTCGCGCAAGATCTCGACCCGCTCGACCGTATCAATGTCGCTGTGCAGGTAACGGACCTTGACGCCATGATCACTGAGGAATTCCGTGAGCTGCTCCGACATCCGCTTGGTCAACGTCGTCACCAGCACGCGCTCGTTCTGCGCCACCCGCAGCTGGATCTCGCCCATCAGATCATCGACCTGGGTGCTGGCCGGACGGACTTCGATGGCAGGATCGACCAGTCCGGTTGGCCTGACCACTTGTTCGACGACCTGCCCGGCGTGGGTCTTTTCATATTCGGCTGGGGTGGCCGAGACGAACACGGTCTGGCGCATCTTGCCTTCGAATTCATCGAATCGTAGCGGCCGGTTATCCAGCGCCGACGGCAAACGAAAGCCGTAGTCCACCAGATTGGTCTTGCGCGACCGGTCGCCGTTATACATGCCGCTGAGCTGGCCAAGCAGCACATGCGACTCGTCAAGAAACATCAGCGCATCCGGCGGCAAGTAATCGATCAGCGTTGGCGGCGGTTCTCCAGCCTTGGCACCGCTGAGATGACGCGAGTAATTTTCAATGCCTTTGGTGAAGCCGATTTCCTGCATCATTTCGAGGTCGAAACGGGTGCGCTGCTCGATACGCTGCTCTTCGATCAGCTTGTTTTCCTTGCGAAAAAATTCCAGCCTGTCGCGCAATTCCTCTTTGATGGTTTCAATTGCACGCAATACAGTGGCACGCGGAGTCACGTAATGCGAACCCGGATACACAGTAAATCGCGGGATTTTTTGGCGTACACGCCCTGTCAGCGGATCGAACAGCTGGATGCTTTCGATCTCATCATCGAACATCTCGAGACGCACAGCCAATTCGGCATGCTCGGCCGGAAAAATGTCGATCGTATCGCCGCGAACCCGGAACGTACCGCGACCGAAATCGATTTCATTGCGGGTGTATTGCATTTGAATCAGGCGCGCGATCACGTCACGCTGACTCACTTTATCCTTGGCCCGCAAGGTCAGGATCATCTGGTGATATTCGTTCGGGTTGCCGATACCATAGATCGCCGACACCGTCGCGACGATGATCACGTCGCGTCGCTCCATCAGCGACTTGGTGCACGATAGCCGCATCTGCTCGATATGCTCGTTGATCGAAGAATCTTTCTCGATGAACAAGTCGCGCTGCGGCACATACGCTTCCGGTTGGTAGTAATCGTAATAGCTGACGAAATACTCCACCGCGTTGCGCGGGAAAAATTCACGGAACTCGCTGTAGAGCTGCGCAGCCAGCGTCTTGTTTGGTGCAAAGATAATGGCCGGACGGCCCATCCTCGCAATCACGTTGGCCATCGTGTAGGTTTTCCCTGAACCAGTTACCCCGAGCAAAGTCTGATAGGACAAGCCATCTTCGATGCCCTCGACCAGCTTGGCAATCGCCGTCGGCTGGTCGCCGGCAGGTTCGAACGGCTGGAGCAACTGAAACGGCGAATCCGGAAAGGTGATGATCTTCGATTCGTCGATGCTACTGGTAACTTGAGTTAATTCA
This sequence comes from Actimicrobium sp. CCC2.4, assembly GCF_034347385.1. Taxonomy (NCBI): domain Bacteria; kingdom Pseudomonadati; phylum Pseudomonadota; class Betaproteobacteria; order Burkholderiales; family Oxalobacteraceae; genus Actimicrobium; species Actimicrobium sp. CCC2.4. The sequence goes on along the minus strand of NZ_CP133777.1, from coordinate 2,259,593 downwards.
GCCATGTGGCGACGACCTTTGGTAAAATTGCGAGCTGCAAACTGGCGTCGACAATTTCTTGTGACGCTGTCTCCAACCCGACTGCAAGCGATCTTGTGCAGCTAACTTTTGATGTTATCACGATGAACGCACCCCTTTCAGCATCCCTATTCACCGCCATTGAGATGGCTCCCCGTGATCCGATTCTGGGCATCACCGAAGCATTCAATGCCGATAAAAATCCCGCCAAAATCAACCTTGGCGTCGGCGTCTACTACGACAATAACGGCAAGGTTCCCCTGCTGGACTGCGTCAAAAAAGCCGAAGCCCTCATGATGGAAAAAGCCGCGCCGCGCACTTACCTGCCCATCGACGGCCTGGCTGCGTACGACAAAGCGGTCCAGGAATTGGTATTCGGTGCCGGCAGTGCCGTCATCACGGAAAAGCGCGCGGTCACTGCGCAAGCAGTCGGCGGTACCGGCGCCCTGAAGCTTGGTGCAGATTTCCTCCAGCGCTTCGCGCCTGACGCCCAGGTCTGGATCAGCGATCCAAGCTGGGAGAACCACCGCGCGCTGTTCGAATCGGCCGGCTTCGTAGTCAACAATTATCCCTACTACGATCCCGCCACACGCGGCGTAAATTTTACCGGCATGCTCGAAGCCTTGCAGACCATGCCAGCAGGATCGATTGTCCTGTTGCACGCGTGTTGCCACAACCCGACCGGTGCGGACCTGACCGATGCGCAATGGCTGGAAGTGATCAAGGTCGTGACAGAACGCGGTTTGGTGCCGTTCCTCGACATGGCCTACCAGGGATTCGGCGACGGTATCGAAGCCGACGGCAAAGTCGTGCGCCAGTTCGCTGCAGCCGGCGGTCCACTGTTCGTCTCGAACTCGTTTTCCAAGTCTTTCTCTTTGTACGGTGAACGTGTCGGCGCACTGAGCATCGTTGCTGTCAGCAGCGAAGAAGCTAGCCGCTTGCTGTCACAACTCAAACGTGTGATCCGCACCAACTATTCGAATCCGCCAGTCCATGGTGGGCAAGTCGTTGCTCTGGCATTGGCGACCCCGGAACTGCGCGAGTTATGGGAAGAAGAACTAGCTGGCATGCGCGTACGTATCCGTGAAATGCGACAGCTGTTCGTCACCAAATTGAAAGAGAAAGCACCGGGCCATGATTTCGATTTCGTCATCAAGCAACGCGGTATGTTTTCTTACTCAGGCCTAACCAAAGACCAAGTCGCCCTCCTCGCCAGCGAGCACGCGATTTACGCTGTCGACACCGGCCGCATCTGCGTTGCCGCATTAAATTCCACCAATATTGACAAGGTGGTTGAGGCCATCGCGAAAGTATTGTAGACTTCGGCCTCGCTGTGAGACGGTACAGGTTTCTCCTCTCACAGCACTGTCAAATGTGGGTAGCTTCTTGGTTTTGAAACTTTTGACAGGCAGCATCTGATCCGCCATAATGCGGCATCTTTTCCCTGATAGCTCAGTTGGTAGAGCGACGGACTGTTAATCCGCAGGTCCCTGGTTCGAGTCCAGGTCGGGGAGCCAGAATACTGAAGGGCCGGTGCGCAAGCGCTGGCCCTTTTCGTTTTGTCCAACGTGACAAAAACGTGACACGCTAGCCCCCTTCCTTTTTCCCTGCAATGCGCGACGCCGCCACCTGCAAGTGCGCCGTCGCGTATTTGGCGTAGCGGTCCACCATCACCCGGGATTTCCAGCCACCCAAGTCTTTCAGCTCATCGCAGGACGTGCCCGCCTGCCGGTGCCACGACGCCCACGTATGCCGCAGATCGTGAAATCGGAAATCGCTCAATTCCGCCTTCCTGATCGCGTTGTGCCACGCGGTATTCGTCACGTCCCACCGTATCGGGTTGCCCTTGTACGTAAAACACGCTTGCGGATGCCGACCAAGCTGCTCTTGCAACACCGTCACCGCATCCTCATTGAGCGGTACCCCGCGCGGCGTGCCGTTCTTGGTCCGGTTCAACCAGGCCGTCTGCCGCTCCAGATCCACCCTGCTCCATTCCAGGCCGGTGATTTCCCGCGCCCGCAACCCGGTTGCCAAGGCAAAGCGGACCAGTGCCGCCAGATGCACCGGGCAAGCCGCGATCAAGCGGTCCGCTTCGCTGCGGGTCAGCCAGCGGTCCCTTTCGACCTCCCCCGCCAGCATGCGAATTTTCGGGAACGTATCAATCCACTGCCATTCGTCCCGCGCCATGTGCAACAAGTTGCGCACCAACGCCAGATAGCGGTTGACGGTCGCCGGCTTGTTACCACGCTTAAGTTCCCCTTGCGCGATAGACCACACCACATCACCGGTGATCTGGTTCAACGTCAGACGCCCCACATACGGGTCGAGACCGCGGCAAATGCGTTGCACGTCCCGAAAGCTGCGCAAACTCGCTTTCAGTTCGAGATACCGAACCACCGCGTCACGCCAGGATCGTTCCGGCCGAATGCCGAAATGGGCCTCGCGATACGCATCAAGGGTCAGCTTGGCGAGGTAGGCTTCGGCCTCTTCGCGGCTTTCAGTCCCAGCGCTTTTGCGTACGCGCTTGCCGTTGGGGAGGGTGACGCTAATCCAGAAGTGTCGGGAATCGTTCCTCCGGTAAATACCAATTTCTCGGGCCATAATCCTTTCTCGTTTTCGGCCCGCCCTCGCTGCTTATGGTTGTCCAGCCACGCGTCCAGGTCAAGCCGGTCGTACACGCTGCGGCGCCCGAAACGCACGCAGGGAATCGCCAGGGTGGCCAGCAGCGTGACCCCGATACCGAGGTAACTCGCGGCGTGTTCGCGCGACAGACAACGTGCCAGCAGCAAAGGCAGGCCCGTCTCGTCCGCCAACGCTTCCTGCGTGGCGTGGCGGTTCTTCGCCGTCGGCAGGAGAGCGTGATGCGGCGTATGCATGAAATTCTCCATAGGTCGTTGATGGTGTTTGTTGGTCGTGCGTTGCCCTATTGCTGATCGGCGCGGGTTGTCGTTCACGTGGGAAGGCAAGCGGCGCCAATCGCTCAGAAAAGACCGCCGGCATCCCGGGCAACATGGATGCGGTCGGTGGATCAACCGCGCGCGTCAGCGCATCTCGCGCTCATGCCGGCAACACGGCATGGGCAAGTCTCAGTCGGCAGGGACTTCACCGCGATCTCCAGAAAAAATGACGAGGTGCCAGCAAGATGGCGATCAGCCGATCGCGTTGCCAGTAAAGAAAGGATGCCCCCGCAGCGTGAAACGACCACGCCGGGAGCAATCCGTACGGCCGCACTGAATGCAAGACCGCGTCAGCAACAAGGCAGGTATCGTCTGCAACCTGGCGTCGAGCAACCAACTCGGAGAGCGCCAAACCCGTGGATACCAGACTAGCTGCGTCAGGCAGGAACCACCACCCGGAAAGCCCACCTTTTCAGCGTGCTTACGAGGTGGTCGCCGCCGGCGTGGGCAGTCAATGCGCCGATGTTGGCTGCGACGCGTTACTTCGCGGGCACCGACGCACCCGTCGCCGGTGTTGCCGCCGCCTGGCTCGCCGCCGCCGCGCGGTCCTTCTTGTTCGCCTGATGGCGACCAACGACACAGCCGACACCAGCACCGATGACCGCGTGCTTGCCAGCGACGTGACCAGCCACGCCACCGACCGCCGCACCGGCAAGACAACCCTTGGCACTAGCCTCTCCGGCCAACAGCGCAGCACAAGCGAACACAACCAGCGACAATTTAGAAACGTTCATGGACAGCCTTCAGAAGTGATTTCAATGGACAACGGTGCTTCACGCAGACCACACCGTATCCCGGACTGCAGGTCAATCAAGTCGATAGGGTCGCGGTACGCTACCGGGGACCGCGTCGCGGTTATCGGAGATTGCTGGCGGCGACGTTGCGGTTGATCACGTCGACATGCCGCTCGTGCCGGTCCTCGTTGCGCGCCACCACCGCATCATGACGGACATGGCGGGCGTGGGACAAGGCACGACGATCCTGGTGCAGGTCTCTTTTTTGGCTGTTGATGGCGCGCTGGTCCTGCAGGCGGGCGCTATTGGCGCGCTGTGCACCGGCCAGATCGCCGCGCGACAAGGCAACGTTTTCACGATGCTGGTCGACGTTGCGGGCATGCCGGTCAGCCTGCAATACCTGCCGGTCCTTCCGCACGTCCTGCTTCTGATGCAGAACAGCCACCGTGTCCTGGCGGATGGCATGGTTGTCGGCGCGGATCTCGCGGGTTTCCTGGCGGATGGCGGCATTGTCTTGCTTGACTTGTGCCACCGCCGGGCTTTGGGCGAAGGCGGATGTACCGAGGACTGACAACAGGGTAGCGACGAGTAGGGAGGAGGTTTTCATGATCAGCATTCCAGTTCAAATGAAGGTGCGGTAGGACCGTCGCTGCGGCATGCCTCTCACAACGTGACCAGGTGCACCGGCGAAGACGACGAAGCCGTAAGCCGTGTTGCAAGATGTTAATGAACGGGCCTCAGCGACAATCCGCTGCGGCTTGGCTAAAACCGGTCAATGGCCTCGGCGTTCCGGAACAATATTCAGGTGATGGCGATCGCATGGATAAATTTCTTAAATGGAAACGTCATGACCATGCGCATTGATCTGCCATCGAAGCAGGGGAATTTATCAAAGGAGAGGGCAATAAAAGGTTTATATCGAAATGTCACCTGCTGATTATTTCTGCAAGGAACAACAAAACAGAAAGCGGTAACCCGCCGGGCATCAAACGTAGGAATAGCATTCGAAAATTGTTTCCCGCAATGCAGCGTCAATGGCGACATGGCTGCACAATCCTGCCGAATCGATCTGACGACTGAACGGCATTCATCTTGAAACTTATGCCCGTATTCTGTGAACAACATTGTGCATAACCCTGCTGAACACCTCCGCAAGCCAGTTATGACAAGGCATCGCAGCAATGCCTTTTATTTAAGCAACATCTGCTGAGGCTCCCGTCTCGCCATTGATCGTCGTAACTTCACCGTCTTTGGTAATCAACTTGGAACGTTGTTTCGATGCGCATTGCTCATCAACGAATCAGCGCGGACGGCCAGTCTTCCATTAGCAACTTGCTACTATCGACTACCAACAGTCCTCTGCAGATACCACTAATGCAATCCACCTGCCCGAGCTCGCCATCCCATTGCGCTGCCGTCAGTCACCTGACCCCGCTCCCGCGTGCGGCAAAGTGGCGGCACAACAGCGGCTCCGCCATGGTCGAATTCACCGTCATCGGCCCCCTCATCACGCTACTCGGGCTGGCGATGCTGCAATACGGTCTGCTCTACTTCACCAAAAATCAACACAACCACGCCAGCTTCATGGCGGCACGCGCCGGCAGCACCGGCCACGCTGATATCGGCACGATCGAGAATGCTTATGCGCGAGCGCTGGTTCCCCTCTACGGTGGCGGCACCGACCCGGCCAAGTTGGAGGCGTCCTACCAACGCGCGCTGGCTGACGTCAAGGCACAGTCCCGCATCGAATTGCTCAACCCCACATCAGAGAGTTATCGCGATTTCAACAGCCCGCTGCTCCAGGCCCGCTACAACCTGCCCGACAGCAAGCACGTGATTCCGAACAGCGGTCAAGCCCTCCGGCCGGCCAGCGTGATCTCCCCGCTGTCGGGACAAAACATCCAGGATGCCAATCTGCTAAAACTGCGCATCACGACCGGCTACCGACCACAAGTGCCGCTCGTCGGAGCGATGTATGCAAACTACTTGAAATGGGCAGATGACGGGACCAGCACAGCGCGTACTGCGCTGCTCGTCGCCGGGAGGATCCCCGTGGTCATGCATGTCACGGTGCAGATGCAGTCGGACGCCATCGAAGGTCCGACGGTGACCTTCCCCGGGATGGGCAATGGCGGCAACCCGACGGACCCGGGTATGCCACCGGGCCCCACCAGCCCGCCGTCCGCCTGTGCGACCGCTTTGTGTACCCAACCGCCGTCCGATCCGGCACCTACGCCAACGGATCCGGGCGGTCTCTGTCCGAACGGCTATTGCGAGGTGTGTCCCAAGACGGTACCAGTCACCACCACCCTGCCCGGCGACATCAACTTTGCGTTCGGCCAGTCAACATTGACGGCCGCCGGCATGCAGCAGCTCGATGCCTTGATCGTCAGTGCCCGGGCCGGCAACTATGCCGCCGTCGCCATCACCGGCTACACCGACCAGATCGGCAGCGCCGCCGAGAATCTGGCGCTGTCGCAAGCACGGGCGCAAACGGTCAGGCAATACCTGATCGCGCATGGACTCACCGACCGGCCGATCACCGCGACCGGTGCCGGTGCGACAAATCTGAAAGTGGAACTGGCGCAGTGCAGCGGCAAGACCGGTGCAGCACTGCAAGCCTGCCTCGCCGATAACCGCCGCGTTGAAGTCACGCTGATTCCGTGATCGACAACCATGACCACCGTCCCTGACCCTGACCGACACCCGACCATGCCGATCCCTTCTTCCGTTCGCCGTTACGCCCTGCTCCTCGCACTGCTGCTCGTATCAGCCTCACCACTGCATGCCCAGCAATCCACGGCCGCGCCCGGCACCGGCGCCCCGGGCGTCATCGAGTGCACAAAAAAACAGACCGGGGACCCGAGTATTAACTGCGCTGGCGCGGGCAATCCGATCAACCTGATCACGGGTAACAAATACCAGCGGGAAGTGGATATGGCCGCCCTGCCCGGGGTGTTCGGTCTGGAAATCGTCCGGCACTACAACAGCGCCTACAGCATTCCGGGTGCCCCCAACGGCCTGGTCGGACGCGGCTGGAAACTGTCTTACGAAACGGCGCTATTCGCCATCGGCAACAGCATTCAGATTGTGATGGCCGACGGCACGCGCCTGATGTTTGGTCGCGACCCGCTCAACCGTGCGCTGTGCCAGCCGGCCGATCCGGCCAACGGCACTGTGACGATCCGCCGGACACCGCGCGATGGCGACGAATACCTCTGGCACCGCACCGATGGCACGGCCTATATGTTCGACAGTAGTGGCAATCTGATCCAGATCGTCGCGCCAGGCGGGGAGTTCGTCAGCCTGCTCTATGACGGCGACGGCCAGCTCATGCAGGTGACCGATCCGCAGAACCGGCAACTGCGCCTGCATCGGCCGGACCGGAAGACGCGCAGCAAGACGCAATTTTCCGGCGTGGAGAATATTGACAGCCCGGTCGGCCGCTTCCGTTACCACTACGGCAGCACCCTGCCAGCAGGCGCGACGGTCGCCCCGATCATGCTGGCGGCCAATCTGGTGGGTGTCGACTTTCCGGGTGGGGATGACAAGGTCCGCGATAAAGCGGCCAAACCGGACGCTTCGCGAAATCCATCCACTGCACCGGATGGCCCCATCGCACGCCAGTACCATTACGAAGACCCGCAGCATCCGACCCGCCTGACCGGCATCAGCGTCGTCGGCAAAACTAACGGTCAGGTCGTCACCCAGCGCCTGTCCACCTTCGGCTATCAAGCAGACGGCCGCGCCATCCTGACCACACATGCCAACGATGTCGACCGCGTCACGCTCGCCTACCCGGCCGCCGGTACCACCGTGCTGACCAACAGCCTCGGCCAGACCACCGTCTACCAGCACGCCAGCATCGCCGGAGAAAACCGCATCCTGGAATCCCGCGGTCCCGGCTGCCGCTTGTGCAGTCCCACCAATGTCCGCTTCAGCTATGACGCGCTGGCGCGCGAAATCACCGCGACCCAGCTCGATGACCAAGGCATGCCGGTACGTACGACGCAGACACAGCGCGATTATTACGGCCGGCCGCTCGCGATCAGCGAACGCACTTATCGGAATGGCGCGGCAGGACCGGCGCGGGCACAGGTGCGGTATGAATACGCACCGGGCGCGCTGCCGGCACCGGTTCGGGTAGCCCGTCCGAGCATGGTGCCGGGTCGCGAAGCAATCACGGACATCGCCTATAACGACGTCGGCCAGCCGCTCTCGGTGACCGAAACCGGCTGGGCTCCAGCCATCGACAGCGTTACTCCGCAGCCAATCACCCGCAAGACAAATTACCGCTACGACCGCATCAACCGCCGCAGCCTGCTGGTGCAAGTCGATGGCCCACTGGCCAACGGACCGGCCGGCACACCCGCTGACTCTGACATCACCCTGTTTCACTACGACATGCGTGGCAGCTTCCTGACCGACACCGTCGCCCCCGGTAACCGCCTTACCCGCGTAACGCGCGACGAGGAAACCGGCCGCCCCACCGTCATCGAATCCGGTGATGGCAGCAATCCGGCGCAACGTACGGTCATCACCAGCAACCTGCAAGGTCAGCCGGTCCGCATCGTGCGGGAGCGCGCAGACAGCCCGGCACGGCAGGCAGACCAAAGCAGTTGGCGCCCCTGGTTCGCACGCAACAAGGACGAAGACAGCACCAAGTCAACCCGGCTGATCACCCACATTACCTATGACGCACAGGGACACCCGCAACGCCTGACCCGCCCCGATGGCAGCTGGCTGGCCGTCCGCGCCGACCAGGCAGGCCGGCCAATTGGCCTGACCGACCAGGATGGCCATCGCATTGACCGAACACTCGACAGCGAAAGCCGGTTGCTGACGACGCTACTGCATAGCAGTGCGATCAATGCGCCGCTCGATGCCAGCACTTCCTACCAGTACGATGTCCGCAACCGCCTGACCCAACAGACCGATCCGGCCGGTGCCGTCACGCAGTACGCCTATGCAGAAGCGACCGGCCAGCTGGCGACCAGTACCGATGCCCTGCAACGCACTACGGCATTCGCCTACGACCCGATCGGCCGGATGACGGCGGTGACCCAGAACGCCGGCACCGACCTTGCCGCGATCACGCGCGCGACCTACCTGCAAGACACGTCCGCGCTCAGTAGCCTCATCGCCGCCAATGGTGCAACAACCAGCAACCTGACCGACGACTTCGGTCGCACGCTGGTCATCGACAGTCCCGACAGTGGCCGGCAAATTGCGCAGTACGATGCCGCCGATCGCCTGATTGCCCGCGTTGACGCCAACGGCAACCGCACTGACCTCACGTGGGACATGGCCGGCCAGATGATTACCCGCCGTGTCAGCGGCCATGACAGCAGTGGCCAGCCGACGGAGCAGCGAATCACTTACCGCTATCAGGGCAACCGCCTGATTGCCGTGACCGATCCGCAGCAAATCACCACATTGCATTACGACGCCAACGGCCATGTCGTCGAAAGAACTGATCATCTCACCCGTGCCATCGAACGCGACAAGCCGGCGCTGGCTTTCACAACCCGCTATCGCTACGACGCACTGAACCGGTTGGAGGCAACCACGCTCGCCTCGGGTGAAACGGTCCGTATCACCTACGGCCCGGCCAGTCGACCGCAACGCATCGACCTGGTCAGCGCCGACGGCAAGTTCACTCGAGCGCTCGCGACCGATATCGAATTGCATCCGTTCACCGGACTGGCTGGCTTCACGCATGGCAATGGCGTGAGGACGCGCTACGAGCGCAATCCCATTACCGGGCGGCTGGTCGCGCTGAAAGTGGGTGTGCCTGCACAAGGCAATCCTGTCACACAGGCACTGTTGACCTTGCTGCCTGACGCGCAGGCCGCCAACGACAAGGCAGCGGCCAGTGCCAAGGACCGCGCCACCGGCCAGCAACTGCGCAATCTGCTCTACGCCCAGCGCCTTGACTACGACGTCATCGGTCGCATCACCGCCATTGCCCGCACCCGGATCGGCCAGGCAGCACCGGAGAGTGAACAATACGATTACGACCATCAGGATCGGCTGAGCAAGGTGAACACGCCGACCGAGCAGGTCGCATGGCGCCACGACGCCGTCGGCAACCGTCTGTCGGAAAACACGGATCAAGCGCTCACCTATCAGCCCGCCAGTAACCGTCTAGTCGGCATCAGAGACGCTGACAAACGCACCGCCTACACGTATGACCCGGCAGGCAACCCGACAACCATCGGCGACAAGTCCTACGTGTACGACGTCATAGGCCGCCTGCAGCAGGTCAGCGACGGCAAAAAAATCGTCGCTCGTTACGCCTACAACGCCCACGGCGAGCGCGTCAGCAAGACCGTGACCAATGCAGAAGGTATCGCCCACACCACGTATTTCCTCTATCAGGGCAATCGACTCGACGCCGAAGCCGACGAGGCAGGTCGCATCACTGCGCAGTATCTGTACGTCGACCAGATGCCGGTGGCAAAGCTTGCGTATGGCAACACGCCTGCCGAAACCGGCCTCCTCGCCACCCTCCGACGCTGGCTCGGCTTGCATGACAAGTCCACCGATAGCCAGGTCTACGCAATCCACACCGACCATCTTGGCACGCCGCAATTAGTCACCGATGCGCAGCAGCATCCGGTCTGGCAAGCCAGTTACTCCGCGTTCGGCAAAGCCAAGGTGTCGACAGAAAAAATCATGCTGAATTTGAGGTTGCCCGGTCAGCACTTTGATGTCGAAACGGACAAGCATTACAACCTGCATCGGGATTACGATCCGCTGGTGGGGCGGTATTTGACGAGTGATCCGATTGGATTGAAAGGTGGTTTTAATACTTACAGCTACGTAGGTGGAAATCCATTGTCATTCGTGGATCCACTGGGATTACGCGATGTAATCGTTGCTGTGTGGACTTCACAGATCCCAAGTGGTTCGGTCGGGCATGTTTTTGTGGGTGAGATGAATGGCACTACGATCACTAGCCAATTCCCGACTCCTCATGGCATTGAAGGTGCCAACACGACTAAGTCCTGGCTTGATACCGTTGCCGCGGAGGGAAGATTGCCGGATTCTGTTTATCAAGTTACCGTGTTGGACGATAACGCATTTGATGCCGCTGCCGCGGTGGCTAGAGGACTCCCAAGATGGTCTGCATTTCCGAACGGAACGACATCAACAAACTGCACAAACGCATCCAACAGTGCTCTAAAGGCTGGTGGGGTCATCGGCATTTCTTCAGCGAGCTCGGCTTGGCCAAATTGGATGAATACGGACTTAACAATCGCTTCATGGTTCGGCAAACAAGTAACTAAATTACCGGCGGCACCATGGTGAATTTATCATTTAAATCTTTGCGCCTTGTAAATTGGGGTGCGATTTCTTCAGTTTTCTATCTGGTTATTTTTTTTATCTCTCTCGCAAACGCTTTCGTACGAAATGATAGTGAACCTCAGTTAGTGCTAGCGTTTTTTGGCTTTCCCCTTACTTGGCTTTTCTATTTGATATTTCATCCATTTTTGGAGTGGGTGGGGCCGTTCGGAGCAGTATCACGCAGAATAGCCGAGTGGCTTCTTTTAGGGATGGCGGGCGTCATTCAGTACTGGTTAATCGGAGCTACTGCAGCTTATTTGATTATCGGCAAGCATCGGAGAGAAAGTGAAGCAGAGCGCATAGAGTCTGGAGACTAAACAGCATCACCCGTCTGTGATCATTAATAGGATAGGCAATACAATTTCATCAAACAGTCCATTTTTTTAACACCTAAAAGTATGCGCCGTGAATTGATTATTAAAATTTTTTTAGGTCTATGCTGGAGGGGAGTTACGGAATACTTTTGATGAACTATATAGACTGACTTATCTTTTTAATTGAATACTTTAAACAGCTGAACTCCAGCGAACCCTGACAACTACTAGTAGATCAATGAAATTTTTAATTGATTGCGTGTTTATAAAATGAAATTAACAAGAAAAGTTACGCCCATATTAATCACAACTCTTTTCATAGCAAGCCCATTTATTTTAGTTTTTTTTGCAACATATACGTTAGCTCTTGCACGACCTACGAAATTATCATCTGATTTACTTGAATGGATTTATCTTCACCCGTGGGCAATTATCGGGCTATCCAGCCTCTCACCAATTTTTATTTCTCTAACAATCTTTCCAGAGAAGCGTACTTTTATGTTGATAATTGCATTAGCGCTTTTATTTTCAACTTGGATTGTTGGATGGTTTTTATATGCTCTAGGAGCATGTTATGCCGGTTATTGCATATAAATTACTGCTACTTTTTTTACAGTTTTAGCAAAGCTAACTAAATACGAAATCTGATCAGAAAAAAATTCTCGCGGATGCATTTTCTATTCTTGCGAAAAATGCTCGCTTGGTTCGTATGAGCAGACATCCGTGAGCTCCATTCCGTTTCCACTAAACATCGATAACGCCTAGCTAATCAATGGGCTCAAACATCCGCGTTCACTTCCACGCATTAAACTGCCTCAGCCATACCTCCCTGGCATTCTCTGAAACAATCTGACCGAACTGCATCCCCACCAGCAACGAAGCGCTAGGACTACGACCTGTTTGATCACCCGCGGCAGTTCGCGACTCCGTCCCCGAATCACGTTTGAAGCTTTGACACCGTCGGCAGTCGGCTTCGGTTTCACGTTCACCAATCTTGTACCAGCCCCCTTGAACAACACACCTCCCCAGGCATCCTGTAACCATACCCACCCCACAGGAGCCAACCATGGCAACCCCCAACATCACGGTTAGCGGCGCTACCAGTCAGCCGCCATCCCTTCTCGGGCAACGCACCACCGCCCTGCGCACCGCCGGTAAAATCCGCGCCGGCATCAAGGTCCTCACCAAAAACGCAGCCGCCAAACCGCGCGCCAAATCGTTGTATGAACATGGTGTGCAAACCAACCGTTCTTTCGACGACATCGCGTGCGACATCACGCAGGCCGTTCCCAATCTGACGGTGCCCCTGGTGCCGAAGAACGTGCCTTATTTCACGGTGCGACCAGGTGACTTTCCCAATCCGGCTACCGCGGCACAACTGCTCGACGCATTCGGTGAAGAACGGGGTGACGGCATCCGACGCCTGTATCGCTTTCCTGCCATTTTTCCGTCGGATGACTGGCACACCGTGATGCCGCACGGGTTTGTTGCGTGGGGTGCGAATGACCGGCGCTACTGGTCGCAATACTCGCCCGATGGGCAAGTGCGGCACTGCATGACGTATGCACCAGTGCCCAGGGATCCCGACAGCAAGCGCGTCATCCGCATTTTCGGCGGACGCAAGGCGATTCCGCGCGCAGACAATGGCGGCCTCTGCGACCCCGAACATTGCCCGGAATACCAGCACCGGCAATGCAAGCTGTCCGGTCGCTTCGTCTTCTTCGTCCCGGGCATCCCGTCGGCAGATGCGTTCGAGCTGCCAACGAACAGTTTTTATGCGATGAACACCGCGATGCAGACCTTTCAGACCATGGCATTTCTGCGCGGTGGGCGTATTTCCGGCTTCCTCGACGACAAGCGCACGCCGTTCTATTTCACCAAGAAACTCACCGAGATTACCCGCATCGACGACGATGGCCGGCCCGTGCGCGTGGCCCAATGGCTCATCGCCATTGAGGCGCCCTGTGACGTAACGGCACTACTGCATGGCGACGACGACACCTTGGCCATCGCGGATGCAGCCCGTTCGGCCGAAATCCTTGAAGGCAAAGGCGATACCCAGTTGGTCGCTGAAGCACCTCCGGAACCGGCACAAGCACCCCCAGCACCACCTCCTTCGACGAATGCAATCACCACCGACGACACCATTGCCAGACAAAACCGCATCCTGGAATCCGCCAGCCCCACCAACGTCCGCTTTATTGGGAAACACAATCGTGAACACAAACACCACCCTGCCCAACATGGGTACCTCGCCGGGAACAGCTCCGTTTTGCATCCACTCCATCCCGCAGCGTTCGCGGCGATTTCGCCGAAGGTAGCTTGTCATCAAAAGACCTCCATAAAAATCAATGCACATCGTCACCTGTGCTCGTTCCCCGATGTAAAGTGCTCAACGTTACTGCGCGTGGATTTATTCAACAATGCCGGTCATCACCGTACGGTGTCTGCTCCGGAGGTGTTTACAGATTTGTAGATTCTGTCGCAGCTGCCGAACCAGCGTGTCAGTCATGTAGACTACCGGTTGGTCGATTTGGATCTATTTTTCAAGGCAATGCGGTCTTCAAACTGAAGTGCAGCAAAACTCAAATAGATGCGCGTTACTGTCATCGATTTTTTTTATCCGTCCAAGTCAACGACGGCCGCCGCTCCAGTTTCTGCCCGGTTATCAGTTTTTTGTACAAAACAGACCAACGTTGATATAAAAAACACACGGCCAGCACAATATCCGATGACAATCTCACAGGTTAATGTTCAGGCAATCAATATGTTGAGAGTTCTTAAAGCACCGACGGAACGTCGGCATCCAGCACTAAAACCCCGATTGCATTTACGCGATCCGGACATGTCAATTGCCAGCTACTGGCAGCTTAATCAGAACCTGCTGGTATCGGCTGATACCGGGACGACCATCGCTGCCCTGCCGCGTCGTCATCATTTACCGCCGTTGATCAACGGGGCGTCGCTCTTGCGCTGCCACTACGTGATCAAAGATGCCGCATCAAGGAGCGAGATCATCATCAAACACGTGCGCAGAATGCAAAAAGTCGGAACCGACCACCCGGCACGTCCGGCCCACCGATGAGTAGCGCTGCCGACACAATGCTGCCGCGGGCAGGCGGTCCCTACAGTATCAAGCGCCATGGCACCAGTTTGACTGTGTGCGAAACCGAGCCAGTTCAGGCGCCCGGCTGCATTCAGGCGCACGGGGTTTTGCTGACGGTACGCCGCGCGGACTTGACGATCCTGCAGGTCAGCGAAAATAGTGCTGACTTCCTTGGAAAATCCCCTGAACAACTTCTTGGCCAGCCATTACGTTCCCTGCTCGATGTGCGGCAGGAGGCACGCTTGCTGGAAATGCTGGCGACGGGTTCTATCGAACGTAACGCCTTGTTTGCTTTTACGTTAGCGGCGAATGGCAGCGTGCCTCCGCTCGACGTCAGCGTACACACCACCAACGGCGTCGTTGTGCTTGAGTGTGAGGCAACCGGACGCAGCGTCAGTCATCTGGTACACCCGGACGGTGATTTTTTTGCGCTGGTGCGAGCGGCAGTCAGTAGGCTGCAAAACATCACAGGACTCCTTAACTACTGCGACCGGATTGCGCACGAAGTGCGCGCTATTACAGGGCTAGACCGTGTGATGGTCTATCGTTTTCATGCAGACATGCACGGCGAGGTGGTGGCTGAGAGCAAGCTCGATGAGCTTGCACCCTGGTTGGGGTTGCACTATCCGGAAGCCGATATTCCCAGGCAGGCGCGCGATTTGTACAAGCGCATCTGGATTCGCCCGGTACCAGACGCCGCTGGCGCGCTGGTGGAAATGGTGCCGTTGGCCGAGCCGGATAGCGGCCAGCCGCTGGATATGACGCACTGTACCTTGCGCGGTGCGTCAGTGATGTACACCGAATACCTCGCCAATATGAAGGTGGCCGCATCGCTAACGATGCCGATCCTAATCGACGGCGAGCTGTGGGGCCTGATCGCCTGCCACAACCAGTCACCAACTACTTTTCCGCACCAGGTGCGCGGCGCCTGCGAGCTACTGGCGCAGGTAGCGTCCTTGCAGCTCAAGTCCAGTGACTCCATCGACCAAATGACTTACCGCTTGAAGGTCGAGGAGATCCATCAGAAATTAGTGATGAAAGCGGCGCGGGAAGGCGATCTGCTGGCGTTATCGGACCGACAGCCTTCGCTGCGTGATGCGATGGACGTCGAGGGTGCGGCGCTCTATCACATGAACCGCTGGTGGTGCGCCGGAAAGACGCCGGACGAGACGCAGCTCGACGCCTTATCGGACTGGATCAACCAACGTCCGGAGTTCGATTCGCTCACCCGGCCGGCCTATGTGACTGACCAGCTGAGTCGTGCCTATCCGCCTGCAGCCCAATTCGTCGACGTCGCTAGCGGCTTGCTGGCGGTGCAGATTTCGCGCACCCGACAGGATTTGATCATGTGGTTTCGTACCGAGACGATACGCAAGGTCAACTGGGCCGGTAACCCGGACGACAAGCCACTGGTGCCCGGACCGCACGGCATGCGCCTGACCCCGCGTCGCTCGTTTGAGGTGTTTGTCGAATCGGTCCGTGCGCGCTCGCGGCCGTGGTCGGAGCTGGAAGTCGATTGCGCCTTGCGATTACGGCTACTGATCATGGACCTCGTCATCTCATCTGGCGAGCAGATAGCCGATTTGAATGTCGATCTGACGAGTAGCAATGAAGAGCTTGATGCGTTCGCGTATGTCGCCTCGCATGATCTGAAAGAGCCGCTGCGTGGCATACACCGCTACGCGCACCAGTTAATGGAAAATATGGAGGGATGGGGCAGCGAGCACCGTCAGCGGCTGGAGAGTTTGATGCGACTCACACTGCGCATGGACAGTCTGCTTGACTCGCTGCTGCATTACTCGCGCGTCGGCCGCACGTCGCTGGAATTCGCGCCGACAGATCTGAACGAAGTGGTAAATGAAGCACTCGAGATGGTCGGCGTACGGCCCAATGAAAAAACCTGCCAGGTCGTTTTCACGCGGCCGTTGCCGACGGCGCTGTGCGACATGATCAGAGTACGGGAAGTGTTCAGTAACCTCATTAGCAACGCGCTAAAGTACACTCAAAAAAAGGTGCCGCGCATCGAGATCGGCTTCATCACTGTCGATGAAATCAATCATCGACCGAAAGCGCCAGCGACAGCCGACGGGCATTCCATCTATTTTGTGCGCGACGATGGCATAGGTATCGAAGAACGCCACTTCGAACAAATTTTCCGTATGTTCAAGCGCCTGCACGGGAGCGACGAATTCGGTGGCGGTGTCGGTGCCGGGCTGACGGTAGTCAAGAAAGTGGTCAGCCGCCACGGCGGCGACATCTGGCTGGATTCAGTTCCACATGGCGGCAGTACTTTTTATTTCACCCTGCCCTGTTTTACCGACGATGGGTTGAAGAAGGGCAGGATAACTTTATGAGCCAGTCTGGACAGATGTTGGTTGCCGACGATGGCAACGTCGATCGCCATGACACGCGCCTGCAACCCTCGACAACGATCGTCATCTGCGGGTTGACGGGGACGCTATTACCCTCCGGACGGGAATTCACACAATGAGCAGCAAAGCCTGTCACATTCTGATCATCGACGACAGCGCTGACGACCGCGCCAATCTGCGGCAAATGCTGCTGCGCGGGTCGGAGCGGCGCTATCGATTCACCGATGCCGAACTCGGCTTGAAAGGACTGAAGTTGATCGCCGATGCGCGACATGCGGCGCCTGACAAGCTGCCGTTTGATTGCATCCTGCTCGACTTCAATCTGCCCGATATCGATGCGCACAGAGTGCTGCTGGAGCTGTGCGCTGAAAATACACTGCCTCCTTGCCCGGTAGTGGTCATCACTGGCTGGAACAGCGTGGACAGCACAGTTGGCGGCAAACTTTTGCGTGCCGGGGCCCAAGACTATATTGGCAAGAGCTGGACCACCCCGGAGAGCATTACGCGCGCCATTGAAAACGCGATAGAGCGCTTCGACTTGATGACGCAGCGCAGTGTCGAGGTGCGTGCCCTCAGCGAGTCGGAGGGACGCTATCGCAATCTGTTCGACTCCATCAGCGATTGCATGTGTGTACTGGAAAAAATCGAGAACCAACCGGGCACGGCGTTGGACTTTCGCTGCGTGGCAACAAATCCGGCTTTCGCGGCAAGTTACGGTGTATCTAGCGTGGCCGGAAAAACCTTGCGGCAGATACTGCCGAATGATTCCGAGGACTGGTTCAACATCTATGATCAGGTTTGGTCGACTGGCTTTCCGGCCCATTTCGAAAGCACCATACCCGCAGAGTCGCGGGATATTGAGGTGCGCGCGTTCAACATCGGTGAGCCGACCGCAAGAAAGCTTGTTCTCATCCGCAATGACATCACGCAGCGCAAGGAGTCAGAGCGGAAACTGTTGAAGCTGGCGCAAACACTGCGCGATCAGGATAGTCGTAAAGATGAGTTTCTGGCTATGCTGGCACACGAGCTACGTAATCCGCTGGCCCCGATTACCATGGCCGCCAGCGTGTTGCAGCGAGCGGGCATTGACCCGATAACGCTGCGTGAAGTCAGTGCCATCGTGTCCCGGCAAGCCGAACACATGACTTGCCTGGTGGATGATTTACTCGATGTATCGCGCATCAACAAAGGCCTGGTCACGCTGAATCACGACGTGCTTGATCTCAACGATATCGTGGCAAACGCGATCGAGCAGGTACGCTCATTGATAGATAAAAAGGAACACAAGCTCTCCATTCACATGACTGGCAATGCGATGTATGTCGTCGGTGATCGGGTTCGGCTGGTTCAAGTCTTTGCGAATATTTTTACGAATGCCACCAAATACACACCGAAAAACGGTGAAATTGGCGTTGAACTCTCCATCGATGGAAACCGTGTCTGTGCGACGGTGCGCGATAACGGCATCGGTATGAGCGAGAGCCTGTTGCCACATGTATTTGATATTTTTACGCAGGCCCATCGAACGTCAGATCGCATGGACGGTGGTTTGGGGCTGGGCTTGTCGCTGGTGAAACGTCTGGTTGGTTTGATGGGCGGTACCGTAACGGCACACAGCGATGGTCCATCAACGGGTAGCACCTTTGTGGTGACTCTTCCCTTATTTGACTATGCGCCAGTGGCTACGGACAAGGCAGTCACTGCAGTGGCCGGCAACCTAAGGGGAAAACATGTTGTGCTGGTGGATGACAACATCGATGCAGCGACCACGTTGGCAATATTGCTGGAGTTGGAAGGTCACACGGTATCAGTGGGCTATACAGGCGAACAGGCTCTTCATCTGGCATTTGCTGATACCCCCAACCCGCCACAAGCATTTTTTCTCGATATCGGTTTGCCGGGGATAGACGGATACGAGTTAGCCAGAAGGCTACGCGATGACCTTAGAACATCCAAAGCGCTCCTGGTCGCAATCAGTGGTTATGGACAACCTCAAGACTGCGAAAGGTCGCGTTTAGCAGGATTTAACCACCACATTGAGAAGCCGGCTGATCTGTCCAGACTGCTGGAACTACTGAATGCAATACAGTGAGCGCAATACAGTAAGCGTAATATCGCCAGTGACAGATCGAAAAATACCAGCGTGATTGAATGCATCGAAGCCATGTCCAGCCGGTGGTACATCGTCTGACGGATTGCGTCAGCCCAACAGCTCCGCCAACGTACGCGCAATAACCTTGGTGGCACGTCGCAAGTCATCAAGCACCAGATGTTCATCTGCACGCTTGGCGTTCGACTCCAGCACCGTGCGCGGTCCAGCACCATAAATCGCAGCCGGAATACCGGCTGCGCCGTACAGCCGGACATCGGTATACAGCGGCGTCCCCGAGGTCGGGATCGGTTCGCCAAAAACGGCTTCGCCATGCCGCTGTAACGCGTCGACTAACCCAGCATTGCCCGACTGCGGCTGCCACGCCTCGGCCAGCAGCAGACGCTTGATGTCGACCTGGATGCCGGGCACCGAGGCAGCAGCTTCAGCGATCACGCCACGCACGTCGGCTTCGACTTCGACCGGATTTTCTTCGGGGATCATGCGGCGATCGAGCTTGAACACGACCTTGCCCGGTACGACGTTGGTATTGGTCCCTCCTTCGATGCGGCCGACATTGAGGTAGGGATGGGTGATCCCGGTGACCCCTGAACGAATCGCCTTGTAGCGCTGGTTCTGCGCGTACAGGGCAGTGAGAATCGTATTCGCACCTTGCAGTGCATCGATGCCGGAGTCGGGAATCGCCGCATGCGCCATCTTGCCGTGCACCGTCACTTCCATCTGCAGGCAACCGTTGTGCGCGTTGATAACCTGGTAGCTGAAACCGGCGGCGATCAGGTAATCGGGGCGGGTCAGCTGGTGACGCAACAGATAGCCGGGGCCGAGCTCGCCGCCGAATTCTTCGTCGTACGTAAAGTGCAGTTCGACGCTGCCGTTGAACGCCACGCCCAACGCATCGAGTGCCCGCATCGCGAAGGTGTAACTGGCGAAGTCGCTCTTGCTGACCGCCGAGGCACGGCCATACAGCTTGCCATCGATGACGGTGCCGTCATACGGACCGACGCTCCAGCCCTCGCCCGGCGGCACCACGTCACCGTGAGCATTGAGGGCGATGGTCTTGCCGTCGCCGTAGCGACGCCGCACGATCAGGTTGGTGATCGAGGCCATGCCGACGGCAACGACCTCGGCCTGAGGTACCGGATACTGTTCGACCTCGAAACCGAAACCCTGCAGCAGGCCGGCGGTGTGTTCGGCATGCGGGGCGTTGTCGCCGGGCGGCGTGTCGGTCGGGATACGCACCAGCGCTTGCAGGAAGCGGACTTCGTCGTCGAAGTGCTGATCGATCCAGGCATCGAGGGCTTGGCTGTGGTCAGGAGGTGGTGTTGTCATGCAATGTCCGTATCCGGTAATCAGGCAGTGGAAGAAATCAATCGGTTCCCCCGCACCCTACCTCAATCATCGAGCTCCGGGTAATGCCGCCAGATATCATCATTATTAAAAGCCAGCCGTCTTTTCGAGCGCAGATAGCGCGCCACGGTGGGCACCTGCGCAACCCGCTGCTGCAATGCCAGCAGGCGCGGCACCTCGGCACCGACCCGCGCCATCGCCTTCGGAAAGGCATAGCCCAGTCCGGCCAGCATCTGGAACATCGACAGGTCGACATAGGTCAGCGTATCCCCTACCAGCCAGGTGTCGCCGGCCGGATTGCGCTCGAGGATGCTCTCGAAGTAGTGCAGGAATTTGCTCAGCCGTTCGCGCCGGAATTCAGTCGAACGACGCAGCGCCTCCGGTTTCTGATCCTCGTAATACGCACTGCCGCCGACCGGATGATGGGTGTCATGGACTTCGCCGACGAAGTCGGCAATGGTCAGTTGGCATTGATGCACCCAGGCCCGGCCGGCCTCGTCGGACGGCACCAGCTCCAGTTGCGCTCCGAGCGCCTGCAGGATACTTGCGACCTGCGCGATGACCGCGCCATCAACGCGGATGAACGGCGGCGCAAAGGGCGGATGGGTGATGGCGGTACTTTGCAAAGTCTCGAGCAGCTGCGTCATGCCCTCTTCGCCGCGCGCCACATCGATGTAGTCGGCATCGGCCGCTTCGAGTACCAGCCGGATGAATTCGCCGCGGCCCTGGATGTCGGGCCAGTAGTAGAGTTCGATCTGCATGTCTTGTATCCTTCGTGTTTTCAATTCCTGCATGAGCATTCCATGGAAGATCTCGACCAGCGTTACCAAGTCCGCCAGCGCAAGGCCAACCCCGACGAGAAGGATGTCCCAGTTTACGCCAAGGCAATGATAGGCAAGACCGGCGCGTTCGAAGGCGTCTCGTTCATCCGCAACAAGGACAAGGCATCGGTGATGACGATGGCGCTCGCGCAGCAAGTCATCGACTGGACCGAAGCGCGCAAGACCCGCGCCGGCGAATACGTCACCACCATCATTTGCAAGGGTCAGTAAAGCCCACTGGCCGCGCAATTCGTAGGGTGCAATAACCGGAGGGCATTGCACCTTACAATTGCCGCGACCGCAATTCCGAAAGCTGCTCGATAAACGGAACCGGGCTGGAGCAGACAATACGCAGGCACGGTCCCCCGAGGTGCTGCGACCTCTCATCGAGCCTGCCGGCACTCCTCGCAAATCCAATGCAATTGCAAATAAAAGTTAATTTTTAAATATTTTATTTACATAACGACAAGAAGGGCAGATAGTCCGTAACGTTAGAAGACAAACCGCAACACTGTCACTCAACCCTCATCACCATCAAGAAAATAATCATGGCCCAATTACGTAACATTACACTCGCCGTTTCCTTGATAGCAGCTTCGTCGGTGATGATGTCGACAGCGCAGGCAATACCTCCTCCTCCTCCTGCTACGCCAACTTGGGTAGAAACATCCAACCCCCTCACAACAGGTTTCAGCGCCGGTACAAAGACCGTCACCTACGGCCCGGTAGCGGCACAAACCGTCTGGGTGTACGACGGTGCTCACGTTGGAGCCCAAAGCGCCAGCGCTATCAAAAGCCTGCTGGAAGATCAGTTCAACCTGCCAACAGGTACTAACAGCACATTGAGATTTGTTAAAACCGGCGGACTCAGTTTCTCCAGCTCAGGGTCGTTCAGCATTGCAAACAGTTTCGACTACCTCGCAGTCAAATACAACAAGGGCGAACTGCTGTTTCACTGGGCTCAACCGATCATCGCGAACACCGTTCTGTCGCTTGGCGGACTGGGTAACGGCGCTGCTGTCTACCACGCCTACAGCTCGGCCATCGATCAGCTACCACCTGTCTCGGCAGTCCCGGAACCGGAAACCTACGGCATGATGCTCGCCGGTCTGGGCTTGCTGGGTTTTATGGCACGGCGGCGCAAACCGGTCTGAAAATTGGCGGCATGCACTGCTGCTACGGTCATCCCGGAAGCTGCTCGATATCGTGTCGGGCGGCTTTTTTTTATGACGTGCCCGCAGTCAACGCCGGCAAATGCACCGGCACCGAATCACATCGATGCACAATTCAATCACACACAATCCATCGTCTGACGGACTGCGTTAGCGCAGTATCGTAGCGTGGGCAAGGCTTCACCGTGCCCACGCGGTGCGGTTGCCTAACCGGATGCGGATCCCACTCCGCATCGCCAAGCCGTAGTATCTACGACGCTGGCTGCGCTATGCGTGGATTGATCACGGCGAAAAGGGCCGGGTCAATCAGCTCCGGCGGCAGCCACCCGCGCAAACGGAAACGCCTGCGTCAACAAGGCTTCGAATTCGACAGCAGGCATCGGCCGGTTGAACAAATATCCCTGGCAGGAGTGGCAGCCCAGCGTGGCCAGACAGGCGCGCTGACCGGCGTTTTCGACACCCTCCGCAATGACTTCGAGCCCGAAACTGTCTGCCAGACTGACGATGGTGCGGGCGATCGCCGCATCACCCTTGCTGGTCTGGATATCGCGCACGAAGGACTGATCGATCTTGAGCTGGTTGATCGGCAGAATCTTGAGATACGACAGCGACGAATAACCGGTACCAAAATCATCGAGCGAAAATCCAATACCCAGCTTGCGTAGCTCGGTCATCCTGGCACTACTTTCCTCGATGTCGTCGAACAGCACGCTCTCGGTCATTTCGAGCTTCAGGTGGCACGGATCGACGCCGGATTGCGCGATCGCCGCGACCACGTCAGCGACAAATTGTGGATGACGGAACTGACGCGCGCTGACATTGATGGCCAACTGCAGATCGGCCGTGTCGGCGTGGGCCTGCCATCTGGCGAGCTGAACGCAACCGGCGGAAAGTACCCATCGACCGAGCGGCAAAATCAGGCCACTCTCTTCGGCCAGTCCGATGAAGTCCACCGGCCACAACAAGCCGCGGGTCGGGTGCTTCCAGCGGATCAGTGCCTCGACGCCGGACAGTTTGCCGTCACCACGCACCTGGGCCTGAAAATGCAGTTCGAATTCCTGATTGGACACCGCCATGCGCAACTGGCTTTCCAGTAATGCGCGGGCCGAGACGGCAATTTGCATCGAGGGCGCAAAAAAGCGCTGCGTGTCGCGCCCGGCCGCCTTGGCCTGATACATCGCCATGTCGGCACGCTTGAGCAGATCGGTGACGACCGTATCGTCAGGACCAAACAGCGTGACACCAATACTGGCCGTCGAGTGGTAGTTGCAGCCGGCGATCTGATAGGGCTGGCGCAGCAACTGCAGGATTTTATCGCTGACCACAGCGGCGTGGCTGGCGGCGGAATCAGGCCCCTCGTCGAGATCGACCAGCATCACCACGAATTCGTCGCCCCCCAGCCGGCCCACGGTATCTTCAGTGCGCACGCAACTGCTCAGACGCCGCGCGACCTGCTGCAGCAACAGGTCACCCATGTCATGCCCGAGCGTGTCGTTGAGCGTCTTGAAATTATCGAGATCAATGAATAGCAGCGCGCCCGCATGCTGCGACCGCAACCGGTTGCCCTGCACCTGTTGCAAGCGATCGAGTAGCAACAGCCGGTTGGGCAGGCCGGTCAGGCTGTCGTAAAACGCCAGGTGCTGGATTTCGGCCTCGTTGGCCGTGCGTTCGGTGATGTCGGTGTCGATCGCCAGCAGCGACTTCGGCTGCTTATTGCTATCGCGCGCCATCGACCAGTGCCCTTCCACCAGCACCACGCTGCCATCCTTGCGGCGCTGATGCAGCGTGCCTATCCATTCGCCGCTGTCGCGCAGCTGGGACTGGATACGTTCGATGTCGGACGGCGCCAGCAGCGATTCGGGCAAGACCTTGCCGCGCGCTTCGGCCGCACTCCAGCCATACAAGCGCTGCGCGCCGGCATTCCAGAACTGCACGCGCTGGTCGGTGTCGCGCACGATGATCGCGTCATGCGCCTTGTCGAGCAGCGAAACATGATCGGCCAGCTTGCTGTCGGCTTCCTGCCGTTCTATTTCACCGGCGGCGCGGATGGCAAAAATCTGTAGCGTCGAGCGGATCACTGTCGTGCGCAACAGCGGCTGCCGGAACAACACGTAGAGCACACCGAGTGGCTGGCCATCGAAATCATCGAGCCGTGCCGCGGCATAGCCCTGCGCACCCAGTTCGGTGAGCAGCGCGTCGGCCGGATAGCGGCTGGCGACGCGGTCGCAAATCATCCAGGCGCGCTGCGTCAGCAGGTTTTCGCAGGGCGAGCCGGCCAGCACAACATCGAACG